>NZ_AP024545.1:0-327065 GCF_018406605.1 Noviluteimonas caseinilytica | reverse complement strand
TCGGCGGCGGCATCGGGGTCTGCAGCTTCAGCAGCGTGATGGCGCGCGCGGTGGCCGGCGACATCGGCTGGCCTTCGAACTTGCGCGACTGTTCGATCCAGCCCTTGAGCTGGATGGAGAAGCGTTCGTTGGCCTTCGACGAGAGGCGTTCGCTGTCGTCGTTGATGTAGGTGGACGAGACCCACTGCGCGGCGGTGAGGTCGGGATAGCCCTTGCGCAGTTCGTCGTTGACGCGCGCGATGAACTGGTCGGCCGTCTCGCCTTCCGGCGGCGGCGTGGTGGCGATGCCGCCAGGTGCGACGGGCGCTTCGGGGGTCTTCTTGCAGCCGGCGATCGTGAGCAGGCCGGCGGAGATGGCGAGCGCGAGCAGGAAAGGACGTGCGGTCACGGGTCGGTCCCTGGAGGCGCCGGGCGGCGCGAGGACCCGCAGGCTATGGGGTGGGGGCGATGGCGCGCAAGTTCCGTCCGTACCCGCCGGGCCCGCGAAGGCTCCAAAAGCAGGATTCGGTTCCTGGCGTCGTCCCCGCGAAGGCGGGGACACCCATCAGGGCGCTCCGCCACGCCCCATCCGGCAGCACTTTGTCGCGTGCGCGCCAAAGCGCTCCCAAAATTTTGCTGCGCAAAACTTTGGGCCCCGGCCCAATGCACCCACATTCCCCCGCGCTGTCGCGCCGCCCCCTTTGACTCAAAGGGGGCTCTTCATCGATGGGAAGCGCCGAAACGTTTTTTTCGCAAATTCTGTTGCGCAAGCAAAGCGCCAGCCAAACAAGTTTCAGAAGCAGCGCGCTGCTTTCGCAAACCGAAGCTGCAGGCCGCAACGTTGCGGTGAGGCGCACCGCACGCCGAGCCAATCCCGCGCAGCCGTCCATGGATGGACGGCGCCGATGCTCGCAGCCAGGGATGGCGAGGCAGCGGAGCGGGATTGGCTGGGCGTGCAGTGCGCCGTCCGTCCGAAGCGGATGTGTTCGCCAGCGACTCACCGATCCGGTGCGAGGCACTACTCCTACGCAGCGTCGCAACGCTCCGGTTGCGAAGCGCTTCGACGTGATGAGGGCTTATAGGTCCGTACAGTGCGCCATGGATGGCGCACGGCCGGCGTCTTGCGGCTGGACGCATCGCAAAACGACGGGGGAGGACCTATGAGCCCTCATCGCGGCGGAGCGCCGTGCCGGAGGAGGTTGATGCGATTTTGCGTTTGGATCGCCGGCTGAGCGGGGATCACGAGCAAAGATCAGGGAACAACGAGTTCGCGGGTCTCTGCATCCGCCAATCCGCGATCGTGCAGCCATCGCCATGCGTCGCTGGCGTCCTGCTCCACGTATTCGCGGGCCGAGCCGAGCCGGAACGTGTAACCCCACGCATCCATGTCGGCGAACACGCGGGCCGCGCCCACGCCCGGGATCGCATCGCCGAGCAGCGATTGCAGCACGCACACCGCGTCTTCTTCCGCGACCGAATCCGTCGCGTCCGTGTGCACCGTCGCACGCTTCTCCGGCGGCAGCACGATCAGGTGCGCCGCCTCGTGCAACAACGAATGCACCGGCGTGTCGGCGCGCGCGAAGACCGTGGCGCCGACCAGTCCCGCTTCCGGCTCGCCCCAGTAGCTGCCGGGGATCGCCGCGCCATCGTCGACGTGCACCAGTTGCAGCCCGTAGCGGCCCAGCAGGGCCGCCACGTGGGTGCGGTCGATGTCCGCCAGCGTGAGCACGGCGCAGGTCACGTCACACCGCCGCCGCGCGCTCCTCGGGAAGCGCGACCGAGATGTCGAGCACGTCGTGCTCGCCGTCCTTCACCACGTCGACCTTCACCGCATCGACGTCGACGTTGACGTACTTGCGGATCACTTCCAGCAGCTCGCGACGCAGCAGCGGCAGGTAATCCGGGCCGCCGTGCGCCGAGCGTTCCTGCGCGATGATGATGCGCAGGCGATCCTTCGCGACCGCGGCGGTGTTCTTCTTGGGCTTGAGGAAATCGAAGATCGACATGGCTCAGCCCCCGAACAACTTGGTGAAGAATCCCTTCTTCTCGGGTTGCGTGAAGCGCATGGGCCGCTCCTGGCCCATCAGGCGCGCGACGGCATCGTCGTAGGCCTGGCCTGCGTTGGATTCCATGTCGAGGATCACCGGCTCGCCCTTGTTGGACGCGTTGAGCACGTCGCCCGATTCGGGGATCACGCCGATGGTCTTCAGGCCCAGCACTTCTTCCACGTCGGTGATCGACAGCATTTCGCCGGTCTCCACGCGCGAGGGGCTGTAGCGGGTGAGCAGCAGGTGTTCCTTCACGCGCTCGCCGTTCTCGGCCTTGCGCGTCTTGGACGCGAGCAGGCCGAGGATGCGGTCGGAGTCGCGCACCGAGGAGACTTCCGGGTTGACCACGACGATCGCCTGGTCGGCGAAGTACATCGCGAGGAACGCGCCCTTCTCGATGCCGGCGGGCGAGTCGCACACGATGTAGTCGAAGCCGTCCTCGGCCAGGTCGTTGAGCACCTTCTCCACGCCTTCCTTCGCCAGCGCGTCCTTGTCGCGCGTCTGCGAAGCGGCCAGCACGTGCAGGTTGTCGAAACGCTTGTCCTTGATCAGCGACTGCTTGAGCGTCGCCTCGCCGTGGATCACGTTGACGAAGTCGTACACCACGCGACGCTCGCAGCCCATGATCAGGTCGAGGTTGCGCAGGCCGACGTCGAAGTCGATGACGGCGACCTTCTTGCCCTGGCGGGCCAGGCCGCACGCGATGCTGGCACTGGTGGTGGTCTTGCCGACGCCGCCCTTGCCGGACGTGACTACGATGATTTCGGCCAAGTGTTGTCCTCCCTCTCGAATGCTTGCTGTTGTTGTATCAGTCCAGCGCCGCGATGCGGAGCTGCCCCTGTTCGAGCCAGACCTGCACGGCCTTGCCGCGCAGTTCCTTCGGAATGTCTTCCAGCACCTTGTAGTGCCCCGCCACCGCGACGAGCTCCGCGTGGAACTCGCGGCAGAAGATGCGCGCCTTCTCGTTGCCCTGCGCACCTGCGAGCGCACGGCCGCGCAAGGCGCCGTAGATGTGGATGGAGCCGTCGGCGATCGCCTCGGCGCCGGCGCCCACGGTGGTCAGCACGGTGAGGTCGCTGTTTTCGGCATACACCTGCTGGCCGGACCGCACGGGCGAGGCCTGCATCATGCCCGGCGCGGAGCCGCCCGGCGCGTTCGCGGCCGGTGCGGGTTTCGGTTCCGGTGCGGCGGCGGGCTTCGCGCTGGCGCGCGGCGGCGGTGGGGGTTCGGGTGCGGCGTCGGCGCGTTCGTACTGCGCGCGGAACTTGGCGAGCAGCGGCAGGCCGAGGGCGACCGAGAGTTCTTCGATCTCGCGCGTGCCGTAGGCCAGCGCGACCGGCAGCACGCCGGCTTCGCGCAGGCCGTCGACCAGCGCGCGGGCGGTGGCGACGTCCGGCGTGCGCGTCAGGCCGCCGAAGTCCAGGACCACGGCGGCGCGTTCGAACAGCTTGGGCGCGCGCTGCACGCGGTCGCGCATTTCGGCGGCCAGCTGCGCGACGTCGAGCGTACGCACGCGCAGGTTGGCGATGCCGACCTGGCCGATCTTGAGTTCGCCTGCCTGTTCGTAATCGACGGCCGTGCTCACGCGCACGTCCCGGTGGGGCGGTGGGCGGGGGGCGCGTGCAGGCGCGGCTGCAGCAGCCACGGGGCGTCGGGCAGGGCGTCGCCGTAGGTGTCGCGCACCCAGGCGTAGCTGCAGAGGTCCTTCATCAGCATCGCGGCGCGATGGCCGCCGTGCATGACGTTCTGGCCCACTTCGCGGAAGCCGAAGCTGCCGTGGAAGAGCAGGGCGTGGTCGGCGCCACCTTCCAGCAGCACTTCGCAGAACAGCTGCGGGTAGCGCAGTTCCGCGTAGCTCTGCACGTCGGCGTACAACGCGCGGCCGACGCCACCGCCGCGGCGGCGGCTCGCCACCACGATGCGGTCGATGTAGAAGAAATGCTCGTGGCGCGCACGGAACCAGGCGAAGTTGTCGCTGTCGTGCGCGGCCGTGGACCCGAAACCGACGAGGAAGCCAGCCAGCGTGCCGTCGCGCTCGGCGACGCGGAAATATTCGGCGGTATCGAAGAAGCTGCGGAGCTTGGCCGCGTCGAGCGGCAGGATCGCGGGGCCGGCGGCGTTGTTGAGGGCTAGGACGGAATCCAGCTCGTGCTCGCGCACGTCGCGGACGACGATCGACATTGAAGACTCCGTGCTTGCGTGCGGCCTGGGACCATTGCGTGTGGTGCGCGCCCGGCATCCCCGGCGCGGCGCGGATTATCGCACGCGCGCCCCGGCCGGGGGCATGACTTTCGGCTCGGCGCCGATCGTGGGCGATGGGGCTAGGATGCCGGCATGTTCACCCGCTTCGGCCACGATCGCCTGTTGCGCTACGCCGGCCTGTTCACCTGGGCGGTCGTCAGCGTGCCCCTGCTGTATTCGTGGCTGGTGCCCCTGTTCGGCGACGGCGCGGACGACCAGCTGGCGCTGCGGCCGATGCCCTGGCCGGGCTGGGTCTCGTATTTCGCCTTCGGCCTGAGCTACGCGTGGCTGACCCGCGGGCTCGGCGTGCGCCGCCGCACGCTGGGGGACTTCGCCCTGCTGGTGGTGCTCACCCTGGCCGCGGTGGGCGTGAGCTACTACAACGAAAGCGGCCTCGGCAGCGTGCTGCTGATGGTCGCCGCCTGCGTGCTGCCGTGGCTGCTGCCCCTGCCGCTGGGCGTGGCGTGGCTGGTCCTGAGCCAGCTGGCGGTGGTGCCGGTGTTCGTGCACGGCCTGAACTTCCCGCTGCTCGAAGCGCTGATGCAGTCGGTGCTTTACGCGGGCTTCTCCGGGTTCGTGTTCGTCACCAGCCTGGTCGCGCGGCAACAGGCCCAGGCGCGCGACGAACAACGGCGGTTGAACTCCGAATTGCGCGCCACCCGCGCGCTGCTCGCCGAAAGCGCGCGCGTCAACGAACGCACGCGCATCTCGCGCGAACTGCACGACCTGCTGGGCCACCACCTCACCGCGCTGAGCCTCAACCTCGAAGTGGCGGGGCACCTGTCGGAAGGCCGCGTCAAGGAACACGTGCAGCAGGCCCACACGCTCGCGCGCCTGCTGCTGACCGACGTGCGCGAAGCGGTGAGCCAGTTGCGCGAAGGCGGGGCGATCGACCTTGCCGCCGCGCTGCGCCCGCTCGCCGAGAACGTCCCGTCGCTGGCGATCCACATGGACATCGAAGAGCCGCTCGCGATCGACGATCCCGAGCGCGCGCACGTGCTGCTGCGCTGCACGCAGGAAATCATCACCAACGCGGTGCGCCACGCCGGCGCGCGCAACCTCTGGATCCATGCCCGCCGCGTCGACGGCGGCATCGGCATCGATGCGCGCGACGACGGCACCGGCGCCGACGCGGTCGTGCCCGGCCACGGCCTGCGCGGCATGCGCGAGCGCCTGGCCCAGCACGGCGGCGCGCTCGAGGTCGATTGCCGGCCGGGCGAAGGCTTCCACCTGCGCCTGGTCCTGCCGCTGGCCACCGGCCCCCTCTGCGTGCCCGTGGCCACCGTGTCGGCGGGCGCGGCCCCGATCGAACCTTCCCCCACCACCGATGGCACCACCCCGCGAGGAGCAGTGGCCTGATGAACAACGGCACGATCCGCATATTGCTGGTCGACGACCAGACCCTGGTGCGCCAGGGCATCCGATCCCTGCTGGCGCTCGCCGAGGGGATGGAAGTCATCGCCGAAGCGGCGGACGGGCGCCAGGCGGTGGACCTGATCCCGCAGGCCAAGCCCGACGTGGTCCTGATGGACATGCGCATGCCGGTGATGTCGGGCCTGGAAGCCCTGCAGGCGCTGGCCCGCATGAATGCGCTGCCCCCCACGATCATCCTCACGACCTTCGACGACGACCAGCTGGTGCTGGCGGGGCTGAAGGCGGGGGCGAAGGGCTACCTGCTGAAGGACGTGACGCTCGAACAACTGGTCGGCGCGATCAAGACCGTGGCCGCGGGCGGCTCGCTGGTCCAGCCGGCCGTCACGCAGCGGCTGCTGTCGGGCCTGGAGCACATGCGCAACGATTTCGTCAGCCTGGACCGGCCCGATCCGCTGACCGACCGCGAAACCGAAATCCTGCGCCTGATGGCGAGCGGCTTTTCGAACAAGGAAATCGCCAATTCGCTGGGCGTGGCCGAGGGCACGATCAAGAACCACGTGTCCAACATCCTTTCCAAGCTCGGCGTTCGCGACCGCACCCGGGCGGTGCTCAAGGCCTTCGAACTCCAGCTTGTGTGACGGCGGGGGCCAATCTCCGCCGTAAACAAGGCTCCCTCCGGCCACCGCCGTTTGTTAGCATGCCCGGTCTGTGCGGCCCGCCCGGCGGCGGCCCGGTCTGGAGACTTACCGAATGACCCGTTTGATCGAGATCCTGATTTCCCTGGCGATCGTCGCCGTGCTGTTCCTCGTGGTGGGCCTGGTGTTGCCGTCTTCGCGGCATGTCACCGAGAGCATCGAGACGAACCGCAAGATGACGATCGTGCGCGACACGCTCAACAGCCCGAAGCGGTTGAAGGACTGGAACGTCCTGGCGCTGCGCGACCCGCGCATGCAGTGGACCTTCAGCGGTCCCGAGACCGGCGTCGGCGCCACCGCGAGCTACAGCTCCACCAATGCACAGATCGGCAAGGGCAGCTGGAAGATCGTCAAGAGCGAGCCCACGCGCATCGAGTACGAAATCGTCGACCCCGCGCGCGGCGCCGGCAAGCACACGGTGTTCAACCTCAAGCCGACCGGCCGCAACAACCGCAACGTCGAAATCGTGCAGACGTACGACGTCGACTACGGCTTCGACCTGCTCGGCCGCTACTCGGGCATGTACATCCGCAGCGTCGGCGACGACATCAAGCTGGGCCTGGGCAAGCTGACCAACATGCTGGCCGGCGTGCCCAACTACGACTACGCCGCCGACTTCGGCCGCAAGGACCCGGCCAACCTGCCGAAGGTCGTCGAGCTGCAGGGCGAGAACCTGCTGACGGCGCCGGCCTCGGTCGAACGCGATCCGGAGAAGATCCAGACCGCGATGAGCAACAACCTGCAGTGGATCCGCAAGGTGATGGACGCCAACGGCCTGGAAGCCACCGGCCCGGTGCGCGTGATCACCACCGAGTTCGCGGCCGACAGCTACTCCTTCGACACCGTGCTGCCCGTGCGCAAGAAGGGCGAAACCGGCCCGTCGATGCCGCTGTCCGCGCCGAAGCTGGAGCAGAACGTGCAGTACGTGCGCACCGAACCGGGCCGCTACGTGTCGGCCGGGTTCCAGGGCCACATGCTCAGCCTGCCGAAGATGCGCGACTCGCTGCGCGCCTGGACGATGACGCGCGGCCTCGAAACCACCGACCGTCCGTTCGAGGTCTGGAACGCGGGCGTGGATGCGGGCTTCACCGACGAAGGCCAGTTCACGCTGTTCTGGAAGCTCAAGTAAGACACGCACATGCGCGATCGCGCACTGCACGAAGAACGCCGCGCTCGCGGCGTTTTTCGTTTGCGGCGGGGGTTGGCGGCGTGCGGTGCGTTCGCGTGCGCGCTGGCGGTGGGCCTTGCGGCCTACGCCTCGCACGGCGTGGAAGGCGATGCACGTGCGCGCCTTTCGCTCGCCGCGGCCTTCGCGTTCGCGCATGGCCTGGCGCTGGCGACGCTCGCGCCGCGCTGCGAACGCAGGCTCGGCCTCGTCGCGGCGTGCGCCCTGTTCGCGGGCATGCTGCTGTTCTCCGGCAGCCTGGCGGGCGCGGCGCTGTGGCAATGGCCCACGACGTTCGCGCCATTCGGCGGTACGCTGCTCATCGCGGGGTGGTGCGCCATGGCCATCGACCTCGCGCGCCGCTGAAGGGGACCGCATGCCACGCCGTGCCAGGGGATTCGATGTCGACGCCGCGCACGCGCATCTCGCCAGGCGCGATCGCAAATTGGCGAAGTGGATGGACCGCATCGGCCCGATCGACGCCGACCCGCGGTGGCGCAAACCCTTCGATCCCGTCGACGCGCTCGCGCGGGCGATCCTCTACCAGCAACTGAGCGGCAAGGCCGCCGCGACGATCGTCGGCCGCGTGGAAACCGCGATCGCCAGCGACCGCTTCCATTGCGACACGCTCGCGCGCATCGACGACGCCGCGCTGCGCGTGTGCGGCGTGTCGGGCAACAAGACGCTCGCGCTTCGCGACCTCGCCCTGCGCGAAGAACGCGGCGAAATCCCGACGCTCAAGCAGATGGCGATGATGGATGAAGGCGCGATCATCGATGCGCTCGTCCCGATCCGCGGCATCGGCCGCTGGACGGTGGAGATGATGCTGATGTTCCGCCTCGGCCGCCCCGACGTGTTGCCGGTGGATGACCTCGGCATCCGCAAGGGCGCGCAGGCCGTGGACAAGCTCGACGCGATGCCCGCGCCGAAGGGGTTGCTGGAACGCGGAGAGAAGTGGGGGCCGTATCGAACCTACGCCAGCTTGTATCTGTGGCGCATCGCGGATGCGGCGAATGCGCCGAAGGCGAAGGATGCAAAACCGGTGAAGCGCTCGCAGGGATGACCATGCGGCACGCAAGGACGTGGTTGTTGATTGCAGCGGCGCTCGGCTTGTCGTGCGTGGTGGCCTGGTGGCAGCGCCCCGCACCGCAGGTCCTGCCGTCGCGGGTGGATGCGGCCGTGGCATCTGACGCGCCCCTGCCTCGCCGCGCCGCGATGATCGGCAGCACGTTGCCCGACGCGTTTTCATCGATGGACGCGCTGCCCGTGGCCGTCGTGGATGGCGGCGGGTTGGGTGGCCGCGACTTGCGCCTTACCGAGAGCCTCGACGCGGCGATCGCCGCACACGGCGCCGACGCCTGGCTCGTGTACGACATGGAGGCATACGCATTCATGGCGTGCGGCATTGCCAAGCGACTCGCCGACCAGCCGGAACGACTCGATCACAATCGTGCCTGGGCGATCGATTACGTCCTCCGCGCGTGCACGGGATACGACGAAAAGAAGTACACGCCATTCCTCCGCGGGATGGCGCCCGACGTGATGTTCGCGCGCGAGATGGGCGAGCCGATCGCGGATGCGCTCGCATTGGATGACCTGCGCACTGCGGTCACGTCGGCCCAGTTGACGCCGGCCAGCAACCAACTGTTCCGGAGCGGCAAGTTCCCCGTCGCGATCCCGCAACACCTGAGCGACGGCGAGCGCATGGAGGCGTTCGAGCTCGCCGTTGTGCCGATCCGTTGCCGCGCGCTCAACGCCTGCGGAAACCAATCGTTGTTGACCGCGATGCTTTGCATGCAAGGCTGCGCACGCGGCGTGACCCTGGAGCAGGCGATGCGAAGCCGCATGTCCCCCGCCGCGATTGCCGCTGCCATGGAAATGCGACGCGGCCTCGTGCGCTTTCGCAGCGCGCCGCGCTGAGGATCAGGCGTTCGCCCCCACCGGCGACGCCACCGGCGTCCGTGTCCCGAAGCGTCGCTTCAGGTGCAACGCCGGCCGTTCGACCAGGAACCACGACGCCGCCGCGCACGCGAACGCCAGCAGGCTGCCGAACACGACGTTGTGCAACGGTCCGCCCGGCGATACATGCTGCACCACCTGCGCCGCGGGCCATCCGTAGAGATACAAGCCGTACGACAGATCGTGGTGCGCGATGCGCGGCCCGCGCGGCACGAACGCCAGCCACAACGTCCCGTACGTCACGAGCCCGAAGTAGGGCGCGACGAACCACGGCGTCCCGCGCAGCACCGCCGCGAGCACCAGCAACACGACGACCGGGATCCACGACACGCGCACGCGATCGCGCAACAACCACAACACGGTGCCGGTGGTGAAGCACGCCAAGCACCACAGGTCGTTCGCGAGCCATTCCGGCAGCGGCGCGCGCCAGAGCGCGAAGGCCACGATCGCCGCGAGCAACGCCACCCAGGCAACGACGTAGCGCCGCACCACGAGCATTCCGCACAACGACGCGCCCAGCAGCGCCAGGTACAGGCGCGCTTCGATCGGCAACGTCCACAGCGAGCCGTTCACCACGTCCGAAGGCTGGCCCGCGAACACGCCGGGCAACTGGTATTCCGCGCGCCACAGGCTCGCGTTCGACCACGCGTAACGCCACGTCTGTGCGGACCAGTACTCGTGCGAGGTCGTCAGCAGCGGCCCGAGCACGAACACCGTCACCGCCACGCACACCACCAGCGCCGGCAGGATGCGCAACGCGCGCGAGCCGAGGTAACCGCGCACGGTGTTGCGCTGCAGGCTGGCGGCGATCAGGAAGCCGCTGATCACGAAGAACATGTCCACGGCCAGCGCGCCGGCGAACTTGACCTGCGTCAGTTGCGCGACGACATCGCCGCCGGGCGCACCGGTGATCGCCCACGCATGGCCGTAGATGACCAGCCACGCCGCGACGAGGCGGATCAGGTTGAAATGGTTTTTCCCGCCCTCCCACGCCTGCCCGAGCGTGCGCGTCGACTCAAGCCCCACGCCAGCACCAATGCCAGGGCTCGTAGACGATGCCGTGCGGGTTGTCGCGCGGATAGCTCATCGTGAACCCGTGTCCGCCGGCGTTGTCCTGCAACCACGCGAACGCGCGCGTGGTTTCGAACGATTCCTCCGCCGGAGGCTCGCCGGGCGTGCCGATGTCGAGCGCGCGGCCGCCGTGGTGTTCGCTGTAGCCGGGCGCGGCGTTGACGGTGAGGATCTCGTCCACCGTCTGCCCGCGCGCGCGTTTCCGTTCGAAGATGCCGAGCTGGTAATCGTGGCTGCGATACCCGCTGATCGCCTCGAGCACGATGTCGTTGCGCATCGCGTCGGCCTGCATGTGCTGCCACGCGCGCGCGGCGCCGGGCAGCAGCCACAACGGGCGGCGATACCGATCGAAGCCGGCGAAGCCGAGCAATTCCGGTTCGGCGACGAGGGGCAGGCCGGTGCGTTCGCCGTACGCATCATCCAGGCCGAGCGCATCGAGGTGCTCGCGCAAGCGGGACAGCGGCAACGTGTGCACGCGATCCACGCCGGGATGCGCGTGCGAGGCGGCGTGGGTGTCGAGTGCGTCGAGCGCGTCGTCCAGGCCCGGTTCGCGATGCAGCGCGTGCACCAGCGGCATCAGGCCTTCGGGCACCTCGGCGGCGAGATAGCGGCCGTCGGACTTGCGGCGCAACACGCGCGTGGCGCGCGACAGGATCCGCTGGTCGTGGTTGCTGCGCGCACGCAGCAACCCGCCGGGCCAGAGCTCGATGTCGGGCGTGTTGATCAGGACCCTGGCGACGCTGCGCATGCGCCAAGGGTACCGATGCGCTCAGCGTGAGCGCCAGCCCCAGACGGCCAATGCAGCCGCAAGCACGGCAACGACCCACGATGCGACGACCGGGACGGCACGGCCATCGATCGAGACGGGCAGGGCGGCGACGGCGCGAAAGGCCTGGAACAGCGCCACCAGCGCGAAGATGGTGGCCGAAGCGGTGGCGTAGGTGCGATGCGAGGCGTTCATCATGGCGATGGGCTCCGGCTTGTAATGGGCGCGTTACAGCGGTTTCTTGAGATACAGCTGCACGGGCTTGAACGGGTGCGTCTGCAACACCGCCACCAGTTCCCAGCCCTGCAGGCCCAGTTGGGTGAGGCGTTCCTGCACCATCTCCGGCTTCGTGCCGAAGAAGGCCTTCACCTCCACCACCTGGTAACTCCAGCGATCACTCGCCATCTTCGTTCTCCGGTTCCGGCGGCGGCGCCGGGAGGCGCCCCGCCTTGCGCAAGGCATCGCGCAGCACGTATTCGATCTGCGCGTTCAACGATCGCAACTCATCGTCCGCCCACCGCTGCGCGGCGCCGAGCACGTCGGCGTTGATGCGCAGCGGATAGGCTTTCTTCTCCGCCATCTCAGCCGCGACGCTTGCGGCGCAGGTAGTACGTGCCGGCGGCGGCGACGACCACGATGATCAGGATTGCAGTCATTTCAGTGTCCTTCGATTAGTACAACGTGCCGGCATTGACGATCGGCTGCGTCGAGCGCTCGCCGCACAGCACGACCAGCAGGTTGCTGACCATCTGCGCCTTGCGCTCTTCGTCCAGGTGCACCACGCCGTTCTTCTGCAGCTCGGCGAGCGCCATTTCGACCATGCCCACGGCGCCGGCGACGATGCGCGTGCGCGCGGCGATGATCGCGTTGGCCTGCTGGCGCTGCAGCATCGCCTGTGCGATTTCCGGCGCGTAGGCCAGGTGGCTGATGCGTGCGTCGAGCACGGCGACGCCGGCGTCGGCGAGGCGTTCGGTGAGTTCCTGCGCCAGGTGCTTGCTGATTTCCGCGGCGTGGCTGCGCAGCGCGAGCTGGCCTTCTTCGTGCTGGTCGTAGGGATAGCTGGTGGCCATCGCGCGCAGGGCCGATTCGGTCTGGATGTGCACGAAGGTTTCGTAGTCGTCGACGTTGTACACGGCTTCGGCCGAATCGACGACCTGCCACACGATGACGGCGGCGATCTCGATCGGGCTGCCGTCCAGTTCGTTGACCTTGAGCTTGCCGCTCTCGAAGTTGCGCACGCGCCCGCTGACTTTCTTCTTGGCGAAGAAGGGGTTGTTCCAGCGCAGGCCGTTGTCGCGCACCGTGCCCACGTACTTGCCGAACAGGCTCAGCACCGCGGTCTGGTTGGGCTCGACCATGTACAGGCCGAACAGCGACACGAACGCGACCACGTTGATCAGCAGCCCGCCGACGATGAAGGTCGGGGCGCCCATGCGGATGCCGTTGAGGATCAGGTAAGCGCCGAACAGCAGGACCAGGAACAAGCCGAGGAGCATCGGGATGCCGGGGGCCGAACGGATGGGGTTCTCTTTCATCGAAGGTCTCTCCGCCCCGGGATGGGGCGCGAGCGATGTGATATCACTCTGATATCAACCTCGCAAGCGGAGGCCGACGAGCGGCAGCGGGATCAGGGATCCGCGGGCAGGTAGACCAGGGGCGCCGGGCTGAACTCGCCGGTCGCCAGCAGGCCCTTGCCGTCGGGCATCCACGCCAGCGCTTCGGCCTGGTGCAGCCACGGCAGCGGCTCGGTGCGCGGCGCATGCCCCACGGCCTGCGCCCACGATTGATGGGCGGCGCGGGGATAGAGCCAGAGGCGGTCGTAGGTGAGGATCGCGAGCGTGCGGTCGTCGGGCGAGAGATCCGCCGCGGTGACCTGGCGGCCGAGGGCCGTGCGACGTTTGTCGGCGTCGGTGGCTTTGGGGCCGTCCGGCGCGGCGGGCGGCGGCGTGAGCAATGCGATGCGACGCGCCACGACGAGGCCGCGGCCGGGGCGCAGTGGCAACGCGAACAGTTCGGGCGGATTGCGCTTCTTCGACACCAGCAACACCGTGCCGGTCGCCGCGTCGACGGTCACCGCTTCGCAATCGCGCGGGCCGTCGGGCCACTTGAACGCGATGGACCACGCGGGCTTGAGCGTCGCGCCGTCGACGAGGCGATCGGGCTCGGGCACCACGTGCAACTGCAGTGAGCGGCGCAGGCCGCCGTTGTCGCCGGTGTCGGCGATCAGCAGGTAGCGCTTGCCTTCCCAGGCGAACGCGGCGAGGTCTTCCCAATCGGTGTTGTGCACGCCGCTGATCGTGACGGTGGCCTTGCGCGTGCCGCGCCGCGACACCGCGTGCAGTTGCGCCGGATTGCCGCCGTCCTGCAACAGCCAGAACGTGTCCTTGAACCGCCCCGATGCGGCAAGACCGCTGGTTTCATCCAGCGTGCCGTCGAGCAGCACGCCGGACAGCCGCGGTTGCTTCGCGTCGCCCCCGCAGGCGGCGAGCATGCACGTCAATGCGAAGGCGGACAGGGCAGGCAGCAGGCGCATGCGCCACAGGATCGCACGGGCCGCGCGGGTACACTACGCGCCCTGCCGATCGCCGAGAGTTGTGCATGCGCCTGGGAACGCCGTTGTCGCCATCCGCCACGCGCGTGTTGCTCCTGGGCTCGGGCGAGCTGGGCAAGGAAGTCGCGCTGGAACTGCAACGCTTCGGCGTGGAAGTGATCGCCGCCGATCGCTACGCCAACGCCCCGGCGATGCAGGTCTCGCATCGCGCCCACGTGCTCGACATGCTCGACGGCGCCGCGATCCGCGCGCTGATCGAAAAAGAGCAACCGCACATCGTGGTGCCCGAGATCGAAGCGATCCACACCGCCACGCTGGTGGAGATCGAACGCGAAGCCGCGAACGGTGCGCGTGGTGGGCTGCGGGTCATTCCCACCGCACGCGCCGCGCGATTGACGATGGATCGCGAAGGCATCCGCCGCCTAGCCGCGGAAACGCTCGGATTGCCGACGTCGCCGTATCGCTTCGTCGATACGTTCGAGGATTACGCCGACGCCGTGCGCGCCGTCGGTTTGCCGTGCGTGGTGAAGCCGGTGATGTCGTCGTCCGGCAAGGGGCAGAGCACGTTGCGCAGCGACGCCGACATCCGGCCGGCGTGGGACTACGCGCAGACGGGCGGCCGTGCAGGCGCCGGCCGCGTGATCGTCGAAGGCTTCATCGATTTCGAATACGAGATCACGCTGCTCACCGTGCGCCACGCCGCGGGCACCGCGTTCTGCGAACCCATCGGGCACCTGCAGCGCGATGGCGACTATCGCGAAAGCTGGCAGCCGCAGGCGATGTCGCAGCGTGCACTCGAGCGCGCGCAGGACATCGCACGCGCGGTCACCGACGACCTCGGCGGCTGGGGCGTGTTCGGCGTCGAGCTGTTCGTGCGCGGCGACGAGGTGTGGTTCTCCGAAGTCTCGCCGCGTCCGCACGACACCGGCCTGGTCACGCTCGCCTCGCAGGATCTCAGCCAGTTCGCCCTGCATGCGCGCGCCATCCTCGGCCTGCCGATCCCCGCCATCCGCCAGCTTGGCCCCACCGCGTCGTGCGCGATGCTGGCCGTCGGGCATGGCGTGCCCGTGTTCGATGGCGTGGAGAACGCGTTGAAACAAGCCGATACCGCGCTGCGCCTGTTCGGCAAGCCGCGGGTCGAAGGCCACCGCCGCGTGGGCGTCACCCTCGCGCGCGGCACCGACATCGAGGATGCCCGCAGCCGCGCGCGCGACGCTGCCGCCGCGATCACGATCTCACTGGAATAATCGGCCCATGAACGAATCCGAAGGCTACGTCGTGTACCTGTTCCCCGCCGCGCTCGAAGCGCTGGGCGAGGCGATCAAGCCCTACCTGCGCGAAGGCCCGGGCGGCGAACACATCCTGTGCCACGAGATCGACACCGCCGGTTCCCTGATCGAGATGACGATCCAGGCCGCGACCAACGAAGGGAATTCGGTCGCGCTGGAACTGATGGTGCCGCAGCAGATGGTGCGGATGATCGTGTCCGCGCGCAGCGACGCCGCATTCGGGTTCAGTCCGCGCGTCGCGCCGGCGTTGATGACGTTGCCGCCGATGCCGCGTTCGGCGCCGAAGACCGACGCGCCTGCGCAAGCGGCGCCGCCTCCGGCGGAAGCGCCCGCGGCGAAGACCGAAGCGCCGGCCGCCACGTCGCAAGCCAACCTGCCGCCCGAAGGCTAGGCCGCGTCCTCGCGCATCGGTTGCCAGGTGCGCCCGTCGAAAGCCTCGAGCGGACGGAAGCGCCGCTTGTAATCCATCTTGTCGTGGCCATCGATCCAGTAGCCGAGATACAGATGGTCGCGGCCATCGCGCTTCGCCCATTCGATCTGGCGCAGCAACGACAGCGTGCCGAGGCTGCGTTCCGGCAGGTCCGGGTCGAAGAAGGTGTACACGGCCGACAACGCATGGTCGACCACATCGGTGATCGCCACCGACAACAGCCGACCGGGGCCGGGCCCGTCGTATTCGCGCAATTCCATGAAGCGCCCGTGCGACCAGCTGCCGATCAGGAACTGGTCGAACTCGATGCCGCCGTGTTCGTCCATGCCGCCGCCGCGATGGCGGGCGCGCAGGTAGCGCTGGTAGAGCGCGAGTTGTTCGTCGGTGCGCTCGGCCGCGACGATGCGCGCCTGCACGTGCGCGTTGCGCGCCAGGCATTTGCGCTGCGTGCGGTTTGGATGGAATTCGGCGATGGGGATGCGCACCGCGACGCACGCGCGGCAGCCCTGGCAATGCGGGCGATACACGATGTCGCCGGAACGGCGGAAGCCCCAGCCCAGCGCCATCGGATACAGCTGGGGCATGCGCGGGTCGCGCGGATCGAGCACGAGGTCGCGCGCGATGCGCGTGGGCCAGTACCCGCACGCGTGGTCGCCGGTATGGAAGACGCGGAGCTCGTCCTGTTCCGGGGAAGTGTTGGCACCCATGGGGCGAGCATAGCGCCTGCGCGCGTGCGTTTTTGTCGCGCGTTCGTCACGCGCGAGTGCCAAAACGGCGTCTAGAAGGCAATCCGGCCCGACGCCATCAGACCGCCGATCAGCCCGCCGAAACCGCCCAGCGCACCGACCACCATCCCGAGGTGGCACTGCCACCGTTCGCGGCGCCGGCGCTTCGCCGCGAGGACCGGATCGCGCTGTGCTTCCAGCGCATGCCGGCGCGCCATCGCGCGGCGCTGCACCACGGCGGTCTGCCAGAAGATGATCGCCATGAACACGGCGGTGACCAGCACCGGCAGCACCCAGCCGCGCGTCCCCGCGGCCAGGGCCAGCAGCGCCAGCACGTAACCGATGGACGCGCCGACGTTGACCATCGCCGAGCGCACCAGCGCCGTGCGTTCTTCGTCGTCGATCGCTTCGCGCAACTGGCGGCGCAGGCCCCAGGCGATCGAGGCGAGCGCGGCGAACGCGGCGATGCCGATCGACCCCGCGGCGCCCAGCAACACCTGGCCGAGCGTCTTCGCACCCACGGCCGTCGCGCCCGCGCCCAGCATGCCCGCCGCCGCGGCCGGCGGGCTGGCGGTCATCAATGCGCCGGTCACGATCGTCGCGAACGCCGCCGCCGGCGCCGAGCCCTGCGCGAATTCGCCGAAGCGCGCGAGCAGGTCGGTGCGCAGCGCTTCCCGCGCGCGCGACAGGCGCTTGCGCACCGCCGCATCCGACAAGCCCAGCAGCGCGGCGACCTGCTGCGATCGCTGGCCTTCGCGGTAATAGAGCAGCAAGGTTTCACGACTCTCGGCCGGCAACGCGGAGATCAGGTCCGCCGCGGCGGCCGCGCGTTCGGCATCGATGAGCGCATGCATCGGCGACGGGCCGGGATCGGCGGCCGCGGCGATCGCGGCGTCGGCATCGTCCACCGGGCGCGGGCCGCGGCCGTTCGCACGCAGGTGGTCGCGCGCGAGGTTGCGCGTGATCTGGCGCAGCCACGGCAGGAAGCTGTCGGGGTTGTGCAGGCGGCGCAGTTGCTGCCAGCCGCTGAGGAAGGCGTCCTGCGCGATGTCCTCGCTCGCCTGCACGTCGCGCACGATCGCCAGCGCGATCGCGGTGACGGTGTTCTGGCAGGCCGCGACGATGCGGCCGTAGGCATCACGGTCGCCCTGGCTGGCGGCGGGCAGGTCGCGGCGGATGACGAAATCGGCAGTGGTGGCGTTCATGGCCACAAGGACGTCGCCGGGCGCCGGATGTGACATCACTGCACCGACAGGATCCGCACCACGTGCCAGTCCGCTTCCTGGCGGCGCACCAGCAGGCTGCGGACCTGCGTGCTCGCGCGGCCCTGGCCGTCGGCGCTGGTGACCGCGAGGTCGACCGTGCCGGTGCCCGACCCGTCGGTGCGGTAGCCGCGCACGTCGAGGGTGAGCGTCGCCGCGTCGGCGGTGCGCGTGCAGTCGAACGCCAGGCCGGTGCGCTTCAGCGGTGCGAGCATCTCGTCGCTCGCGGCCACGCCATCGATGCGCAGGCAGGCGACGTGCGTGTCGTGGATGGCGAGTTCGGTGGCGGCCAGCGTGGTGGCGAGGACGGGCGGGGTGTCGACGGGGTAGGCGCCGGGGACCGGCTCGGCGGGTTTCGCCGTGACGGTGGTCGCCGGCGCTGTGCGCTCCGCGGGCAGGAACAACCCGTGTCCGTCGACCAGTTTCGGCGGCGTCGCCGTCGAAACCTTTGCATTGCGAGTCGCCGTCCACGCCAGCGCCACCGCCGCCACGATCGCGATCAGCAACGCCACCTTGTAACGGAACGCGCGCTTCGTCGGCGCGGCCTTGGCGGCGAATTCGAGGGAATCCCCATGCACGGACGGCGCGAGGAAACTGTCCGTGCCCGTGCGCGTGGAGCCCAGCAATCCGGCTTCGCGCAGCAACTGGCGCGCGCGCGGCTGGTCTTCCGACTTCACCACCCACACCGCGGGGATCGGGCCGCTCTCGTCGTCGCGGTACGTGCGGCGTCCGCCCCAGCCGCCCTTGTAGGAACGGCCGTGCGTGATGCGCACTTCGATGTCGTGTTCTTCGAGGAACTGCGCGATGCCCTCGACGTTTTCCATGCGCGCGCTGGCGAAGACCTGCCGCATCTCAGCCCTTCGCCTCGACGACGCGGATCAGGCCTTCCTGCGCGGTGCTCGCCACGAGCTTGCCGTCGCGATCGAAGATCTGCCCGCGCGCCAGGCCGCGGCCGTCCTGCGCACTCGGGCTGTCGATGGAATACAGCAGCCATTCGTCCGCGCGGAACGGGCGGTGGAACCACAACGCATGGTCGAGTGAGGCCATCAGCACGTTCGGCTGGTAGTAGCTGATGCCGTGCGGGAACGTGGCCGTGCCGAGCAGGTGGAAATCCGACGCGTACGCAAGCAGCGCGCGATGCAGTTCCGGCGCATCGCCCACGCGTTCGGACAGGCGGAACCACACGTGCTGGTAGGGCGGGCGCTTCGGCGGATTGAGTTCATCGCGCGGATACACGTGGCGGAATTCGAACGGCCCGCGGCGCGAGAGCCAGCGCTGCACCTTCGAAGGCAGCTTCGAGAGCTGGTCCTGCGGCAGGTCGGGCGTGGGCACGATGTCTTCGGGCTTGGGGACCTCGGGCATCGACAACTGGTGTTCGCCGCCGCGCTCTTCCTTCTGGAACGAGGCGGCGAGGAAGAAGATCGGCTGCCCGTGCTGGACCGCGGTGACGCGCCGCACGGAGAAGCTGCCGCCGTCGCGCGTGCGGTCCACCAGGTACACGATCGGCGCGTCGATGTCGCCGGCGCGCAGGAAATACGCGTGCAGCGAATGCGCGTTGCGCGGGTCGTCGGCCGACGCCATCGTGGCCTGCGCGGCCGACAGCGCCTGGCCGAGCACCTGCCCGCCGAAGACGTACTTGGTGCCGATGTCGCGGCTCTGGCCGCGGAAGAGGTTGTCCTCGAGGCGTTCGAGGGACAGCAGTTCGATGAGTTCGGAAACGGGGGCGGTCATGCGGGGAAGTCTACGGACTTTCGGCGTGCAACCGCTCCAGCGGGACCTGCTGCAGCACCCGCGCCCACGGGAACAAAGGGCCCGGATCGCGCTTGCGCCGCACCTGCCGTGAAGGGTCGTCTTCCGCAGCGACCTCGGTGGTGTCCAGGTCTTCGTGCCCGGCGATGAACTTCAGCGACGGGTGCTCGCGCTGCAGTTGCTGCAGCAGGCGCACGAGCGCGGCGATCTGCGCTTCGGTGTATGGCTCGTCCATCCCCTGGTGCGCCGCATCCAGCCAGCGCGGATATCGCCCCGTGTTCACCAGTTCGATCCCGATCGAGCGCGGGTTGTATCCGCGCGTGTGGTTGGCCACGCGCAGCGGTTCCACCCAGCGTTGCACCGTGCCATCGCGATCGATGTAGTAATGGCCGCTGTTGCCGGTGCCCGAGCCCGCGTACAGCACGCGCTCGCCGTATTCGCGCGCGGTGGCCAGGTCCGGCAGTTCCGTGCAATGCACCACCACCAGGTCCAGTTGCGCATCGCTGCGCGCGTCCAGGCGTGCTTCGTAGGGCAGGGGACGGGTCTGCATCGTCTGGTCCGGGTCGGGTGGAGGCATGGCCCACATGCCCGCGATGCTAGCATCGGCCGCTTTCCCGCCACGGCGCCGGAGTTGACGCAATGGCCACGCTGCCCCCACCGGGTTCGGAACTCGGAAAACTGATGGCCACCCTGCCGCGCGCCGGTCGCGTGGAATGGATCGGCCTGCGCCCGAAGCGCGCCGTCCCGATGCACGAGACCGACCACGCGCAGGCCAACACCGGCCAGGGCCTGGTCGGCGACCGCTACGCCAGCGGCAGCGGCAAGCGCGGCGTCACGCTGATCCAGGCCGAGCATTTGCCGGTGATCGCGGCGTTGTCCGGCCACGACGCCGTGTCGCCCGCGACGCTGCGCCGCAACCTCGTCGTCTCCGGCATCCCGCTGGTCGCGCTGAAGGGCCGCCGGTTCCGCGTCGGCGACGTGGTGCTGGAAGGCACCGACAGCTGCGATCCGTGTTCGAACATGGAAAAGGCGCTCGGCCCCGGCGGTTACAACGCGATGCGCGGCATGGGCGGCTTGTGCGCGCGCATCGTCGAAGGCGGCACGCTGCGCGTCGGCGATGCGGTGGAAGCGCTGCCGCAACCCGGCGAGGACGCGTGATGCCGGGCCACTGCATCCTGTCGCACGGGTTCGAAAGCGGGCCGGACGCCACCAAGGTCACCGCGCTCGCCGTCGTCGCCGAACGCTTCGGCTGGACCTGCGAACGCCCCGATTTCACCGACCTCGATGCGCGCCGCGACGTCAGCGACCTCGGCGACGTGGCCGCGCGCGTGCAGCGGTTGCTCGCGCTCACGCGCAGTGCCGCGTCGAAAGGGCGCGTCGTGCTCGCCGGCTCCAGCCTCGGTGCGTGGATTTCCGGGCGCGTGTCGTTGCAGGTGCCGGTCGCGGGCCTGTTCCTGATGGCGCCGCCGATCCTGCTCGATCCCGCGCATCCCTTCGATGCGGCCGACGTGCCCACCTCGATCCTGCACGGCTGGGACGACGAACTCATCCCCGCCGCCGAAGTCGTCGCGTGGGCGCGCGAACGCCGCGCCACGCTGCAACTGGTCGACGACACGCACCGGTTGTCCGCGCACGTCACGGCCAGCGCCGAGGCGTTCGGCGCCCTGCTGGCGAAACTTTGAGATGAAATTCTTCGCAAGCTGCGGCAAGGGCCTGGAATACCTGCTCGCCGACGAACTGGTCGCCCTCGGCGCCACGCGCGCCACGGCGACGATGGCCGGCGCCAACGTCGAAGGCACGCTCGAAGACGCGCAACGCGCCGTGCTGTGGTCGCGCCTGGCGAGCCGCGTGTCGTGGCCGATCGCCGAATTCGCGTGCGCCGACGAACACGCGCTGTACGCGGGCGTGGCCGCCATCGATTGGGAAACGCACCTCGGCCCCGGCCACACGATCGCGGTGGATGCGCATGTGTCCGGCGAAGCGCTCACGCATGCGCGCTATGCCGCGCAACGCGTGAAGGACGGCATCGTCGACGTGCTGCGCGAGCGCACCGGCGCGCGGCCGGACGTGGACGTGGAATCGCCCGACGTGCGCGTCAACCTGGTCGTGCGCAAGGGCAGGGCGATCGTGTCGATCGACCTCGGCGGCGGCCCGATGCATCGCCGCGGTTGGCGTCGCGCGCAGGGCGAAGCGCCGCTGAAGGAAAACCTCGCGGCCGCCGTGCTGCTGCGCGGCGGCTGGCCGCAGGCGTACCACGACGGCGGCGCGTTGCTGGACCCGATGTGCGGCAGCGGCACGCTGCTGATCGAAGGCGCGCTGATGGCGGCGGATGTCGCGCCCGGCTTGCAGCGCCATGGCGGGTCGTTGCCGACGCGCTGGCGCGGGTTCGATCCCGAGGCCTGGGCGCGCTTGCGCGACGAGGCGATCGCACGTCGCGACGCAGGCCTGTCGGGCTTGCCTCGCGCGATCTCCGGCCGCGACATCGATCCGCGCATCCTGCGTGTCGCGGAAGACAACGCGGAGGCCGCAGGCGTCGCGCACGCGATCGACTGGGCCGTGTCGTCGATCGAAGCTTTGACGCTCGGCGACGCGCCCGAACGCGGCGTCGTCGTCTGCAACCCGCCGTACGACGCGCGCCTGGCCGCCGATCCCGCGCTGTACCGCGCGCTCGGCGATGCGTTGCGCCGCACCGTCCCGCAATGGCGCGGTGCGTTGTTGTGCGGCGACGACGAACTCGCGCGCGCCACCGGCCTGCGCGCCGCGAAGCGCTACCAGCTGTTCAACGGCGCCATCGAGTGCACGCTGATCGTGTGCGATCCGGTCGCACCGCCGCAGCGCGCGGCGGATGCACCGGCGCCGGTGTTGTCGGAAGGCGCGCAGATGGTCGCCAACCGCCTGCGCAAGAACCTGAAGAAGCTGAAGGCCTGGCGCGAGCGCGAGAACGTCGATTGCTATCGCGCCTACGACGCCGACCTGCCCGAGTACGCGGCCGCGATCGACGTCTACACCGAAGCCGATTCGCGCAACGCGTGGCTGCACGTGCAGGAATACGCCGCGCCCGCCGAGATCCCGGAAGCCACCACGCGCAAGCGCCTCAACGACCTGCTGGCCGCGGCGCGCGAGGTGTTCGGGATCCCGAAGGACCGCATCGCGCTGAAGACGCGCAGCATCGGCAAGGGCGGCAGCAAGTACGGGCGGTTCGATCGTCGCGGCGAAGTGCTCGTCGTGCGCGAAGGCGACGCGCGCCTGCGCGTGAACCTGTTCGATTACCTCGACACGGGCATGTTCCTCGACCACCGCCCGCTGCGCCTGGAGTTCGCGCGCATCGCGCAGGGCAAGCGGTTCCTCAATCTGTTCTGCTACACGGGCGTGGCCACGGTGCAGGCCGCGCGCGGCGGCGCCGACAGCACGACCAGCGTCGATCTGTCCGGCACCTACCTGCAATGGTTGTCCGACAACCTGCAGGAAAACGGCATCGGCGGCGGTCGCCATCGCCTGGTGCAGGCCGATGCGATGCAGTGGCTGCTGTCCGATCGCGGGCACTACGACGTGATCTTCTGCGACCCGCCCACGTTCTCCAATTCCGCGCGCGCCGCCGACTTCGACGTGCAGAAGGAACACGTGCGCATGCTGCGCGCCGCGATCGCGCGGCTGGCGCCGGGCGGCGCGTTGTACTTCTCGAACAACTACCGCCGCTTCAAGCTCGACACCGAAGCGCTGGCCGACGTGGCGGAGATCGAAGACATCTCGCCCGCCACGATCCCACCGGACTTCGCGCGCGACGCGCGCATCCATCGCTGCTGGCGCCTGCGCCGCTGGGGCGCGTACTGATGAACGCCGCGCACGCGAGCTGGTGGGCGCTGTTCCGGCAATGGCTGCGCAATCCGTTGCGCACCGCGGCCGTGGTGCCCTCCAGCCGCGAACTCGCCGCGGCGATGGTCGCCGAACTCCCACCGGGCACCGCGCGCGTGATCGAACTGGGCGGCGGCACGGGCGCGTTGACGCGCGCGTTGCTCGCGCACGGCGTGCATGGCGACGCGCTGCTGGTGCTCGAACTCAACGAGGAACTGCACGCGCACCTGCACGCGCGCTTCCCGGCCGTGCGTGTCGAACTCGGCGATGCCCGCGACCTGCCCGGCATCGCGGAGCGCACCGGTTACCTGGCCGCGGGCCCGGCGGACGCGATCATTTCCGGCCTGGGCCTGCTGACGATGCCGGCCGAGCTGCAGCGCGCGATCGTGGCCGCGGCCTTCCAGTGCCTGCGCCCGGACGGCCGCTTCATCCAGTTCACCTACGGCCCGCAGGCGCCCATCGGCGATGCCGTGGCCGCGGAACTGGGCCTGCAGGTGCGGCGCGGCACCTTCATCCTGCGCAACGTGCCGCCCGCCACCGTGTACGTCTACGAGCAGGCGCGTCGCGGCTGACACCCTGCGTTCCAGCGGTGCGGCTGGTCCCGGCCGCCCGCCGCCACCATCGTTCCGGCTTCGCAACGAAGGAGGTCCCATGTCGACCACGACCGCTCCCACCCACGCCCGCGTCGCCCGCAAGCTGCGCGGCCGCCCCGCGTCCGACGGCGCCGGCGTCAAGCTCACGCGCGTCATCGGCTCGCCCGAACTCGACATGCTCGATCCGTTCCTGCTGCTCGACGAATTCGGCACCGACAAGGCCGAGGATTACCTCGCCGGCTTCCCCGACCATCCGCATCGCGGCTTCGAGACCGTCACCTACATGCTCGATGGCCGCATGCGCCACCGCGACAACCACGGCAACGAAGGCCTGCTGGTGCCCGGCAGCGTGCAGTGGATGACCGCGGGCCGCGGCCTGGTGCACAGCGAGATGCCCGAACAGCAGGAAGGCCGCATGCGCGGCTTCCAGCTGTGGGTCAACTTGCCGAAGGCCAACAAGATGGATGCGCCGCAGTACCAGGAGTTCGCGCCGGACCACATTCCGCAGGTGCAGCCGGCCGCGGGTGTCAGCGTGAAAGTGATCGCCGGCGACGTCGATGGCACGCGCGGTCCGATCGCGCAGCCGGCGACGGATCCGGTGTACCTCGACATCGCGCTCGATGCAGGCGTCGCCTGGACGCACGCGTTGCCCGAAGGCCACAACGCGTTCGCGTACGTGTTCGAAGGCGACGCGACGGTGGGCGAGGGCGAGGATGCGCGTGCGCTGGCGTCGCAGGAACTCGCGGTGCTGGGCGGCGGCGATGTGTTCGCCGTGCGCGCCGGTGCGCAGGGTGCGCGGTTGATCCTGGTGGCGGGGCGCCCGCTGCGCGAACCGGTGGCGCGTTACGGCCCGTTCGTGATGAACACGAAGGAAGAGATCATGCAGGCGTTCGTGGACTTCCAGGAAGGGAAGTTCTAGCGCTCAGGCAACGGAATGAATTCCGTCTCCCCGTCGATCTTCCCGAAGCGATCCTCGAGCCAGTCCTGCTTCGCCTGCTCGATCCGCTCCTTCGAGCTGCTGACGAAGTTCCACCACATGTGGCGCGGCGCATCCAGCGGTTCGCCGCCGAAGAGCATCGCCTTCAGCGGCGTCGTCGCGCGCAGGCGATGTCGCACGCCCGGATCCAGCAGCACCAGGTGCTGCACGGGGATGTCCGCGCCATCCAGTTGCGCGTTGCCGTCGAGCACGTAGAGCGCGCGCTCGGCGGCACGCGCGTCGATTTCCAGTTCCGCGTCGGGTGCGAGATCGACCGCGACGTTGAACGTATCGGCGAACACCTGCACCGGCGATTCCTCGCCGAACGCACGGCCCGCGATCACGCGCAACGTGGTGCCCGGGGTTTCGATGCGCGGCAACGCTTCCGCCGCATGGTGGAAGAACGCCGGATCGGTTTCTTCATGGCTGCGCGGCAACGCGACCCACGTCTGCATGCCATGCACGGGATGCGGCGCGCCGCGCACGTCGAGCGGCGTGCGCTCCGAATGCGCGATGCCGCGGCCGGCCGTCATCCAGTTGACGTCGCCGGGCGCGATGTCCTGCACGTTGCCCAGCGTGTCGCGATGGCGGATCGTGCCGGCCCACAGGAACGTCACCGTCGCCAGGCCGATGTGCGGGTGCGGGCGCACGTCGATGCCGCGGCCCGGTTCGAACAGCGCGGGCCCCATGTGGTCGACGAACACGAACGGCCCGACGCTGCGCGCCTGGATCGACGGCACCGCGCGGCGCACCTGGAAGCCGCCCAGGTCGTGCACGCGCGGGGCGACGATCGTGGTCATCGGTCGATGCGCACCGTCACCTTGGGCGCGTCGCCGAAGGTGAG
This sequence comes from Noviluteimonas caseinilytica, assembly GCF_018406605.1. Taxonomy (GTDB): domain Bacteria; phylum Pseudomonadota; class Gammaproteobacteria; order Xanthomonadales; family Xanthomonadaceae; genus Noviluteimonas; species Noviluteimonas caseinilytica. The sequence goes on along the minus strand of NZ_AP024545.1, from coordinate 301,496 downwards.
CTGTTCCACCGTGAGCTTCCACGCGCCGATCGGCTTCGTCGGCGCTTCCGGCAGGTTGGGCGTGACGGTCGTGGCGGTGCCGCCCGCGGGCGTGAACGCGAATTCGATGTCGGCGTCGCCGGCGCGGATGCACTGCACCTTCGGCGGGCAACGCGAATCCTGCGGCACGGAGACGAACTGCAGCGTCGCACCATCGGACAGGCGCACGCTTTCGCCCTGCGCCATCGCCGTGGATTGGCCCGAAGCAACGGTGCGCATGCTGGATTCCTCCGGAGGCGTGGTCGTTCCCGCCGTGCTCGCGCAGGCGCTCATCGCAGTGGCAATCAGGACGGCGGCAGTGAGGGAACGCAGCATCGGGTGACTCCGTGTCGGGATGTACGGCCGAGTCTAGCGCTCACTCGTGTGAAGCCGTGTCGGGGTGCCCGGCGCGGCGCGAGGCCAGGCGCATGGCCAGCCGGATGGGTTCCGGCAGGCGGTGCGCGCGCGTGTAGCGCATCACCAGGTCCGCGGTGGAGGCCATCGCGATGCGGTGCCCGGGCGAGACCGTCACCGGCTGGCAATGCAGCTTGCTGCGCAGCATCCAGCCGATCTGTTCGCCGCGCTCGCGCAGGGGCGTGTAGGCGCCGCGCACCTGTTGCAGCGCCGCCGAATTGCCGGTCGGCGCCTTCGTCGCCACGCCGAGCGCGGGCACGCCCGTCGCGACGCCGAAGTGCGAGGCGATGCCGAAGCGCTGCGCATGCGCGATGCCGGCGCCGGAGACCATCGCCACGTCCGGCAATTGCGACAGGCGTTCCAGCACGTCGAGCAACGGCGGCAGTTCGCGGAAACTCAGCAGGCCCGGCACGTAACGCATCACCGCCGGCATCTCCACGACCTGCGCATCCAGCACGTCGAGGTTTTCCGAATCGATGAGCACGCCGGCCGCGTGCGCGATCGCACCGTCGCCGGAAAACCCGACCGCGAACCCGCCGATCACGCGCAACGGCTTGGTGAAGCCATCGCGCAGCACGACCTGCGGCGCGAGCATCGCCTGCAGCGCGCGTGCGCCTTCGATGGTGCCGTCCCAGGCCGGTGCGGTCATGGGTTCAGCGCATCCAGAAGAACAGGGCGAACGCGGCGATGCCGAGGTAAAGCAGGAGGTTGAGCAGGTTGCCCGTGCTGCTGCCGGGCACGAGCACGGCGCGCGCCGGGTTGCGCGGATCGTAGTGGACGTCCACGTCCTCGCCGGCCTCCAGGCCCGCGAGCAATTCGCTCGCTTCCTCCAGCGGGATCCAGAGCGTGCCGCGGTAACTCAGGCGAGAGGATTTGTACCAGCGCGCGCCCACCTTGTAGTGGTAGCGCACGTTGGCCGAGTGACGATCGCCTTCTTCTTCGTCGAATTCGATCGGCAGCGTCGCTTCGTCGATCCACGCCTGCGTGAGCTTGCCGGTCGTGCGCTGCCAGCGCATCGCCTCGATGCCCAGGTGGATGCGCCAGGCTTCGTACGCGGCCAGCGCCAGCCCGACGAGGGTGACCATCAGGTAGAAATTCTGCATCCCGGGCATGCGGCGCGCTCAACGGCTGGACCGGGCCGCATCATGCGACGCGGCGCCGCGTGGCGCAAAGGCGCGCGCGTCAGGCCGCACGGCGCAGCGCCACCAGCAACCCGCGCGCGGCCTGCACGCGCGCGGCGGCGTCGGGCAGGTCGAGCTTCAGGCGCAGCTTGTCGGGCCCATCCATCGCGTAGTGCTGCGGTTGCTTCTGGATCATCTGGATGACGGTCATCGGGTCGACGTCGGGCTTCGACTCGAACTGCAGGCGGCCGCCGGTGGGGCCGAGGTCGAGCTTGCGGATGCCGATGCGCGTAGCGTCGAGCTTGAGCTCGGCGATCGCGAACAGGTGCTTGGCCGCATCGGGCAGCAGGCCGAAGCGATCGATCATCTCCACCTGCAGGTCGCGCAGCTCGTCCGCGTTGCGCGCGCTGCTGATGCGCTTGTACAGCGTCAGGCGCGCGTGCACGTCCGGCAAATAATCGTCGGGGATCAGCGCGGGCACGTTGAGCACCACGTCGGCGCCGCGATGTTCGAAGTTCGGATCCTCGTCCGGCAGCTTGCCTTGCTTGATCGAACGCACCGCGCGCTCCAGCAGCTCGGTGTAGAGGCTGAATCCGACTTCGGCCATCTGGCCGCTCTGGTCTTCGCCGAGCAGTTCGCCGGCGCCGCGGATCTCGAGGTCATGCGTGGCGAGCGTGAAGCCCGCGCCCAGCTCGTCCATCGAGGCGATCGCTTCCAGGCGCTTGCGCGCATCGCTGGTGATGCTGCGGTTGTCCGGCACCACCAGGTACGCATACGCGCGATGGTGCGAACGCCCGACGCGGCCGCGCAGCTGGTGCAGCTGCGCCAGGCCGAACTTGTCGGCGCGGTTCATCACGATGGTGTTGGCGTTGGGGATGTCGATGCCGGATTCGATGATCGTCGTGCACAGCAGCACGTTGAAGCGCTGCTTGTGGAAGTCGAGCATCACGCGTTCCAGTTCGCGCTCGGGCATCTGGCCGTGGGCGATGCCGATGCGGGCCTCGGGCACGAGTTCCTGCAAATCGCGCTGCATGCGGCCGATGGTCTCGACGTCGTTGTGCAGGAAGTACACCTGGCCGCCGCGCGCGAGTTCGCGCTGGTGCGCTTCGCGCAGCATCGCGCCGTCCCACGGCGTCACGAAGGTCTGCACCGCGAGGCGATGCGCCGGCGGCGTGGCGATGATGGAGAGATCCCGCAGGCCGGCCATCGCCATGTTGAGCGTGCGCGGGATGGGCGTGGCGGTCAGCGTGAGCAGGTGCACGTTGGCGCGCAGCGCCTTCAGTGCTTCCTTCTGGCGCACGCCGAAGCGCTGTTCTTCGTCGACGATGACCAGGCCGAGGTCCTTGAACCGCACGTCGCCCTGCAGCAGGCGATGCGTGCCCACGATGACGTCGATCTTGCCTTCGGCCAGCTTCTCCAGCTCGCCCTTGATTTCCTTCGTGCTCTTGAAGCGCGACAGCACTTCCACGCGCAGCGGCCAGTCGGCGAAGCGGTCGCGGAAATTGCGGTAGTGCTGTTCGGCGAGCAGCGTGGTCGGCACCAGCACCGCGACCTGCTTGCCCGCGGCAGCGGCGACGAACGCGGCGCGCACGGCGACTTCCGTCTTGCCGAAGCCCACGTCGCCGCACACCACGCGGTCCATCGGTTGAGAAGAACCGAGGTCGCGGATGACGGCTTCGATCGCGGCGTGCTGGTCCGGCGTTTCCTCGAACGGGAACGTCGCCGCGAACGGTTCGTACATCGCGCGATCCACCTGCAGGGCCAGCCCAGCGCGCGCTTGGCGCTTGGCCTGGATCTCCAGGAGTTCGGCGGCGACGTCGCGCACTTTTTCCGCGGCCTTGCGCTTGGCCTTCGTCCATTGCTCGCCGCCGAGCGAATGCAGCGGCGCGGTTTCCGGCGAAGCGCCGGAGTAGCGCGAGATGCGGTCCAGCTGCGCGACGGGGACATAGAGGCGGTCGCCCTTCGCGTATTCGATCTCGAGGTATTCGCCGGGCGTGCCGCCGGCTTCCAGCGTGACCAGGCCGCGGTACCGGCCGACGCCGTGGTCTTCGTGGACGATCGGTGCGCCTTCGGTGAGTTCGCCGAGGTCGCGGATGATCTGTTCGGGTTCGCGGCCGGCGCGCTTGCGGCGGCGCGGTTGCGATGCGCGATCGGGGAAGAGCTGGCGTTCGGTGAGGACGACGAGTGGGGCACCGCCGGTGACATCGGCGTCCAGGGCGAAGCCGTCCTCGAACGGCGCGACGGCGATGGCGAACTTCGCGCCGTCGCCGTTGAACGTGGCCCAATCCGGGATGACATCCGGATGCAGGTTCGCCGCGTGCAACACATCGAGCAACGCTTCGCGCCGGCCCGCAGAATCGGCGGCGATCAGCACGCGCCCCGGATAGGTCGACAGGAACGACTTCAGCGCGGCCGCGGCTTCACTGTCGCGGCCGACCAGCGGGACGTCCGGCGCGGGTTGCGTGCCGAGCGACTGCGCCTGCGCGGCCTTCGCTTCTTCGCCGCCCACCACGTCGACGCGCGGGATCGCGTTCAAGGCTTCGCGCAAAGCCTGCGGCGAGAGGTACAGCTCGGCCGGCGGCAGCAGCGGGCGTTCGATGTCGTGGCGGCGTTGTTCGTAGCGCTCCGCGGTCTGCGCCCAGAACGCTTCGGCACACGCGAGCGCGCCATCGGTGACGATCGGCAAGGCGGTCTTGCCGAGGTAATCGAACAGCGTCGCGGTGGCGTCGAAGAACAGCGGCAGGTAGTACTCGATGCCGGCCGGCGCCGCGCCCGCCTTCAGGTCCTGGAACAGCGCACTGCGCCGCGTGTCGATGTCGAAGCGGTCGCGCAAGGCCTGCATCGCGCGCTTGGTGGCGACCTCGTCGAGCGGGACTTCGCGACCGGGCAACAGCTGCACGGCATCGACCTTGTCGAGCGAGCGCTGGGATTCCGGATCGAACGCGCGGATCGAATCGATCGCATCGTCGAACAGTTCGACGCGATACGGTTCGTCGGCGCCCATCGGATACACGTCGAGCAAACCGCCGCGCACGGCGAAATCGCCGGGATCGAACACCTGTGGCACGTTGCGGTAGCCGGCGGCAATCAGGCGCTGCTTTTCGGCATCGAGATCGAGCGTCTGGCCCACGCGCACGTCGAACGTATTGCCCACCACGTAGCGCAGCGGCGCGAGGCGTTGCTGCAGCGTCTGCACCGGCACGACGAGGATGCCGCGCTTGAGCGTGGGCAGGCGGTGCAACGCGGCGAGGCGCTGCGACACGATGTCCGGGTGCGGGCTGAACTGGTCGTACGGCAGCGTTTCCCAATCGGGGAAGGGCAGCACGGGAATCGACGTGTCCTGCGCGAGGAGCGTGCGCAGGTCGGATTCCAGCTGGTGCGCGCCGTGGTTGTCCTTCGCGATCGCCAGCACCAGGCCGTCGTGCACGCGTGCCGCCTGCGCAATCGCCCAAGCCAGGCCCGACGGAGACGCGGGCGCGCGCCACCAGGCGCGTGCGTGGCCGGAACGGGGCAGGGGCGGCGAAATCGATTCGGTCATTGGGTCTCACGGAATGCAGTGCACCGCCGGACGCGCGTTCGCGCCCAGCGGAAAGGTCGGCAAGTCTAATCCCCCCGAATCGCGAATCCTGCGATCAGGCGGCCTGCGGCTGATCGTGCAGGTGCGAATCGCGGCCCGTCAGGTCCAGCACCACGCGCACGAGGCCGGGCTGGTCGGTGGGTTCGCGGTGGAAGCCCAGCGACTGCGCCAGCGCGAGCATCGGCAGGTTGTGCTCGAGCACGTCGCCGCACAGGCGTTCGAGCTTGCGGCCCTTCGCCCAGCGCACGAGGCGGCGCATCAGGTGGCGCCCCAGGCCCATGCCGGCGATGTAGTGGCTGACGAGGATCGCGAATTCGGCCTCGCGGCCGTTCTCCGAGATCGCCGCGCGCGCCACCGCGCCCACCAGGGCTTCGCCCGGCGGCAACGGCTCGGCCGCGACCAGCGCGAACTCGCGCTTCGCGTCCGGGCGTGCAAGCTTCTCCGCCATCTCGGGCGTGAGCTCGTTCACCGCGGCGAGGAAGCGCTGCCGGATTTCATCGGGCTCCAGCAAGCCGAAGCCTTGTCGCAAGGGCGCTGCGTCCGCCGGCCGGATGGGCCGGATCAGGACCTCGCGCCCATTGCTGAGCCGGAGTTGTTCGTGCCACGGGGGGAGTCTGTTTCTGGCCGCCATTCAGGGAGCCTGCCATCACACAGGTGACGGGAAGCTCTAGACGCCCCGTCGAAATGTGAAGACTTAAGGATGTGAAGGCGCTTGCTAGACTGCGCGCCCCCACGTTCGGACGGACCCACGATGGCTGGCAGCGGCGATTCCTCCCGCGCGATCCTGTTTGCGCTCGGCGCCAACTTCGCGATCGCCTGCGCCAAGGGCGTGGCGGCGTTCTTCACCGGCTCCAGCGCGATGCTGGCCGAGACAGTGCACTCGCTCGCTGATTGCGGCAACCAGCTGTTGCTGCTGCTGGGCATGAAGCAGGCGCGGCGCCCGGCCTCGCCGGACTATCCGCTCGGCTACGGCAAGGCCATCTATTTCTGGTCGTTCCTGGTCGCGCTGATGCTGTTCTCGGTGGGCGGCATGTTTTCCGTCTACGAGGGCTGGCACAAGCTGCACGCGCCCGAACCGCTGAAGCAGTGGTGGTGGGCGGTCGGCGTGCTGGTGTTCGGCATCGTGGCCGAAAGCGTTTCGATGCGTGCGTGCCTGGTGGAAGTGGACAAGGCGCGCGGCGACCGCAACCTGTGGACGTGGTTCCGCGAGAGCAGGCAGGCGGAACTGGTGGTGATCTTCGGCGAAGACCTGGCGGCGCTGTTCGGCCTGGTGTTCGCGTTGATCGCGGTGGTGTTGTCGGTCGTGACCGGCAATCCGATCTGGGATGCGATCGGCACGATCGCCATCGGCGTGCTGCTCATCGTGGTGGCGGTGTTCGTCGCCATCGAGGTCAAGGCGCTGCTGATCGGGCAGAGCGTGGATGCCGCGGTGCAGGCCGAACTGCGCGCGTGGCTCGAGAGCCAGCCGCAGGTGCGCAAGGTGATCAGCCTGATCACGCTGCAACTGGGCAACGACGTGATGGTGTCGGTGCAGGCCGAGATGCTGGAACGGCCGTCGTCGCGGGAACTGATCGAAGACATCAACGCGATCGAAGCGGCGATGAAGGCGAAGTACCCGGCGGTGCGCTGGAGCTTCTTCGAACCCGAGTTCGGCGACGCGCGCGGGCACGACGACCAGGATTACGCGGCGCGACAGCCGGGCTGAGGCGTCAGGCGGGTTCGCGCAGCCATTCCACGCGCCACCCGCCACGGCCTTCCTCGCCGAGCGCATCGGCGAGTTCGTGCAACGCCGGCTTCAGCGCGGCATCGAGTTTCCACGGCGGGTTGAGCACCAGCAGGCCGCTGCCGTTCATGCGCAGCGGCGAGTCTTCGTCGCGCACGCGCAGTTCGGCGATCAGCGCGGACTTGGCGGGCAACAGGCCCGCCGCGCGATGGAACGCGTGCAATGCACGACGCACCTTGATCGGATACCACAGCACGTACGTGGCCTGCGGCCAGCGCGCGATGGCATCGCGCAACGCGGCCAGCGCGGTGTCGAATTCCTCCATCTGCGATTCGTACGGCGGATCGATCAGCACCAGCCCGCGCGCGATGCGCGTGCCGTCGCCGCCGCGCGGAGGCAGCAGCGCCTTCATCGCGGCATAGCCGTCGCGCTGCTGCACGGTGACTTCGGTGTGCTGCTCGGGCGTGCGGTCGAGGAAGTTGGTCTTGAGCCACGCGAACTCGTCGGGCTGGATCTCGCAGCACACCAGGCGGTCCTGTTCGCGCAGTGCGTTGGCGAGCAGCCAGGGCGAGCCCGGGTAGCTGTTGGCGCCGTGGGCGGCGCGGCAGGCATCGATGGCCGCCAGGTACCGTGCGATCGCCGGGGCCCGTGCCGCGCGCAGGCGCCCGATGCCGCCTTCGGCCTCGCCGGTGCGCTTGGCGGCCTCGGCATCGAGCTTGTAGCGCCCGCGACCGGCATGCGTGTCCAGCGCGAAGCAGGGCGCCGGCTTGGCGACCAGGGCATCGCACAGCGCCAGCAACACGACGTGCTTGAGGACGTCGGCGTGGTTGCCGGCGTGGAATCCGTGGCGGTAGTTCATGGCTCGCAGCATACCGGGCGGGCCGCTATCCTCCCCGCATGCATGTCCTATTGGCCGAAGACGAGACCGCCATCGCCGACACCGTGGCCTACGCGCTGCGCGCGGACGGCTTCGAGGTGCGCCACTGCCTGACCGCCGGCGATGCCCTGCGCGCGCACCGCGCCTCGCCGTTCGCGCTGGCGATCCTGGACGTCGGGCTGCCCGATCTCGACGGATTCGCCCTGTGCCGCGAACTGCGCCGCGACGCCGACCTGCCCGTGATCTTCCTCACCGCGCACGCGGCCGAGGCCGAGCGCGTGCTCGGGTTCGAACTCGGCGCGGACGATTACGTGACCAAGCCGTTCTCGCCGCGCGAACTCGTCGCGCGCGTGCGCGCGGTGCTGCGGCGTGCGCAGGCCGCACCCGCGGCGGCGGCCCCCGATGCCACCTTCGAACACGACGCCGAAGGCCATCGCATCCGCTATCGCAGCGCGTGGCTCGACCTCACGCGCTACGAATATGGCTTGCTGGCCGCGCTGCTGCAACGGCCCGGCGCCGTGCTCACGCGCGCGCAGCTGATGGATCGCGTGTGGGGCGATGCGCTGGAAAGCGGCGACCGCACGGTGGACACGCACATCAAGACGTTGCGCGCCAAGTTGCACGCGGTGACGCCCGACGACGATCCCATCCGCACCCACCGCGGCCTCGGTTACTCGCTGGCGCCCTGACGCATGCGCATCGGGCTGCGGATCTTCCTCGGCTACTTCGCGATCGTGGCACTGGCCGCGTTGTTGCTGGCACGGGTGTTCGTCGCGGAAGTGAAGCCGGGCGTGCGGCAGGCGATGGAAGACACGCTGGTCGATACGTCCAACGTGCTCGCGGAGCTGGCCACCGATGATTTCCTCGCCGGCCACATCGCCGACGGGCGCTTCGCGCAGCGCGTGCAGGAATTGCACGGCCGCGATTTCGGCGCGGGCATCTGGGGCTTCGACAAGCGCGCGAGCAGCTATCGCATCTACGTGACGGATGCGCGCGGGATCGTGGTGTTCGACAGCGCCGGGCGCGATGTCGGCAAGGATTTCTCGAAGTGGAACGACGTGTACCTGACGTTGCGCGGGAAGTACGGCGCACGCTCGACGCGCAGCGATCCGAACGACGATGCGTCCACGGTGATGCACGTCGCCGCGCCGATGCGCGATGCGAACGGCCGCATCGTCGGCGTGCTCACGGTGGCCAAGCCCAACCAGGCGCTCGCGCCGTTCATCGCGCGCAGCCAGGCCACGGTGATGCGCTGGGGCTGGGTGCTGATGGGCGTGGCGCTGGTGATCGGCGTGCTGATGGCGTGGTGGTTTTCATCGCAGCTCGGTCGCCTGCGCCGCTACGCGCACGCGGTGACGGCGGGCGAGCGCGCGACGGCGCCGAAGGCGGCGGGAGAATTCGGCGAACTCGGCCAGGCGCTGGAAACGATGCGCACGCGCCTGGAGGGCAAGCAGTACGTCGAGCAGTACGTGCACAGCCTGACGCATGAAATGAAGAGCCCGCTCGCGGCGATCCGCGGCAGCGCGGAGTTGCTGGAGCAGCCGATGTCCGATGCGGACCGCGCGCGCTTCGCGACGAGCGTGCGCGTGCAGAGCGAACGCCTGGCGCAGATGATCGACAAGTTGCTGGCGCTGGCGGCGGTGGAGCATCGGCAGCACCTGGAGACGAAGGAACGCGTGGACGTGGTGGCGATCGCCGGGGAAGCCATCGCGCATTGCGAGTCGACGCTCGCGCAGGCCGGGGTGACGGTGCTGCGCGAAGGCGACCCGGAGGCCTGGATCGACGGCGATGCGTTCCTGCTGCGCCAGGCGCTGGTGAACCTGGTGGAGAACGCGGCGGATTTCGCGCCGGCGGGCAGCGCGATCGTGGTGCGCATCGTGCGCGAAAGCGATCGCGTGCGCGTGGAAGTCGCCGATCGCGGGGAAGGCGTGCCCGAGTACGCGTTGCCGCGGGTGTTCGAGCGGTTCTATTCGCTGCCGCGGCCGGCGGGCGGGAGCCGGAGCAGCGGGTTGGGGTTGTGTTTCGTGGCGGAGGTGGCGGGGTTGCATGGGGGGGCGGCGACGTTGGCCAATCGCGAAGGCGGCGGGGCGATCGCTTCGTTGGAAATTCCGGCGAGCTGAGCGTCCCCCTCCCGGCCTCCTCCGCGAGCGGGGGAGGAGAAAGCAAGCGACTTCACCTTCGCCTCACCGTCGCGCCATCGGCGGCGCACGCGCGCAGCGGACCCTGCAGGCCTCGACCACCGGCCAGGGAACCGCCATGCAGCTCAACCTCCCCTCGGGCGCGCGCTTGTTCTTCAAGATCGCGCTCATCTTCGTGCTCACCTTGTTGCTGCTCATTCCGCTGGCGATGACGCGGGGCGTCATCCAGGACCGGCAGGCCTACCGCGAACAGGCGGTGCAGACGATCGCGCGCAGTTCCGCCGGCGAGCAGGCGTTGCTCGGGCCCGTGCTCGTCGTGCCGTATGTCGAAACCGTCGAAGTCGAAGAGGCGGGCCAGAGCGGCGTGCGCACGTTGCTGCAGCGACGCGCCGGACAATGGGTGTTCTTCCCGTCCACGCTGAAACTCGACGGCACGGTGCTGCCGCGCACGCGGCAACTCGGGTTGCACAAGGTGCGCGTGTACACGCTGCAGGCGAAGGCGCTCGCGACGCTGCGCGCCGAAATCCCCGCCGACACGAATCCCGCGCATCCGCGCACGATCGGGCGGCCGTACCTGAGCTGGGGCATTTCCGACGTGCGCGGCATCGTTGGTTCGCCGCGGCTCACGGTGAACGGTCGCGCGATGCCGGTGGCCGATGGGTTCGGCAGCCGGCCGGCCGGCGGCTTGCACGTGCGGTTCGATGCGCCGACGGCGGGCCAGGTACTCGCGTTCGACACGACGCTGGACGTCGCGCTGGACGGCACCGAATCGCTCGCGCTGGTGCCGATCGCCGGCGACAACCAGTTCTCGCTCGCCTCGGCGTGGCCGCATCCGCGCTTCGGCGGCAGCTTCGCGCCGCTGTCGCACACGATCGACGGCCACGGCTTCCGCGCGAAGTGGGCCGTCTCGAAACTCGCCAGCAGCGCGCAGCGCCAGTTCCTCGCGGGCGCGACGCTGCCGACCATCGCCACCGATGCCAACCCGCGCGCCACGGGCAACAACGTGGACACGGCGGGCGTGGATGCGATCGGCGTGTCGCTGGTGGATCCGGTGAACGTCTACTCGCAGGCCGATCGCGCGACGAAGTACGGCGTGTTGTTCGTCGTGCTGACGTTCGTCGGGTTCTTCATGTTCGAGCTGATCAAGCAGTTGCGCATCCACCCGATCCAGTACGGCCTGGTGGGCCTGGCGCTGGCGGTCTTCTTCCTGCTGCTGGTGAGCCTGAGCGAACGCATCGCCTTCGGCATCGCCTACATCGTGTCGGCGGCGGCGTGCATCGGGTTGCTGGGGTTCTACCTGAGCGCGGTGTTGCGCAGCGCGGCGCGCGGCATCGGCTTCGCCGCGATGCTCACCACGTTGTACGCCGCGCTGTACGGCTTGCTGGTGTCGGAGGACAACGCGCTGGTGATGGGCGCGGGCCTGCTGTTCGCGATCCTGGCCGGCATCATGGTCGTGACGCGCAAGATCGACTGGTACGCGCTGCAGGGCGGCACCACGGAGTAACAAGTTCTGCTCCCTCCCCTGCGCCAGCAGGGGAGGGTTGGGGAGGGGGCGCCTCTCAGAACAACGTCGCCCCCGGCACCACCCACAACGACACCGACGCCAGCGCACTCCCGATCGCCGTCGCCGCCAGCACGTCGCTCGGGTAGTGCAACCCGAGCACGACACGCGACACGCCCACGCTCGCGGCGAACGGCACCAGCACCCATGCCAGCATCGGGTAATGCGCCAGCGCCACCAGCGTGAACGCGACCGCATGCAGCGTGTGGCCCGACGGGAAACTGAACTCGTCGAGCGGCGCCACCCACGCCCGGATGCGCCGATCGCTCGCGAACGGACGCGGTCGCCGCGTCCATCGCTTCAGCACCGAATACATCGCCAGCGCGATCGCGCCGGTCACCGCAAGATGCGCGGCCGCGAACAGGCCCGCGCGTCCATCGAACACCACCATCGCGCCCATCAGCACGTACCAGGCGATGCCGTCGCCCAGGCGACTGATGCCGGAGAAGACGATCCTCGCCAGCTTGTTGGCGCACACGTTGTTGGCGCGCAGGCACCACTGGGTGTCGCGCGAGCGTTCAGGCCACGGCAGCGGTCGCATGTCGGCTCCTTTCGAGGGCGAGGCCCTGCAGCAAGGCATCGAATTCGGCGGCGACGCGCTCGGGATGCAAGTGCGCGACCGCGTTGCGCGCCGCATTGCGCGCGTGGTGCAGGGCAGTGGTGTCGCAGCCCAGGCGCAGGGCCGCGGCGATGAACCCGGCGGCATCGCCGTCGGGGGCGAGGACGCCACCTTCGCGCACGTGTTCGCGCGCGGCGCCGTAGTCGAAGGCGACCGTCGGCACGCCGCTGGCGAGCGCCTCGAGCACGACGTTGCCGAAGGTTTCGCTGCGGCTCGGGAACAGGAACAGGTCGCCGCTGGCGAAGTGGCGCGCGAGCGCTTCCCCGCGCTGCACGCCGCAGAACACGAAGTCGGGATACGCACGCTGCAAGGGCTCGCGCATCGGCCCGTCGCCGACGAACACGCAGCGCGCATCGGGGCGCAAGGCCTGCAGCGTGCGGAACGCATCGATCGCCAGCGCGAGGTTCTTTTCCGCCGCGATGCGCCCGACGTGGATCGCGACCAGCGTGCCGTCGATCGCGCCCCATTGCGCGCGCAGTTCGCGGTCGCGCTTGCCGGGATGGAACAGCGCGCCGTCCACCGCGCGCGCCACGCACACGGGGTTGGTGAAGCGCGCATGCGCGAGGAAGTCGCGCAATTCGCGTGTCGCCACGATCGTCGCATCGCCCGCGTTGTGGAAGCGCCGCATCCAGGCCAGCGCGAGCGGCTCGAGCCAGCCTGCGCCGTAATCGCGCATGTAGCGATCGAAGCGCGTGTGGAAGCCGGTGGCGACCGCGATGCGCAGGCGTCGCGCCACGCGGCGCGCGGCCCAGCCGAGCGGGCCTTCGGTGGCGATGTAGATCGCATCCGGACGCTGCATGCGCCAATGCGCGGCGAGCGTGCGCAGCGCGGGCGCGCCGAAGCGCAAGCCCGGATAGCGCGGCAAGGGAAAGCCGCGCACGAGCACCGTGTCGTCTTCGCGCCTGGCGTCGGCGGCCTGGCGCGGCCGCACCACTTCCACCGAATGCCCGCGCCCGCGCAATCCGACGACGAGGCCTTCGACGGTCAGCGCGACGCCGTTGATTTCGGGCGGGTAGGTCTCGGTGACGAGGGCATAGCGCATGGGCGGCAGGCTGGCCGCTTGCGATGACTGGCCCGTGTCGCGCCCGTGTCGGGCGGATGACGCAATCCGGCTTTTGCCAGGAAATCCCGGGGCTTGCCGTTCGTCGGGGCCGGCCCTTCCGGCGCTTGACAGGGCAGGGGTGTGCGGACTGTACTAATCATCACAGTACAGCTGGTACACACAGGACAGCCCATGCCCCGCACCCAGGCCTTGATGCTGCAGATCGCCACCGGCGACCCGCGGCCCATCAGCAAGCAGATCGTCGACGCGGTCCGCATGAAGATCGCCACCGCCGAGCTCGCCCCCGGCGACCAGCTCCCCAGCGTGCGGGGCCTGGCGCAGCAGCTCACGGTCAATCCGAACACCGTCGCGAAGGCCTACGCCGAGCTGACCACCGAAGGGTGGGTGGAATCGCGCCAGGGTCTCGGGCTGTACGTAGCCACGCCGCGCCAGCGCCTGAGCGACACCGAGCGGTCGCGCCGCCTCGACGAAGCCATCCAGCGGCTCCTGCACGACGTCATCGCGCTCGACTTCGCGCCTGACGAGGTGCAGGCGCGCCTCCACCACGAATTTCTCGCGCTTGCGCCCCGCAAGTCCGCCTGAGCCATGAGCACGCATTCCATGCACGACGATTACGTCATCGAGACGCAGGCGCTGAGCAAGCGCTACGGCCGCAAGCTCGCCCTGGATCACCTCGACCTGAAGATCCCGCGCGGCCGCATCCACGCGGTGGTCGGCGCGAACGGCGCAGGCAAGTCCACGTTGTTCCGCATCCTCCTCGGCTTCCTGCCGCCGACCGCGGGCAGCGCGCGCATCCTAGGGCGCGATTCGCAACGGCTCACGCCGGAGGATCGCGGCCGCATCGGCTTCGTCAACGAAGAGCACACGCTGCCGACCTGGATGCGCGTGAACGCGGTGACCGCGATGCATCGCCGCCAGTACCCGCGCTGGAACGAAGACGCGTTCCAGCAGGTGCTCGGCCACTACCACGTGCTGCCGGAACAGAAGATCGCGCAGCTCTCGCGCGGCGAACGCGCGGGCTTCAACCTCGCGCTCGCACTGGCGCAGGGGCCGGAGCTGCTGGTGCTCGACGAACCCACGCTCGGCCTGGACGTCGTCGCCAAGCGCGCGTTCCTCGAATCGCTGATGTACAGCAACGCCGCCGATGCGTGCACGGTCATCTACTGCTCGCACCAGATGGAAGAGATCGAACGCGTCGCCGACAACCTGGTGATCCTGGAACGCGGCAGGTTGATGCACATGTCGGCGCCGGATGAATTCTGCGCGCGCGTCACGCACTGGGTGGCCGACATCCCGTTCAAGGGACCCGATCCGAGCCTGGTGCCGGGCCTGCTGCAACTGCAACGCCTGGATGGCCTGCACCACTACCTGGTGCTGGACCAGGACGACGACTTCGCCGAATTCCTGCGCGCCAGCGGCGCGCGCTCGGTGCAGAGCATGCCCGTGAGCCTGGACCGCGCGGTCAATGGCTTCCTGGCGAAGAACCACGCGGCGCCCACGGCCTGATCGCGCGCACGATTTCTCGAGGAATACGACGATGTGGGATCTGCTCAAGGCCGAACTGCTGCGCTTCCGCCCGTGGGCGCTGGGCTACGCGGCGGTGCACGTGGTGTGGCTGGGCTTTTTGACGCGCGTGGTGGACCTGGCGCAGCAACCGCTGACCGTCTACCAGGCCGTCGGCGCGGTGTACGGCGCGACGGGATTGTTGCTGGGCCTCTACCAGATGGGCGGCTATCGACGCCCGAACACGTGGCTCAACCTGCTGCATCGCCCGATGCCGCCGTGGCAGGTCGCCGCGGCGTTGTGCGCGGCGGGTGCGGTGATCCTCGCCGTCGGCGTGCTGTTGCCGACGCTGGTGATCGGCGTGTGGCAGGACACGTTGACGGCGCGCGTGGTCGACATGCGCCACTGGTTCCTGTGCCTGTCGGGCTGGTTGCTCGCGTGCTGCGGCTACCTCGCCGGCGCGTACGCGATGCTTGCCAACAAGCGCTACGGATTCGCGGCGGCCGCGGTGTTGTTGTTCCTCGCGCTGTCGCAGGCGACCGGCTTCGGCGCGCTGGCGGTGCAGGGCCTGTCGCTCGCGTTGCTCGCCGCGCTGGTGCTGGTGGCGTTCAGGCCGGACCTCGGGCAGCCGCCGCGCGGCGTGGCGGGCACGGTGCTGGCGTCGGGCGTGCTGATGTTCTCGATGTTCTTCGCGCTGGTGCTGCTGGGCTTCGGCGTGGAAGCGGTGTGGATCGCGCAGGGCTCGCATCCCAACAACATGGCCGTGCCGTACGCGGGCGGCGAGAAGGAATCGGAAGTCGCCGAAGGCAAGGCGCTGATGGCGATGGGGTTGCGCGATGCGCGCGATCCGGAAGCGCGCTTGTGGCGCGAACAGGCGGGGATCTCGGAGATCTTCCAGATCGGCCCCGGCATGACCAGCATGCCCGTGCGCAATGAATTGACGAACGTCGTGCCGATGGAATTCGACGACGACGAGCGCCGCGTGCGCTGGGTCTTCAGCCACGACACGATGCGCTTCCAGGGCTACAGCCTGGTCGATGGCCGTAGCGCGGGCACGATGGGCGTGGACGGCGACCATCCGTTCCCGTCGCCGACGATGCCGGGCCCCGATGGCGTGCTGGTCAACGCGAGCACCGTGTACCAGTTCGATCCCGATGCGGGCCTGGTGCTGCCGCGCGCCACCTTGCCGAAGGGCGAGACCCTCACCGGCTATGCGACCGTCGGCGACGACATCGCCTTGCTCAGCGACCGCGCGCTGTACTTCTACGATGCGCGCGCGCTGGCCGACGACGACGCGATGCTGCAGCCGCGGCTGCGCGTGCCGGTGCCGGGCAAGATGGGCGACGTGCAGCGCATCGACATCATGGAACTGCTCGACGGTTACCTGATCTCGGTGCTCGACGCGCGCTCGTCGTACAACGCCGAAGGCACCGCGCCGTTCCAGCAGATGCTGCGCGTGACGGACGAGGGGAGGGTCACCGATGTCGGGCGCCGCGTGCTGCGCTTCGACTATCCGGTCGCCTGGCGTTTCCAGAACTGGTATCCCTCGCCGTTGCTCTACAACGCGCAGCGCGCGGCGAAGCGCGCGCTGTCCGGTCCGACGCCCGCCACCGACAAGGCGACGCCGCCGGTGCCGCGCGGCGCGCAACTGACCGCGCTCGTTTTGCTCGCGCTCTCCGCGTTGCTGGCCGCGTGGCGCGTGCGGCGCCTGGCGCTGTCGAAGGCAGCGAAGGCCGCGTGGGTGATCGCGTGCGCCGTGCTCGGCGTGCCGGCGGTGCTGGCGCTGTGGCTCCTGTATCCGCCGCGCGAAACGCTGGACGAGGCTCCGCTCACGCAACCGGCGCTCGCGTAAGCGCGCCCTTCATTGCAGGAATTCCCCATGACGACGTTCCCTTCCATCCGGGGTGCGCTGGCCTCGTGCGCCCTCGCGCTCTGCGCGCTGCTGCCGGCGACGGCACGCGCGGCGACCGACGATGCGGCGCTGGTGCGCGCCTTCGCGAAGACCGAAAGCGCGCGGCCGACGGCGCCGCGGTTCGAACGCGGTGCGTTCCTGTCGCGGCCCACGCTGGCCGGTGGTTGGCTGTCGCCCGATGGCAAGCAAGTCGCCGTGTTGCGCGACGACGGCAAGGTGCGCAGCGTGTGGCGCGCGCCGACGTCGGGCGGCGCGCCGGTGCGCGTGCTCGCGCAGACCGAGGCGACGTCGCTGTCGTGGTCGCACGACGGACGCTGGGTGTTCCTGGCGTCGCCGCGGCAGCTGTTCGCGGTGGCGATGGCGGGGCAGGCGGGGTCGCGCGCGATCGCGAAACTCGGCGGGCGTTGGGAGCGCACGTTCGAAGCGGTGGATCCGGTGCTGCCCGCGGCGGCGATCGTGCTGGAGAGTCCGCCGCGTGCGTCGCGGCTCGCCAAGCAATGGCGCCTGTTCCGCGTGGATGCGGCCGGGCGCGAGACGCTGTTGCACGCGAATGCGAAGCAGGTGTCCGATTTTGCGATCGACGGGCGCGGGCGGTTGGCGTTCGTGTCCATCGTGGAGGGCGATGGATACACGGTGCTGCGCAAGCGCGGGACACGATGGGTGCCGGCCTTGCGCTGCACGGCGCTGACGCGGTGCGGGCTGTTGTCGGCGAGTGCGGATGGGAATGAGGCCCTGCTGCGCACGGATATCGGCAGCGATCGCCTGCGCGTCGCATGGCTGGGCGCGGACGACAAGTTGCGCACCGTGCACGAGGATCCGCGCGGCGTTGCGGACCTCGCCGATGTCGTGCTCGATCCCGCCACGCGCGCGCCGATCATCGCGAGCTATCGCGCCACCGAGGCGACGAACCATGCCATCGCGCCCCAATGGCGCACGGCCATCACCGCGCTGCAAGCGCAATTCCCCGGCCGCAACCTGCGCATCGAAGCCGGCACCACCGCGTGGCTCGTGCACGACCGCGCGGCGACGATGAAGGGCGAGCGCCTGTTCGTGTTCGATCCCGTGCGCGGGACGTCGCGTGCGTTCCTTGCGAGCGATACGTATCGCTATCGCGGCCAGGTCGTGCCGCGGCTGCCGGAGGCGGCGATGGCGCGGAAACTCGCCTTCACCTATCGCGCCTCCGACGGCATGCCGATCCACGGCTTCCTGATGCTCCCGCCCGGCGTGGATCCCGCGCACGCGCCGCTGCTGGCCAACGTGCACGGCGGTCCGTTCGCGGCGATGCGGCCGGAGTTCAACGGCGTCGCCCAGCTGCTCACGAATCGCGGCTACATCGTATTCGAGCCGAACTTCCGCGGCTCGGTAGGTTTTGGCCGCGCGTACATGCGCGCGGGGAAGGGCGACTTCGGCAACGGTCGCGTGCAGCAGGACATCGTCGATGGCGTGCGCTGGCTGCTCGCGCACGGGATCGGCGATGCGGACCGCGTCGGCATCACCGGCGTGTCGTTCGGCGGGTATTCGACGCTGCAGGGGATCACGTTCCAGCCCGACCTGTTCAAGGTGGGCATCGCGGCCGTGCCGCCGGCGGACCTGGGCTGGGTGCTGCGCTGGTATTCGCGCAGCGTGGACCAGATGGCGCGCGGCATCCCGATGGCGACGAGCATGCGCCTGCTCGACCTGGATCCGGAGGACAACAACGTACTGACGCGCCTGCGCGTGCAGTCGCCGATCGCGAACGCGTCGCGCGTGCAGCGCCCGGTGTTGTTGCTGGCGGGCGGCGACGACGAACGCGTGCCGATCCGCAGCGTGACGCACTACGCGGCCGCGCTGCGGTCGCTGGACAAGGACGTGAGCCTGTTCGTCGATCCGGATGCACGCCATCGCCTCGAGGATCCGCGCACGCGCGAGGCCTACCTGTTCCTGATGGAACGCATGCTGCACCAGCGCCTGGGTGGCGCACCGCCGGATCCGCCGGGGCGCGCGCTGCGGGGGTACGTGAAGAAGAACCTGCTGTTGACCGGCAGCGACTTCGTCGGCGTTGGAGCGCGGTGACGCTGCGTCGTGATTGCTGAAGCAGGGATTCACTGGTTGCCTGCGTCGTCCCCGCGGAGGCGGGGACACCCAGAGGGGCGCTCCGCCACGCCCCATCGCACAGTCTTTTCTGCCGCAAGAGCAACGCGGCAGAAAAGACTGTGCGACGTGACGCGTCGGATCTCGTCGCGGTTTTGTTTTCGCCAACACGCCTGCGTAGACCCGTGCACCGCTTCGGATGGCCGCTGGCGAACACATCTTCTCCGGATGGACGGCGCGCCGCCCACCTCGAGCCCTCGCATCTGAAATGCCTCACTGCTCTCTGGCAGGCGGGGCGCCTGTCCAAGTCTGTGCCTTCCACACATTAGGCAGCAAAGCCGCGGCACCGCGCTCTTGATTGCCGCGAAAGCAATGATTGGGTTGCGCGTGCGTCACACGCACGCCAGCGAACTCAACTTGCGGTCTGCCCCTTGATCGAAAAGGCGCGCAAGGTGATGCCCCAGCCCGTGGTGGGGTGAGAATTTTCGCCGCCACGTCGGCGAGAAATTCTTACCACGCCGCGGGTTCGGGCGACGCGCTCTTCACCCCAGGCGGGCTTCTGCAGCAAACCATGGCTCCCCGCCTTCGCGGAGACGACGGCGGTCAGTCGGTTTCGACGCGCAAGGTGACGCCGAGCCCGGCGATGTAATCCGGTTCGCCGGCGAGGTCGGCGCGCAGCAGCGGGCGCGCTTCGACCCAACGCTTGTCGAGCACCAGGACCAGCGCATCGCCCTCGGCGCGCACGTCCAGCCGCGGGATGTCGCCGGCCTCGTGCGAGCGATGCAGCAGCACGGCGATGCGCAGCAACGCGGCCGAGCGCTTCGCCGCGACGAGCAAACGATCCGGGATCGCTTCGAACGCCGACTTCGGGATGTTGCGCCGATGCGTGCGCACCAGCGCCGCCAGCACGCGCTGTTCCTGCTGCGAGAAGCCCGCGATGTCCGAATGCTCCAGCACGTACGCGCCATGCACGTGGTACTGGCTGTGTGCGATGGCCAGGCCCAGTTCGTGCACGCGCGCGGCGCGGGCGAGCATCGCGCGGTCGTCGTCGTTGAGCTTCCACGCGCGGGCGAGCTGGTCGAACAGGTGCAGCGCGGTGCCGGTGACGCGCGCGGACTGCGCGACGTCGATGCCGTAGCGCTGCATCAGCGCGGTGATCGAGGCTTCGCGCGGATCGTCCGCGCCGCCGCGGCCGAGCATGTCGTACAGCACGCCTTCGCGCAGGGCGGCCTTGCTCACCGCCATGCGTTCCAGGCCCAGCGTTTCGAACGCGGCTTCGAGGATGAGGATGCCGCCGGCGATGATCGGCTTGCGTTCTTCCGACAGGCCGGGCAGGTCGATCGCGGCGATCGTGTCGGCCTGCAGCAAGCGATCGCGCACTTGCGGCAGCGCGACGTTCGTCACCGCGCCCTTGGTGAGTTTCATCGCCGCGCAGATTTCGCCGATCGCCTTGTTGGTGCCCGACGAGCCCAGCGCTTCGTTCCAGCCGAGGGCGCGATACGTGCCGGCGAACTGCTGGAATTCCGCGGAGACTTCCGTCAGCGCCTGCTTCCAGCGCTTCCGCGAGAGCTTGCCGTCGGCGAAGAAGCGGCGCGTGCTCGCGACGCACCCGGCCTGCAGGCTTTCGCGTTCGATCGCTTCCAGGCCCGAGCCGATGATGAATTCCGTCGAGCCGCCACCGATGTCGATCACCAGCCGCAGTTCGCCGGGTTTCGGCGGTTGCGCGTGCGCGACGCCGAGGTACACCAGGCGCGCTTCTTCGCGGCCGGAGACGACTTCGATCGCGTGGCCGAGCGCGGTTTCGGCCGGCAGCAGGAAGGCCTGCGGCACGGCGAGCTGGCGCACGGTGTTGGTCGCGATGGCACGCACGCGCTGCGGCGGGATGTCGCGCAGGCGCTGGCCGAAGCGTTGCAGGCTTTCGAGCGCGCGGTTGCGCACGTCCGGATCGAGCCCGCCCTTGCCGTCGAGGCCTTCGGCCAGCCGCACCATGTCGCGCAGGCGATCGACGATGCGCAGCTGCCCGAGCACGTAGCGCGCGACCACCATGTGGAAACTGTTGGAGCCGAGGTCGACCGCGGCCAGGAGATCACCGTCCTGCAAGGGCAGGGCGGTGGCGACGGGGCGGGCGTAAATATTGTTCAAGAGCGTGTCGTTCACGTGCACAACTTCGCGAGCAGCGAGAGCTGCGCCGAATGCGGCATGTGGTGTTCGGTGGGCGCGATGCGCTCGTAACGGCCGTCGGGTTGCAGCGCCCAGGCGTTGGTGTTGTCGGCGAGGTAGTTGGCCAGCGCTTCGTCGTAGACGCGCGCGGCGAGGTCGGGATCCAGGATCGGGAAGCCCGTTTCGATGCGGCGCAACAGGTTGCGTTCGAGCCAGTCGGCGCTGGAGCAGAACAGGTCGGGCGCACCGTCGTTGCCGAACCAGTACACGCGATGGTGTTCGAGGAAGCGACCCACGATCGAACGCACGCGGATGTTGTCGGAGACGCCCGGCACGCCGGGGCGCAGCGTGCACGCGCCACGCACGATGAGGTCGATCTGCACGCCCGCCTGCGAGGCGGTGTAGAGCGCGCGCACGACTTGCGGTTCGTTGAGCGCGTTCATCTTGGCGATGATGCGCGCCGGCCGTCCGGCACGTGCGTGCTTGGTTTCGCGATCGATGCGCGCCAGCACGCCGGCATGCAGCGTGAAGGGCGACTGCAGCAGGCGCTTGAGCTTGATCGCCGGCGCCAGGCCCGAGAGCTGGCGGAAGATCAGGTCGACGTCGTTGCCGATGTCGGGATCGGCGGTGATCAGGCCGAAATCCGTGTAGTTGCGCGTGGTGCCGGAGTGGTAGTTGCCCGTGCCCAGGTGCACGTAGCGGCGCAACTTGCGGCCTTCGCGGCGCACGATGAGCAGCATCTTGGCGTGCGTCTTGTAGCCGACCACGCCGTACACCACTTGCACGCCGGCATCCTGCAAACGGTCGCCCACGCCGAGGTTGGCTTCTTCGTCGAAGCGCGCGCGCAGCTCGACGACGACGGTGACATCCTTGCCGTTGCGCGCGGCCTGCACCAGTTGTTCGACGATCGGCGAATCCTTGCCGGTGCGGTAGAGCGTCTGCTTGATCGCCAGCACGTTCGGGTCTTCGGCGGCCTGCTTGATCAGCTCCAGCACCGGCGCGAAGGAATCGAAGGGGTGGTGCAGCAACACGTCGCCTTCGGCGACGCGTTCGAACATCGCGTCCGCATCGCGCAATGCGCGCGGCTGGAACGCGGGGTATTTCAGGTCGGGGCGCTGCACCAGGTCGTACACCTGGATCACGCGGTTGAGGTTGACCGGGCCGTTGATGCGGTAGACCGCGTTCTCCGGCAGGTCGAAATTCACCAGCAGCGTGCGCACGATGTCGGTCGGGCACTGCTCCGCGATTTCCAGGCGCATGGCGCGCAGGTAACCGCGGCCGATGAGTTCGTCGCGCAGCGCGAGCGCGAGGTTCTCGACTTCCTCCTCGTCGACGATCAGCTCGGAATTGCGCGTGACCCGGAACTGGTACGCGCCCTTCACCTGCATGCCCGGGAACAGTTCGTCGACGAACGCCGAGAGCATCGCGGACAGGAACACGAAGTCGCTCGGCCCGCCCGAGACTTCCTGCGGGATCTGGATGATGCGCGGCAGCGAACGTGGTGCGCGCACGATCGCCAGGTGCCCGGTGCGCCCGAACGCATCCTTGCCCTTCAGCACGACGACGATGTTGAGCGACTTGTTGAGGATCTTCGGGAAGGGATGCGCGGGATCCAGGCCCAGCGGCGAAAGCACCGGCAGGATCTGTTCGCAGAAGTGGTCGCGCAGCCAGCGCGTCTGCTTCGCGTTCCACGCATCGCGCGGGAGGATGCGCACGCCGGCGTCGTTGAGCTGCGGGCGCAGTTCTTCGTTCCAGCACCGGTATTGCGCGTCCACCAGTTCGGCGGCGCGGTCGTGGATCTGCTTGAGCACTTCGGCCGGCGCCACGCCGTCGGGGCCCGGCGGGATGCCGAAGTCCTGCGAATGGCGCACGGTGGCGGCGCGGATCTCGAAGAACTCGTCGAGGTTGGTGCACGAGATGCAGAGGTATCGCAGGCGTTCGAGCAGCGGCACCTGCGCATCGCGCGCCTGCGCGAGCACGCGGAAGTTGAAATCCAGTTGCGACAGTTCGCGGTTGAAGTACAGCGCGGGATCGCGCAGCGGGTCGACGTCCTGGCCTTGCGCGGCCTGGTCGTGCGGCACGTGCCGGGCATTGCGCGGATCGGAGGCGCGGGACTGCGAAGGCTTGGGTGTTGCGTTCATGGACTGGATTCTGCCTCAGCGGGGGCGGGGGCATCGTCGAGGCCGTCGCGCGGGAGCGTGCGCTCGGCCAGGAAATGGCACGCGAACGTGCTGCCACGGCCCACTTCGCTGTCGATCGACAGGCGCGCCTGGTGCAGGTTGAGCACGTGCTTGACGATGGCCAGGCCGAGCCCGGTGCCGCCGCTTTCGCGCGAACGGCTGGTGGAAACGCGGTAGAAGCGTTCGGTGATGCGCGGCAGGTGCGCCGCGGGGATGCCGTAACCGCTGTCGGTGACGGCCAGCACCACGCCGCCGTGGTCTTCGCGCGCGAACCGCACGCGGAGGGTGCCGCCCGCGGGCGTGTAGCGCACGGCGTTGCTGACGAGGTTGGAGAACGCGCTGTGCAGTTCCTTGGTCGAGCCCCACAGGTCGAGCGGGGCGCCTTCGGCGAGCGTGGCGTCCTCGACGACCACGCGATGGCGGCCCTGGCTCAGCGCTTCGGCTTCGCGCTTGAGCGTGTTGAGCATCGGCGCCATGCCCACGTGTTCTTCGGCCACGCCTTCCTGCGCTTCCAGGCGCGAGAGCGTGAGCAGGTCTTCGACGAGCTGCGTCATGCGCTGCGACTGGCGCTGCATTTCGGCG
Source organism: Noviluteimonas caseinilytica (assembly GCF_018406605.1). Classification (GTDB taxonomy): domain Bacteria; phylum Pseudomonadota; class Gammaproteobacteria; order Xanthomonadales; family Xanthomonadaceae; genus Noviluteimonas; species Noviluteimonas caseinilytica. The sequence goes on along the minus strand of NZ_AP024545.1, from coordinate 277,978 downwards.
AGCATCGGCGCCCATTCGGGTTGGTCGGCCGGATCGAGCAGGTCGAGGTAACCGTGCACGACGGTCAGCGGCGTGCGCAATTCGTGCGAGACGTTGGCGACGAAATCGCGGCGCATCTGTTCCAGGCGCATGAGCTTGCTGACGTCGCGCGCGACGAGCAGCCACAGTTCGTCCGAATAGGGGATCAGGCGCAGGCTCAGGCGCAGGTCGGGATCGACCGGAGATGGCGTGTCCATCAACGGTTCGGCGTTGCGGCCGGCGGCGAGCCAGCGCGCGAGCGACAGCGGCTGCAGGCGTTCGCTCAGCGGGGCGCCGAGGTCGCGCGGATAGTGCAGGCCGAGCAGCGTGGCGGCGGCGGGATTGCACCACTGCACGCGCTGGCTGTTGCGATCGAGCACCACGACGGCGTCCGGCAACGCCATCGCCGCGGCGCGGTAGGCGCGCAGCATTTCGACGAGGCGGCGCTTGCGCGTGCGCATCTCGGCCTGGCTGCGGTGGAGCAGGCGGTCGAGTTCGTTCCACACGCCGTTGCCCTGCGGCGGTTGCAGGCGCGTGCGGTCGGTGAGGCGGCGCAGGACGCCGTGCAGTTTCCAGTAATGCCACGCGACGATGCCGAGCGCGGCGACCGTGATGACGGGCCACGGATGGCGGACCAGCACGCCCACGACCGCAGCGATCGCCAGGACCAACAGGAGTTGGCCCAGCGTGCGGGTCCAGGCGGAGCGTGCGCGCGGCGGCATGCGCGCCAGTCTAGACGGCGGCGGAGAAGCGGTAACCCGCGCCGCGCACCGTCTGGACCATGGGATCGAGGGCGTGCGGCTCCAGCGTCTTGCGCAGGCGGCGGATGTGGACGTCGACGGTGCGCTCTTCCACGTACACGCTGCCGCCCCACACGTGGTCGAGCAACTGGGCGCGGGTGTACACGCGCTCGGGGTGGGTCATGAAGAAATGCAGCAGGCGGTATTCGGTGGGGCCGATCTGCACCGGGGCGTCCTCGGCGAACACGCGGTGCGCGGCGCCATCGATGCGCAGGGCGCCGACCTTGACGCTGCCGTCCTCGTCGTCTTCGCGCGAGCGGCGCATGACGGCGCGGATGCGGGCGAGCAGTTCGCGGGCGGAGAAGGGCTTGACCACGTAGTCGTCGACGCCGGCCTCCAGGCCGCCGACGCGGTCGTTCTCCTCGCCGCGCGCGGTGAGCATGATGATCGGCACTTCGCGGGTGAGGGCGTCCTTGCGCCAGCGGCGGGCGAGTTCCAGGCCGCTGGTGCCTGGCAGCATCCAGTCGAGCAGGATCAGGTCCGGCACTTTGTCCGCGATGGACGACTGCGCTTCGCGGGCGTCGCCGGCATGGATGGGTTCGTATTCGCCCTTGCGCAGGGCGAAGGCGACCATGTCCCGGATCGCGGGTTCGTCATCGACGATGAGGATGCGCTTCTGCATGGGCGGCAGTAGACGACGGTTTTGTGACCGAAGGGTGACACGGTACGCCCGGGGCGCGGTGATCGGCGCTCTTGCCGCGGATTACTGCCGATCGATCTTGTCGTCGCGCACGCCCTGGCGGCGCAGTTCGAGCACCGTGGGGGTGATGGCGGCGATGCGGGCGTCGATGCGCGCGCGGGCGTAGTAGTCCAGTTCCGGGCGCTTCTTCAGGTTCTGCAGCTGGGCCAGGGCGCGTTCGGGGCGGCCGTTGAGGTATTCGACCTCGGCGTAGGCCTCGCCGGCGCGGATGGGGTCGCCGGCCAGTTCGCTGGCGCGGGCGAAGGTTTCCTGGAAGATCGGGTCGTCGGCGCTGCTGCCCGCCAGCGGGCGAAGGATCGCCTGGGCGCGCTTGCCGGAGGCGGCGTCGCCGCGTTCGCCGAGGACCTTGGCGTAGGTGAGGACCACGGCGCGGTTGCGCGGCATGCGCGCGACCATGCCCTGGAAGCGGGCGTCGGCCGCGGCGGTCTTGCCGCCGCGCGCTTCGGCTTCGCCCATGGCAAGGTCGAGCCACAGGTCGCCGGGGTGGGCGGCCAGCAGCGGGGTGAGTTCTTCCGTCGCCGCAGCGGCGTGGTTGGCCAGCAGGTGGGCGAGGGCGAGGCCGTAGCGCTGCGCATCGTCGAGCGGGGCGCGCGTGCGCATCTGTTCGTATTCGCGGATCGCGGCGGCCGGGGTGTCGGCGCTGAGCACGCGCAGGCGTTCCTTCGCCCAGCCGAACTGGCCGGTGCCGGCGACGGGCTGCAAGGCTGCGCTCGGCAACTGCATGTTGCCCGGCAGCAGCGGGTTGTGGGTGGCGGCCGGCGCGGAGAACGTGGGGCGCGTCTTCAATTGCGCGGCGCGTTGCTTGGCTTCGCTGATGCGCGTGACCGTGACCGGGTGCGTCTGCAGGTAATCGGGCGTGCGTTCGCGTTCGCCGCCCTGGTTGGCGCGCACCCAGGATTGCAGCGTGGTGAAGAATTCGGCCATCGCCATCGGGTCGTAGCCGCTGCGCGACAGCGTCTGCATGCCGACGCGGTCGGCTTCGGCTTCGTTGTCGCGCGTGTAGTCGATCTGGCGCTGGTAGAGCAGCGATTGCGCGCCGGTGACGGCGGCCAGCGTGGCGTCGTCGCTGGAATTGCCGCCGGACTTCTGCGCGACGACGATCGCGCCGAGCATCGCGAGCAGGATCGGCACGCTGTCGCGTTGCGCGCGTTCCACTGCCCGCAGCACGTGGTCCTGCGTGACGTGCGCGATTTCATGCGAGAGCACGCTGGCCACCTGGTCCTCGCGTTGCGCGGCGAGCACCAGGCCCGCGTTGGTGGCGACGTAACCGCCGAGCGTGGCGAAGGCGTTGATCTGGCGATCGCGCAGCAGGAAGAAGGTGAACTGCTGGCGCGGCTTGTCGCTCGCGGCGGCCAGGCGGTTGCCGACGCCCTGCAGCCAGCCTTCGAGCAACGGATCGTCCAGCACGTAGCCGTAGTGGCGCAGCTGGCTGAGCGTCATCGCGCCGTATTCGGACTGCTGCGCGGGGCCGAGGACTTCGCCCGCCGAGGAGCCGATGTCCGGCAGTTTGGTGTTCTGCGCCGCGATGGGCGCGGCGATCGCCAGGGCGAGGCCGGCGGAGAGCAGCGTGGTGCGGATCAGCGGATGGACGGATCGGGGCACGCGGTTCTCCATCGAATCGGGGGTCAAGCGGCAGCGCGGGGAGCATGCGTCCCGTGCGGGGCACGGGCGTGAATCGGGAGTTAATCCACAGTGTTGCACGCACATTCCGGCCAAAGGGTGGAATTGGAGAAAGGCCGCACCCATCATGCGTGCCAATGTCCGACCGCATCCGTCGGCGAGCGTTCCAGGAGCCAGCGTGACCCACCCCGTCATCACCATCTACAGCACCGCGATCTGCCCTTACTGCGTGGCCGCGAAGAACTTCCTCAAGAGCAAGGGCCTGGCCTGGACCGAGGTCCGGATCGACACCGCGCCCGGCGAACGCGAAGCGATGGTGCAGAAGACGCGCCGCACGAGCGTGCCGCAGATCTTCGTGGGCGAGACGCACGTGGGCGGCTACGACGACCTGATGGCGCTGCACCGCGCCGGCCGCTTCGAGCCGCTGCTGGCGGGGGCGGGCGCATGAGCGGTACCGGCGGCAACGAGGCCGACCGCGTCCGCCAGTTCACCGACTTCCGCAAGCGCATGAACGAGCGGATCCTGGCCGAACCGAACCAGGTGGTCCGGCGCTTCTTCGCGCTCGACACGCAGACCTACCAGGCCGGCGCGCTGGACGTGAAGACCAAGGAGCTGCTCGGGCTGGTCGCCTCCATGGTGCTGCGTTGCGACGACTGCATCAGCTACCACGTGGCCCAGTGCCGCGAGGCCGGGGTGAACCGCGACGAGATGTTCGAAGCGTTCTCGGTGGGGCTGGTGGTGGGCGGATCGATCGTGATCCCGCACCTGCGGCGCGCGGTGGATTTCCTCGACACGCTCGAATCCGGCGACGCTTCGGCGCCCGCCGCGCACGACCACGGCTGAGTCCGGGACCTTCGGCACGGCCGGTCCCTACGCTGGCGTCTGGCATAATCGCGGCCCCTTGAAACCCGCCCCGGCGCGCCTGTGATCGCGCGCCGTTGGCACGTCCGGACCCGCGAATGACCCCCACGAACACGCAACACACCATCACCGTCCTCCGCGGCGACGGCATCGGCCCCGAAATCATGGACGCCACGCTGCACGTCCTGGATTCGATGAACCTCGGGCTGGCCTGGGAATTCGCCGAAGCGGGCATGACGGCGCTGGAGAAGACCGGCGAACTGCTGCCGGCGGCGACGATGGATTCGATCCGCAAGAACCGCATCGCGCTGAAGAGCCCGCTCACCACGCCGGTAGGCGAGGGCTTCAGCTCGATCAACGTGGAACTGCGCAAGCGCTTCGACCTGTACGCCAACGTGCGCCCGGCCAAGAGCTTCCCGAACACCAAGTCGCGCTTCCCGACCGGCGTTGACCTCATCACCGTCCGCGAGAACACCGAGGGCGCGTACATCGGCGAAGGCCAGTCCGTGTCCGAAGACGGCGAGACCGCGCTGCTCACGCAGAAGGTCACGCGCCGCGGTTCGGAGCGCATCGTGCGCTACGCGTTCGAACTCGCGCGCCGCACCGGTCGCAAGAAAGTCACCGTGGTGCACAAGGCGAACATCCTGAAGTCCACCTCGGGCCTCTTCCTCAAGACCGCGCGCGCCGTGGCCGCGGAATATCCCGACATCCAGTGCAACGAGATGATCGTGGACAACACCTGCATGCAGCTGGTGATGCGCCCGGAACAGTTCGACATCATCGTGACGACCAACCTGTTCGGCGACATCATCTCCGACCTGTGCGCCGGCCTCGTCGGCGGCCTGGGCCTGGCGCCGGGCGCGAACATCGGCACGGATGCGGCGATCTTCGAAGCGGTGCACGGCTCGGCGCCGGACATCGCGGGCAAGGGCATCGCCAATCCGTGTGCGCTGCTGCTCGCCGCGGGCCAGATGCTCGACCACCTCGGCATGACCGACAAGGCGACGCGCCTGCGCGAAGCGATCATCGCCACGCTGGAAGCGAAGGATTCGATGACGCCGGACCTGGGCGGCACGGGCAACACGATGTCGTTCGCGAAGGCGATCGCCAGCCGCATCTGACGGTTTGCTTCAGGCAACAAAAAACGGGGCCTTTCGGCCCCGTTTTCGTTTGCGATGCGTGCGTGCTCAGCGCGACTGCAGCTTCGACAGCAGGCGCAGGAATTCCAGGTACAGCCACACCAGCGTGACCATCAGGCCGAACGCGGCGTACCACTCCATGTGCTTCGGCGCGCCCTGTTCGACGCCGGTTTCGATGAAGTCGAAATCCAGCACGAGGTTGAGCGAGGCGATCACCACGACCGCGAGGCTGAAGCCGATGCCGATCAGGCCGGACTGGTGGATGTACGGGATGTTGATGCCGAACATGCCGAGCACGATGGTCGCCAGGTAGATCAACGCCACGCCGCCCGTGGCCGCGACCACGCCGAGCTTGAAGTTCTCGGTCACCTTGATCATGCCGCTGCGATACGCGAACAGCAGCGCGAACAGCGTGCCCGCGGTCAGCATCACCGCCTGCAGCACGATGCCGTGGAAGCGGTAGTCGTAGATCGCCGAGATGGTGCCGAGGAACAGGCCTTCGAACAGCGCATACAACGGCGCGGTGACCGGCGACCACGTGGGCTTGAAGATCGTGGCCATGGCGAACGCCAGGCCGCCGAGCAGGCCGCCCCACAGGAAGATCGTGGCGTTGGACGACAGGCCGTCCGGGCCGATGTCGATGCTGCGCCACGCGAACGCTGCGGTGAGGATCGCCAGGAACAGCAGCAGGCCGGTCTTGTTGACCGTGCCGTTCAACGTCATCGCGTCGCCGTCGCGCGCGACGACCTGGCCGCTGCGCAGGTCGAGGAAGGTGGTGTCCTTGAGGGCCGGGTTGCCGCTGCGAAGCATGGAGGCGTCCTGCGAATGTGAAGAAGCCCGGAGCATAGCGCGGCGATCGCGCGTTGACAGTGCCGCCCCCGGTTCCCAGAATCGCCAACGTTCCGGCTCGACCGGGGTATAGCGCAGTCTGGTAGCGCGCCTGCTTTGGGAGCAGGATGTCGGGGGTTCGAATCCCTCTACCCCGACCACTCGATCATTTCGACGCACATCGCCGTTCGAAGCGCCCGTAGCTCAACCGGATAGAGCACCGGCCTTCTAAGCCGGCGGTTACAGGTTCGAGTCCTGTCGGGCGCGCCATTTAAATCAGTGGCTTAGCTTGGTTTAGGCCGAGAGTGTGTACCGGCCTCCTGAAAATTCGCCAAAAATTTCGAATTGCATTTCGTCGTGAGTGTTTCACGGCGCTCCGAGTCGTCGATAACGCAACCTCAAAATGTCCGCTTTCGACCCAAAGCGGACATCAGACCAACCCCATTCGACTAGTCTCAGCGTTCGACGTGATCAGTCCCGGGCTGGAGGCAATCTAGGCTATGAGAACGACGATTTCGTCCTTGCCTTTCATAGCGCTGCTCGCGGCGTCTCAGTCCGTCGCAGCGCGGCCGCCTGAGTGTAGACCGGTGCAAGATTGGAACGAGGTGCCGATTGATGTCCGGGTGGCACTGGAGCGCATCGTTGGTCCTGTAGCGGCGAAGGGTCAGGATTTCAACGCAACAGACGTAGTGCGAACGAGCCTTTCGCCTAATCGATTACTGTCTGCTTGCGAACGGACTGACCTGGTTGCGGTTGCATTGGAGCGCGGTGGGCGTGGATACCGCATTGAAGTATTCCACTACGGTTCGGAGAGGGTCATTCGGCGATGGACCCTTTCCAAAGCCGAGGCGGCTTCGGTCAACCTCCTGGAACCGCCAGTCGGCCGCTAGCAATGGCTAAGCTCCCATCGGAGGGAGTGTCCGCTTAAGCGGACACCCGCCGCGCCTGCCCACCACGCGACACCAGGTGACCGGTTTCGACCCAAAGCTGACACTTCATTTCGGGCAGAATTGCGAGCGTCTAGCCGTTAGTCAGTGCACAGAATGATTCGTCGGATTGTCCAAATTGCATCCAGCGCAGTGATCGTGCTTTGGGCCTGCGCTTGGCTGCCGCGAGAAGCGCTTCCTGAGGTGCTGTATTGGTTCCTCTTCTGGTTCGGAGGAGTTCTCACCTTGCTACTGGTGCCAGCTCTTATCAGTTTCGTCTGGGCAGTCTGGCCGTCCGGTATCCGCGAAAGACCGCTTCTGGCCGATAGCGGACGTCAGTCTGATGCACGGTCCACTGAGAAAAATCGATGTCGATATTCACGATTGCCGCGCTTGTCTTGCTTATCGCATGCGGTTTGGTGCACATCATTTCCAGCGAGCAGGCTGCGATTTCGCTTGGGGACAAATCCGCGACCCGTGACGAACTATTTGTGCGTGGGGCAAATCGCCACTTTGGACTGCGGACAAGATTTCTGTTCCCGTGGGTTCATCCAAAGACGATGAGCGACCAGCCTGAGGGAATACGCCGGACTGTCGCGGTGGCCAGGCACAGCGCAGCGGCCACACTGGCAGCCATGGTGTTGTTCGTGGTGGCCCTGGAGCACGATACGAACACGCACACTGGAAAAGGCCTCGACCGAGCGACGCGCGGAGTCTCGACAAGCTCTGACTCCGGGCGTTAGCGAATGTCCGCTTCTGGCCGAAAGCGGACACTTGTGAATTGCTACTCTGACCCCTGTTTTTCTATGGGCTCGTGTCTCAATGTGGTATTTCGATCAAACTCCAGATACGGCAGCTCTCGTTTCCAAGTCAGTCGTGTATGACGGACATCCCATCCTTTTTGTCGCTCACGATGAGGACGATCATGGCTGGCAATTCCTGGACGGTGCGGACCCGCCGTCGGACGTTGTGGTCGTCGAAATGAGTCATCCCGTCGATATGGACCCATCGCTTCTGGACCTGGCGGACCTTCCTCCTGGCTGGTGCGCTTGGCGGGACAGCATTGACGGTCCTTGGACTCGCGAGGCATTGCCGGCTGACTAAACCTTGTAGGCCCCCAAGAGTCCGCTTCTGGCCGAAAGCCGACTTCGGCCTCCAATTGCTTCGGCACTGCGGCCTAGAATGCGCGCCACAACTCGACTCGTATCGGACGTCGAGTTCATTGGGGATGACACCGTGTTGAATTGGCGCAAGATCGCAAAGTACGCCGCCCTGTTGTTCGTCGTGCAGTGCGTGATCGGATTCATCGAGGGCTTCCTCGCGCCTGAGGTTTCGGCCAGCGTTCGCACGCACGTCGTCTCCATGATGGGCTGGAACCTGGTCTTGTTCGCCGCATGCGCAGCGGTCTTCGCGCATCTCGCCGCGCACCAGCCGCTGCGGCCCTATGTGCATGCTGGCCTCGTGTTTCTGGTCCAGGCGTGTGGCGCGATCTTGTTTTCGATGGTCATGCCGGACTGGCTCCGCGCAAGTGACCCGACAATCCTGGTGCTCCTGGCGTGGCTCGTCCTGGTGTGCGCCCTGTTGGCGGGCACAGGCATAGGCCGGAAGCTCCAGCGGCAAGCGTCTGATTGAATGTCCGCTTCTGGCCGATAGCGGACAGTCAGCAGGGCGACCGCTTCGGCCCAACGCGGACAGTTCCGTTTCCCCAGAGATCCAAGACGAGAACGGGCATATGGATGAGCACAAAAAAGTGAGCTCAGAAGCTTCGAAGCGAATACTGACAGAGTCGGATAAGGCGCTTTTCCTGTCAGCGTGGGGCGAGTTCGGCAGAACCGGTCAAAGTTCAGTCGTCTGTGACTCGTGCCGATACAGAATTGAGTTCACTCGGCATGGGACGTCGCTTTCTCACTCGTGCAAATGCGGCAAGTTCTCCGGCACGCTTCGAGGGCTGTGAAAGTCCGCTTCTGGCCGATAGCGGACACTCGTTTCGGCCCAGGCGCTGCTGAGCCTCCTGAAAATTCAGTGGCCCACCGCGCAGTGGTGCGAGTTTCACGAGGCCGGCTCCTGAAAAATAACTGCACTAAGTTATTGATTCAGCGCCAGAGTTTTTCTGCCTTCTAAGCCGGCGGTTACAGGTTCGAGTCCTGTCGGGCGCGCCAGCCTCTCAGCCCACCTTGCGTCCCAGCACGCGCTTGCTCGCGCGCCAGCCATGGAAGATGGCGGGACGGGCTTCTTCCCACGACAGTTCGCCTTCGCCGCCCACCCACAGGTCCTGGAAGATCGGCTGGACCTCGATCCACGTGTCGGAGCTGATGGGCGCCGAGGCCTCGCCCAGGCGTCGCGCGAAGGCGTAGCGCGATCCGCTGTAGTCGCCCGTGAGTTCGGCGGCCGAAAACGAACCTGTGGTGCGTACGCGTAGCGAAGCTTCCTGCATATCCGGTCGATCCTCGGGCTGTGGGGTCCTTGTGCAGGGTCAACGGCAAGCCACGGCGGAAGCGGCAATCTCCCGCGTTTTCCGGTCAATTTGATTTCGCGGGGGCGACAGTCGTGGCCGGGGCCGGCATCGAGGTGGCCGCGGATGCAGGCGCGCCTGCCTCGAACGCCTTCCGCAACTCCGCGCCCGCCAGTTGCTGCGCCTGTTTCGCCTTGTCCACCACCGCGCCCATGCCGAAGAACTCGTGCGCCACGCCGTCGTAGCGCTGCACGGTCACCGGCACGCCGGCGGCCTGCAGTTTTTCGGCCAGCTTCTCGCCGCCGCTGCGCAGCGGGTCGATCTGCGCAAGGATGATGGTGGCCGGCGGCAGGCCGGCGAGGTTGGGCTGGTCGACGAGCGAAATGCGCGGATCGGCCGCCTTGGCCGGGTCGCCGAGGTAGTTCTTCGCGAACCATTCCATCATCGGCTTGTTCAGCGGCTTGGCGTTCGCGTTCTCGAGGTAGGAGGGCGAATCCATGGCCTTGTCCGCCACCGGGTACACGAGGACCTGGTGGAGCGGGGCCTGGAGGCCCTTGTCGCGCGCGGCGATGGCGATGTCGGCGGCCATGTTGCCGCCGGCGCTTTCGCCGACCAGCGCGATGCGCTTCGGGTCGCCGCCGAGTTTCGCGGCGTTCTTCAGCAGCCATTCGTAGGCGGCGAGGGTGTCGTCGTGCGCGGCGGGGAACAGGTGCTCCGGGCCCTGGCGGTAGTGCGTGGACACGACGATCGCCTTGGCTGCGTTGGCGATTGCGCGCGGGCTTGCGTCGTAGGTGTCGAGGTCGGCAATCACCCAGCCACCCCCGTGGATGTAGAGCACTACAGGCATCGGGCCCTTGCCTTCGGGCGTGTAGATGCGGATCGGCACGGCGCCGCCCGGGCCGGGGAACGTGCGGTTTTCGACCTTCGCCACCGCTTCGGGCGTGGTCGGCTTGCCTTGCGATTCAAGCAAAGCTTTCACCGCGTCGGCGGGCGAGGGTTGCTTGCGCGCCTCCACGGCGGTGAGCGTTTCGACCGGCTTTCCGCCGAGCTTCGCGAGTTGGTCGAGGACCGCCTGCATCTGCGGATCTGCCTGCGCCTGCGTCGGAACCGCGCCGACCGTGGTCGCCGGTGCGGGTGCCGCGGTGGGTGCGGTCGTGGCGGCTTCGTCCGATCGATGGCATGCGGTGGTCGCAAGCAATGCAGCAATGACGAGCGACAGCGGATGCGGGCGAACGGACATGGGCGGCTCCGGGGGATTGGCGTCGCCCGAAGTTAGTGACGAGGTGATCGCAGCGACGTGAGAAGCGCCTGATCCCTCGCATTTGCCGCGTTTCACGCCTGCTGGCGTTCATCGGGGCGCATCCGGCGCGCGCGGCGCTTGCATCGCGGGGTGGAGTCCTGAAAAATAGCCGGCCGTTCGCGCGCTTGCGTCCGGTGCTTCAATGGTGGCTGTAGCTCAGTTGGTTAGAGTCCTGGATTGTGATTCCAGTTGTCGGGGGTTCGAGTCCCCTCAGCCACCCCACTTTCGTTTTATCGGCTGCATTGATTACAATGCGCGCCGCTCGGGCCGTTAGCTCAGTTGGTAGAGCAGTTGACTCTTAATCAATAGGTCCAAGGTTCGAATCCTTGACGGCCCACCAATCCGAGGGGCCCCTGGCGGAAACGCCAGGGGCCTTTTTCTTTCCGGAAGGGCACAATGCCGCCCACGCGAAAGTGGCGGAACTGGTAGACGCACTGGATTTAGGTTCCAGCGCCGCAAGGCGTGCGGGTTCGAGTCCCGCCTTTCGCATTCACGCGGGCCCGGTGCCCGTTGCCCGACGCGCCGGTGGCGGGCGGTCCCGACTTCGGCCAAACTACCGCGTTCCGCCGGGGGCCTCGCAGCCCCGGGCCTTCTCCCTTCAGATAAAGAGTTCCCAGCAGATGCAAGTCTCGGTCGAAACCCTTGGCAACCTCGAGCGCCGCATGACCTTCCGCCTGCCGGCGGAACGGATCGACACCCAGGTCGGCGGCCGCCTGCGCGAGATCGCGCGCACCGCACGCATCAAGGGCTTCCGCCCCGGCAAGGTGCCCACCAAGGTGATCGAGCAGCGCTACGGCACGCAGGTGCGCGCCGAGATCCTCGACGGCATGCTGCGCGAAAGCTTCGACAGCGCCATCCGCGAAAACGCGCTGCGCCTGGCGGGCAACCCGCAGATCGAGCAGAGCGCCGACGCTGCGGGCGAGGGCGAGCTGGCCTACGTCGCCACGTTCGAAGTGGTGCCGGACTTCGGCGACATCGAGGTCGAGAAGCTGCAGGTGGTGCGCAACACCGCCGAAGTGGGCGATGAAGACATCGACAAGATGATCGACAACCTGCGCATGCAGCGCCAGAGCTGGACGCGCGTGGAGCGCGGCGCCAAGGCGAACGACCTGGTCACGATGGAAAACTATTCCGAGGTCGACGGCGTGCGCCGCCCGGCCGAGGGCGCCGAGAAGGGCAGCACCGTCGTGGGTTCCAACGCGATGCTGCAGCAGCTCGAGGAAGCCGTCATCGGCATGGCGCCGGGCGACGAGAAGGACGTGGAGGTCGCGTTCCCGGAAGACTGGCGCATCACGGAATTCGCCGGCAAGACGGTGAAGGTCCACATGCACGTGCTCGAGGTGTCCGAGCCGGTGCTGCCGGAAGTCGACGGTGCGTTCATCCGCAGCTTCGGCGTCAAGTCGGGTGATCCGGACCAGTTCCGCACCGAGATCCGCAGCAACCTGGAGCGCGAGCTCAAGGGCGCGCTGATGCAGCGCCTGCGCAAGGAAGTGGGCGAGCAGCTCATCGCCGCCTACAGCCACGTCGAGATGCCGCCGCGCCTGGTCGAGAACGAAGCCCGTTCGATGGCCGCCGGCATGGTCGAGCAGGCCCGCCGCCAGGGCCAGAACTTCGACCCGGCGCCGGGCCCGTTCATGGACGCCGCGCGCAAGCGCGTGCTGGTGGCCCTGCTGGTCGGCGAGATCGCGCGCCGCAACGAGCTCAAGCTCGAGCCCAAGCGACTGAACGAGACGATGCGCCTCATCGCCAGCACGTACGAAGAGCCGGAGCAGGTCATTGAGTTGTATCGCAACGATCCCCAGCTCATGTCCGGACTGCAGAACCGCGTGATGGAAGAGCAGGTGATCGACTGGATCGCCGAGCGCGCCCAGCACACGGAGCAGGGGCTATCCTTCCAGGACGCGATCCGGCAGTAAGCTGGTCGCGCCCCTACCGAACAACAGAGACGACATGAGCCACGAAACGAAAGCCCTGAACCTCGTGCCGATGGTGGTCGAACAGACCAGCCGCGGCGAGCGCGCGTACGACATCTATTCGCGGTTGCTCAAGGAGCGGGTGATCTTCCTCGTGGGCGGCATCGACGACCACGTGGCCAACGTGATCGTCGCGCAGATGCTCTTCCTCGAGGCCGAAAACCCCGAAAAGGACATCAGCCTGTACATCAACTCGCCGGGCGGCATCGTCACGGCGGGCATGGCCATCTACGACACCATGCAGTACATCAAGCCCGACGTGAGCACGATCTGCGTCGGCCAGGCTGCCTCGATGGGCGCCCTGCTGCTCGCCTCGGGCGCCAAGGGCAAGCGGTATGCGCTGCCCAACTCGCGCGTGATGATCCACCAGCCGCTCGGCGGCTTCCAGGGCCAGGCCACGGACATCGACATCCATGCCCGTGAAATCCTGACCCTGCGCCAGCGCCTCAACGAGATCCTGTCCAAGCACACCGGCCAGGCCCTCGAAACCATCGCCCGGGACACCGAGCGCGACAACTTCAAGAGCGCCGAAGCTGCACGTGAATACGGCCTCGTGGACTCCGTCCTCGAGCGGCGCCCCGAAGACTCGATCCAGGCCGCCTGAGCCCCCTGGCCAGACAGCACTTGGAACCTATTTTGTCCGGCATGACCGGCTCGGTGGCAATCCGGGCCGCGAATGCTATTCTCGGGCCGCTTCCGAGTGGCCGCAGCAGGTGTGGGGAATGAGCGAAGACCGTCAGGGCCGATCCGGCGACAGCAACAAGATCCTGTATTGCTCGTTCTGCGGGAAGAGCCAGCACGAAGTCCGCAAGCTGATTGCGGGCCCGAGCGTGTTCATCTGCGATGAATGCGTCGAGCTGTGCAACGACATCATCCGCGAGGAACTCGAGGAGAAGGCGCAGTCGGCCCGCAGCCACCTGCCCAAGCCCCGCGAGATCCTGGACGTGCTCGACCAGTACGTCATCGGCCAGCAGCGTGCGAAGAAGACGCTCGCGGTCGCGGTGTACAACCACTACAAGCGCATCGAGAGCCGCCAGAAGAACGACGACGTCGAACTGGCGAAGTCGAACATCCTGCTCGTGGGCCCCACCGGCTCCGGCAAGACGCTGCTCGCCGAAACGCTGGCGCGCCTGCTCAACGTGCCGTTCACCATCGCCGATGCGACGACGCTGACCGAAGCCGGCTATGTCGGCGAGGACGTCGAGAACATCATCCAGAAGCTCCTGCAGAAGTGCGACTACGACGTCGAGAAGGCGCAGCAGGGCATCGTGTACATCGACGAGATCGACAAGATCTCGCGCAAGAGCGAAAACCCCTCGATCACGCGCGACGTGTCGGGCGAAGGCGTGCAGCAGGCGCTGCTCAAGCTCATCGAAGGCACCATCGCCAGCGTGCCGCCGCAGGGCGGTCGCAAGCATCCGCAGCAGGAATTCCTGCAGGTCGACACGCGCAACATCCTCTTCATCGTGGGTGGTGCGTTCGCGGGCCTGGACAAGATCATCCAGCAGCGTTCGACGGAAGCCGGCGGCATCGGCTTCGGCGCGAAGGTCAAGAGCTCCGAGCGCAAGCAGGACGTCGGCAAGATCCTGTCCGATGTCGAGCCGGAAGATTTGATCAAGTTCGGCCTGATCCCCGAGTTCGTCGGCCGCCTGCCGGTCGTGGCGACGCTCGAGGAACTCGACGAAGCCGCGCTGATGAAGATCCTCACCGAGCCCAAGAACGCGATCAGCAAGCAGTTCCGCAAGCTGTTCGAGATGGAAGGCGTCGAGCTTGAACTGCGTCCCGATGCGCTCAGCGCCATCGCGCGCAAGGCGCTCAAGCGCAAGACCGGTGCACGCGGCCTGCGCACGATCGTCGAGTCGGTGCTGCTCGACACGATGTACGAACTGCCGTCGCTCGAGAACGTCAGCAAGGTCGTCGTGGACGAGTCGGTGATCGAGCACAAGTCCGAGCCGTACCTGATCTACCAGACGCCCGCCGCCACGCCGAAGGCCGCTGGCGCCGAGTAAGCGCAACCGCCGGGCACCACCGCCCGGCGCAGCCGCCGCCCGCCCGTCGGCGGGCCCCCGGCCACGGCCGCCCGCATGGGTCGGCCGCCCCGAGCACGTTCGCCGAAGATCGCCGCCATCCGCGCGGCAAGCCGCTGTTTCACATAGCTGGCTTCGCGCGCCATCACGCTTGCACGTGCGGGCGCTTGCATCCCTTGGGCCCACGCCCCATAACCGTGGCTGCGGTCGCCCTGCGCATCGCATTGACCCGCCGGCCCGTAAGGTCTGGCACGTGCCGCACCCCTCGAACCACCTGGAGAACCCATGACCGCAACCGCCGAAACCTTCGACCTGCCGGTGCTGCCGCTGCGCGATGTCGTGGTGTTTCCGCACATGGTCATTCCGTTGTTCGTCGGGCGCGATAAGTCGATTCGCGCGCTCGACATGGCGATGGAAGCCGACAAGCGCATCCTGCTGGTCGCGCAGAAGTCCGCCGACACCGACGCGCCGGGTGCGAAGGATCTGCACGAGATCGGCACGCTCGCGCAGGTGCTGCAGTTGCTGAAGCTTCCCGACGGCACGATCAAGGTCCTCGTCGAAGGCTTGTCGCGTTCGCGCGTCACCGATGTCGAAGAGAAGGACGGCGCGTTGTCCGGCAAGGGCACCGTCGTCGATTCCGAATCCGCGCGCGAAACGCGCGAAGTCGAAGCGGTCGCGCGTTCGCTGATGTCGTTGTTCGAGCAGTACGTCAAGACGAATCGCAAGCTGCCGCCGGAACTGCTGCAGACGCTCAGCGGCATCGATGATCCCAGCCGCCTGGCCGACACCATCGCCGCGCACCTCGGCGTGCGCATGGCCGACAAGCAGAAGCTGCTCGAAACGCTGGACATCGGCGGCCGCCTCGAACTCCTCGTCGGCCTGGTCGACGGCGAGATCGACGTGCAGCAGCTCGAGAAGCGCATCCGCGGCCGCGTGAAGTCGCAGATGGAGAAGAGCCAGCGCGAGTACTACCTCAACGAACAGATGAAGGCGATCCAGAAGGAACTCGGCGAGATCGACGACGCGCCGAACGACCTGGACGAACTCGCGCGCAAGATCGCCGAAGCCGGCATGCCCAAGGCCGTGGAGGCCAAGGCGCGCGCGGAGATGGGCAAGCTCAAGCAGATGTCGCCGATGTCGGCCGAAGCCGCCGTCGTGCGCAATTACCTGGACTGGCTGCTGGGCGTGCCGTGGAAGAAGCGCACCAAGGTCCGCAAGGACCTGAAGGTGGCGCAGGACGTGCTCGACGCCGATCACTACGGCCTGGAGCGCGTCAAGGAACGCATCCTCGAATACCTCGCCGTGCAGGCGCGCGTGCAGAAGCTCAAGGGCCCGATCCTGTGCCTCGTCGGCCCGCCGGGCGTGGGCAAGACCTCGCTGGGCCAGTCGATCGCCAAGGCGACGAATCGCAAGTTCGTGCGCATGTCGCTCGGCGGCGTGCGCGACGAAGCCGAGATCCGCGGCCATCGCCGCACGTACGTCGGTTCGATGCCGGGCCGCATCGTGCAGAACCTCAACAAGGTCGGCAGCAAGAACCCGCTGTTCGTGCTCGACGAAATCGACAAGATGTCGATGGACTTCCGCGGCGATCCCTCGTCCGCGCTGCTCGAAGTGCTGGACCCGGAGCAGAACCACTCCTTCAACGACCACTACCTCGAAGTCGACCTCGACCTGAGCGAAGTGATGTTCGTGGCGACGTCCAACTCGCTCAACATCCCGGGCCCGTTGCTGGACCGCATGGAAGTCATCCGCATCCCCGGTTACACCGAGGAAGAAAAGCTCAACATCGCGATGCGCTACCTCGTGCCCAAGCAGCTCAAGGCCAATGGCCTGAAGCCCGAGGAGCTCAAGATTTCCGAGAGCGCCATCCGCGACATCGTGCGCTACTACACGCGCGAATCCGGCGTGCGCAACCTCGAGCGCGAACTGGCGAAGATCTCGCGCAAGGTCGTCAAGGAACTCGCGCTCGCCGGCCCGACCAAGAAGAAGGCCGGCGCGGTCAACGTCAGCGGCAAGAACCTCGACAAGTTCCTCGGCGTGCGCCGCTTCGACTACGGCCGCGCGGAAGCGGAAAACGAAATCGGCCTGGTCACGGGCTTGGCGTGGACGGAAGTCGGCGGCGACCTGCTGCAGATCGAATCCACGCTGGTGCCGGGCAAGGGCCAGCTGATCCTCACCGGCCAGCTGGGCGACGTCATGAAGGAATCGGCGTCGGCCGCGCTGTCGGTCGTGCGCGCGCGCACCGAGCGCTTCGGCATCGACCTGGATTTCCTGACGCGTTTCGACGTCCACCTGCACGTGCCCGAAGGCGCGACACCGAAGGACGGTCCGTCGGCCGGCATCGCGATGGCCACGGCGCTCGTGTCCACGCTCACGAAGATCCCGGTCAAGAACGACGTCGCCATGACGGGCGAGATCACGCTGCGCGGCAAGGTGCTGGGCATCGGCGGCCTCAAGGAGAAATTGCTGGCGGCCATGCGCGGCGGCATCCGCACCGTGATCATCCCGGAGGAGAACCGGAAGGACCTGGCGGACCTCCCCAAGTCGGTCACGCAGGCCATGAAGCTGGTCCCGGTGCGCTGGATCGACGAGGTCCTGGACATCGCGCTCGAACGTCCGCTGGCCCCCAGCACGGCCGGCAGCGTGGGTGGGGTGCCGGTCGTGGAGCCGGAACCGCCGGCCGCACAGCCGGACATCACGCACTGATTCTTCGTTGCCACTGAAAAACCCCGCTGGTATAACGACCCGCGTCCGCCGAAGCCGCGTCTCGCGCCAAGGCATCGTCGACCGGGGACCTTCATCGATGCGATGCGCGAAATCCGCGCATCGCACCGGGCTGTCCCGGTCCCGCAATCCAAGCGTTTCCATCCGGGAGTCAAGCAATGAACAAAGCCGAATTGATCGATGCCATCGCTGAAGGCGCCGAACTGACGAAGGCCGATGCCGGCCGCGCCGTCGACGCGGTCATCGCCGCGATCACCAAGGCCCTGAAGAAGGGCGATACCGTCACCGTCGTGGGCTTCGGCACGTTCGCCGTGCGCCAGCGCGCTGCACGCGAAGGCCGCAATCCGCGCACGGGCGAGACGATCAAGGTCGCCGCCTCGATGAACCCGGCGTTCAAAGCCGGCAAGGCGCTGAAGGATGCGGTCAACTGACGGATCCGCGCGGCCGGGTGCTTAGCTCAGCGGTAGAGCGTCTCCTTTACACGGAGAGGGTCGGGGGTTCGATCCCCTCAGCACCCACCACCTCGTCGCAGGTTTCGTTGGAAAGTTTTCACCGAAGTGTTGCATCGCGCAAAACGCGTCCTGTATGATTTCGGGCTCCGCGGAGTGGTAGTTCAGTCGGTTAGAATGCTGGCCTGTCACGCCGGAGGTCGCGGGTTCGAGTCCCGTCCACTCCGCCACTAGTTCCAGGAAAAAGCGCCCGCAAGGGCGTTTTTTTTTGCCCCGGGCCACGGGCCCGCCCACTGCCGCGCACCGCGCCGGAAGCGGCTAAACTGCGCGGCTCGCACCCAAGGCGACACCCGCAAAGATGCTGCAGAAACTCCGCGAAAAGACCTCCGGCTGGATCGCCTCCGTGATCCTGGGCCTGCTGACCATCCCGTTCGCGTTCTTCGGCGTCGAGCAGTACATGCAGGGCCGCACCGAAACCTGGGCCGCGAAAGTCGAAGCCCCGCCCACGTGGTGGGAAGGCGCGCCGACGTTCTGGCCGGCGTCCACGCTGTGGCAGCGCGAAGAAATCAGCACGCAGGATTTCCGCACGGCGTTCGAGAACGCCCGCTTGCGCCAGCGCCAGCAGATGGGCGACCAGTACGACGCGCGCGCATTCGACACGCCCGAGAACAAGCGCGCACTGCTCGACCAGCTGATCGACCGCAAGGTCCTGGAGATGGCCGCCGACCGCGCGGGCATCGCCGTGTCGAACGACCGCGTGGCGCAGGCCATCGCGACGGCGCCGGCCTACCAGGTCGACGGCAAGTTCAGCCGCGAGCGGTACCTCTTCGAACTCTCGCGCAGCGGCCAGACCGCAGCGCAGATCGAGAACGAAACGCGTCGCGAAGAGAAGGTCGCGCTGCTGCCCGAAAGCCTCGCCGAGTCCGCATTCGCGACGAAGAGCGAAGTCGATCGCCTGATCACGCTCACCGGCGAACAGCGTTCGGTCACCTACGTGCAGCTGCCGCCGGCCGCGCCCGACACCGGCCCGGTCGCCGGCAAGGAAATCGATGCGTTCTACCGCGCGCACCGCGGCGCCTACCGCGCGCCGGAACAGGTGACCATCGAATACGTCGAACTCGACGCCGCGTCCATGCCGGTGCCGCCGGCCGACGAAGCGACGCTGCGCCAGCGCTACGCCGACGAAAAGGCGCGCCTGGCCGGCCAGGAACAGCGCCTGGTCTCGCACATCCTCGTCGCCGTGCCGGCCAACGCCGATGCCGCCACGCAGAAGGCCGCCGAAGCGAAGGCCGCGAAGATCGCCGCCGACGCGAAGGTGCCGGGTGCGGATTTCGCCGCGCTCGCGCGCGCCGATTCCGACGACAACATCAGCAAGGCGCAGGGCGGCGACCTCGGTTGGGTCGGCAAGGGCGGCATGCCGTCCAAGGCGTTCGAAGACGCCGTGTACGCGATGCAGCCCGGCGAAGTGCGCGGCCCGGTCAAGACCGAGTTCGGCTACCACGTGATCCTGGTGCGCGAAGCCAAGGCAGGTTCGCAGGCTTCGTTCGAAGACATGCGCGACCAGCTCGCGCGCGAACAGGCCGACGCCGACCGCGAACACGCGTTCACCGACCTCGGCACGAAGTTCATCGATGCGGTCTACAAGAATCCCACCGCGCTGCGCGCCGCCGCCGACAGCATGAAGCTGCCGGTCAAGACGCTCGGTCCGTTCTCGCGCGGTGGCGGCGCCGGCATCGCCGGCAATGCGGCCGTGCAGCGCGCCGCGTTCCAGGAATCGGCCATCCAGGACGGCACCGCG
This sequence comes from Noviluteimonas caseinilytica, assembly GCF_018406605.1. GTDB lineage: Bacteria > Pseudomonadota > Gammaproteobacteria > Xanthomonadales > Xanthomonadaceae > Noviluteimonas > Noviluteimonas caseinilytica. The sequence continues at coordinate 258,363 of NZ_AP024545.1, read as the reverse complement.
AGCGACCTCATCGAAATCGGCCCGAACCACAGCGTCGTCCTGCGCGTCACGCAGCACCTGCCGGAGCACGACCTGCCGGTCGCGCAGGTGCGTGCGCAGATCGTGGCCGCCATCCGCAGCGAACGCGCGGCGAAGGCCGTGCAGGCCCGCGCCGACGCGATGATCGCGAAGGTGCGCGCGGGCACGCCGCTCGCGCAGGTCGCCACGGCGGAACAACTCGTCGCCGTCAACGCGCCGGAGCTCAAGCGCGGTGCGCCGATGCCGGATCCGGCGACGACCGAAGCGATGTTCAGCGTGCCGGCGCCCGCCATGGGCAAGGCCACGCCGGGCAAGACCACGCTGCGCAACGGCAGCACCGTGGTGTTCGCGGTGACGGCCGTGGTGCCGGGCCGCGCGAACGAAGCGTCGTTGCAGGATCGCCTGTTGTGGCAGCAGCAGCTGTCGCAGTGGGCGGGCACGGGCGATGCGAAGGCCTTCATCGACGACATGCGCAAGAGCATGCAGGTCGACATCGCGGAAGACCGCCTCTGATCGGTGCGGAACTTCGCGCATGAAAAAGCCCGGCGATGCCGGGCTTTTTTTTGCCGCATCGAACGCAGCGCGTTACTCGATCCCGGTCATCCCGAGGATGTTGTAACCCGCGTCGACGTACGTCACTTCGCCCGTCACGCCCGCCGCGAGGTCCGAGCACAGGAACGCGGCGACGTTGCCCACGTCGTCGATCGTCACGCTGCGGCGCATCGGCGCGTAGCTTTCGACATGGCCCAGCATCTTGCGGAAGTTGGCGATGCCCGCGGCCGCGAGCGTCTTGATCGGGCCGGCGGAGATCGCGTTGACGCGCGTGCCTTCCGGGCCGAGGTTGAGCGCGAGGTAGCGCACCGTCGCTTCCAGGCTCGCCTTCGCCACGCCCATCACGTTGTAGTTGGCCAGCGCGCGTTCGGCGCCCAGGTAGCTCAGCGTGACGATCGCGCCGTTGCGGTTGGCCATCATCGGGCGCGCGGCCTTGGCCATCGCGGCGAGCGAGTAGGCGGAGATGTCGTGCGCGATCGCGAAGTTCTCGCGCGTCAGGCCGTCGAGGAACTCGCCCTCGATCGCCTCGCGCGGCGCGTACGCCACCGCATGCACCAGGATGTCGAAGTGGTCCCAGCGCTTGCCCAGCGCTTCGAAGCACGCCGCGATCTGCGCGTCGTCGGCGACGTCCAGCGGGATCACGATGTCGCTGCCGAATTCCTTCGCCGCGTCTTCCACGCGCGATTTCAGCTTCTCGTTCTGGTAGGTGAAAGCGAGTTCGGCGCCTTCGCGGTGCATCGCTTCGGCGATGCCGCTGGCGATCGAACGCTGGCTCGCGATGCCCGTGATGAGCGCGCGTTTGCCCTGCAGGAAACCCATGGACCCTCCGGAACGTGGCACGCCGGTCGCGCCGGCGGGGGCGCTAGTGTGCCTGCGCCGCGCCTCAGGGGCCAGCCGCGGCGGCCGTGGTGGTGGGTTCGGCGTCGATCTTCAGCACCATCCCGGGTTTCAGGCGCGCGCCCTTGTCGAGCTTGTTGCGCGCGATGAGTTCGCGGGTCTCCACGCCGTAGCGCTTGGCGATCGACCACAGCGAGTCGCCGCGGCCGACGGTGTGCGAGCGCGGCGTGGCCGCCACCACGGCATTCGCAACGGGGAGCGCGACCGGCGCGGACTCGGCCGTCGGCGTCGGTACCGATGCGATCACCGTGTCGTTTGCGCGTTCCATCGGCGCCAGCACGCGCAGCGCGCGATCCGCGCGCACGATGCGACCGCCTTCGAATGCCGGATTCATGCGCCGCACGCTCGCCGCTTCCAGGCCATGCGCGCGCGACCAGTCGTCGAGCGAATGCGCATCGGCCGGCAACACCTGTGCATCGAGCAGCACGACGGGGCGATCGAGCGCATGCAACCATTCCTCGCGATCGTCGGCCTGTTCGAGCAGGCACGACAGCGCGCGGAGTTTCTGCACGTAGGCCTGCGTGATCGGCGACAGGCCGACGAGGGCTTCGGGCTTCGCGTTGCGCGCGTTCTGCCCGCTGCGGCGCAACGCACCGAGCACGCGGTATTCGCCCGCGTTGTACGCCATCACCGCCAGGCGCCAATCGCCCGCGAACATCCCGTGCAACGTCTTGAGGTAACGCACCGCGGCCTGCGTGGCATCCACCGGCGACAGGCGTCCGTCGTAACCCGCGCGCACCGGCACGTTGTGGTTGCGCGCGGTGAGCGCGATGAACTGCCACAGGCCCGCCGGCCCGCCGGGACTGCGCGCGCCGGGCTTGTAGCCGCTCTCCACGAAGGGGATCAGCGCGTATTCGGTGGGCAGGTGGGCTTCGCGCACCTTGTCGACGACGTAACCGAACAACGGCAACACGTCGTCGCGCTCGCTCGCCATGCGGCCCGGGGCGCCGGCGAAATGCGCGCGCCAGCGAGTGCTGCCGCCGCCGGCCGGGCATTGCGGATCGGCCAGGCCTTCGCGGAACAGGCGGTAGATCTCGCGGCCGCTGCGGGTGGTGGGCGTGGTGTCGGCCGCATCGAGGACGACGTCTTCGCGCGGCGGGGTTTTCGGGATCTCTTGCGCCGCACGTGCGGCGGGCGCCGCGACGAGCGCGCACGACAGGGCCAGCATTGCGCGCAAGCGCAACGTCATGCGCGGAACCCGTCTTTCCAGCGCCGCAGCCCGGCGAAGGCGTCCACGCGATCGCGCGGTGACTGCCCCACGTGGCGCGCGACGGCCGACTGCACCGCCGGCGCATCCACGCGCAGGAACGGATTGCAGGCGCGTTCGTCCGCCAGCGTGGAGGGCAGGGTGGGACGCCCGGCGAGCCACGCATCGCGTGCCGCGACGGCGCGGGCCCGCAGGGCCATGTTGTCCGGGTCGACCACCAGCGCGAACGCCGCGTTGCCCACCGTGTACTCGTGGCCGCAGCACACGCGCGTGTCGCCCGGCAGGCGGGCGAGGCGGTCCAGCGAATCCAGCATCTGCATGGGCGTTCCTTCGAACAGGCGGCCGCAGCCGAGGCTGAAGAGGGTGTCCCCGCAAAACAAGACTTGATGGCCGTGGAATGCGATGTGGCTCACGGTGTGGCCGGGAATCTCATGGACCTCGAAGACCCAGTCGTCCACCCGTGCCACGTCGCCCTGGCCCACGCGCTGCGTGGCGGTGGTGATGCGTTCGTCGTGGGGCCCAATGACCGGGATGCCGGGCACGCGCGCCCGCAATTCCGCCACGCCGCCGATGTGGTCGTTGTGGTGGTGAGTGAGCAGGATGCCGCGCAATTGCAGGCCCGCATCGATCGCCGCAAGCACCGGCGCGGCCTGCCCCGGGTCGACGACGAGCCCCGCGCCCGATGCGTCCTGGAGCATCCAGACGTAGTTGTCCTCGAACGCCGACAGCGGCCGCAATTGCATCGTGTTGAATCCGTTGCGCTTCCAGCAGAATAGGGACCATGCCGCTGCCCGGATTCCGACGTCAACCTGAACAAGTCTCGATGGCGCCCGGGCAAGGCCCGCTGGCGGGCGACTGGTTCGCGTCCCTTGCCGGGCGCGCCGTCCTCGACAGCGAAGGCGAAATCGTCCGCCAGGCCGCCCGCGAGCGCGCCGGCCAGCCGTGGCTGCGCCTGATGCCCACCGGCGGCCTGGATGCCGGCGGCGAGCGCGAGCTGGCCCTGTTCGTGGAACGCGGCGCCTTTGCCGGCCCGGTGCGGTGCGGCTTCCCGCTGCCGCTGGCCTCCGAATCCATCGGCACCGTCGTCCTCCAGCACGTCGCGGACGGCCCGGTCCTGCCGGCCGCCGCGCTGGAAGAAGCCGCGCGCGTCCTCGTCCCCGGCGGCCGCCTCTGGCTGCTGGCGCTCAATCCCCTGGCCCCGTACCGCTTCCGCTGGATGCGGCAGGGCCCGGTGGCTTCCGAACCCGTCCGCTGGCGCCGTCGCCTGCGCACCGCCGGCCTCGTGCCCGAAGCGGTGTCGCAGGGCGTGGGACCGCGCTGGGACATCCTTCCGAACGCGACCCTCCAGCAGGGCGCAGGTTTGCGTGCCGCCTATCTGTTGCGCGCGGAGAAACGCTTGTACCCACTCACCCCGATCCGCCACCGCCCCAGCATGCGCCTGCAGACCGGCGCCACCGGCGCGTCCGGCGCATGACCGCCGCCACCCCCGACCCGAAGCTGGTCGAAGTCCACACCGACGGCGCGTGCCTCGGCAATCCCGGCCCCGGCGGCTGGGCCGCGCTGCTGCGTTGCCGCGGCAAGGAACGCGAAGTCTCCGGCGGCGAGGCGCACACCACCAACAACCGCATGGAGTTGATGGCCGCGATCGTCGGCCTGGAAACCCTCAGCGAACCGTGCAACGTCGTGCTGACGACCGACTCCCAATACGTGCGCCAGGGCATCTGCGACTGGATGCCGAACTGGGTGCGTCGAAACTGGAAGACAGCGGGCGGCGATCCGGTCAAGAATCGCGACCTGTGGGAACGCCTGCACGCGGCCGCTTCGCGCCATCGCATCGACTGGCGCTGGGTGAAGGGGCACAGCGGCCATCCCTACAACGAACGCGTCGACCAGCTGGCGCGCGAGCAGGCCATCAAGTTCAAAGAGATGACACCGCAATGAGGCAAGTCGTCCTCGATACCGAAACCACCGGCCTGTCCTGGGACAAGGGCAACCGCGTCGTGGAAATCGGGTGCGTCGAACTGGTGGAACGCCGCCCCACGGGCCGCACGTTCCAGCGTTACCTCAAGCCCGATTGCATGTTCGAACCCGGCGCGCAGGAAGTCACCGGGCTCACGCTCGAGTTCCTCGCCGACAAGCCGGCGTTCGAGGACGTCGTCGAGGAATTCCTCGCCTTCATCGACGGCGCGGAACTCGTGATCCACAACGCGGCGTTCGACCTGGGCTTCCTCGACTACGAACTCTCGCGCATCGGCGCGCACCTGGGGCGCGTGCGCGATCGCTGCAACGTCGAGGATTCGCTCGAACTCGCGCGCCAGCGCTTCCCGGGCCAGCGCAATTCGCTCGACGCGTTGTGCCGGCGGCTGGGCGTGGACAACTCGCACCGCCAGTTGCACGGCGCGTTGCTCGATGCGCAGCTGCTGGCCGAGGCCTACCTCGCGCTGACGTCGGGGCAGGGCGAGATCGTGCTGGCCGCGGTGGAAGACGCCTCGCGCGCCGCGATGGTCGCCGAGTTCGCCGCCACCGGCGGGCCGCGTCCGCGCATCACCGCGACCGCCGAAGACCTGGCCGCGCACGACGCGCGCCTGGCGCAGCTGCGCAAGAAGGCCGGCCGCACGGTGTGGGATGCCTTGCTGGAAGAGGCCTCGCCGGCGGAAGCGCTGCCGGCCTGAGGCCAGGGTCCGGCGTCAGTTGCGCCGGACCAGGACCACGGTGACGTTGTCCGAACCGCCGCCATCGAGCGCGGCGGCGACCAGCGTGTCCACGCATTCCTGCGCGCTGCAGTCGTCGTGCCCGAGCACGTGGGCGATGTTGCGGTCGTCGACTTCCTCGGTGAGGCCGTCGCTGCACAGCAGCAGCTGCATGCCCGGGCGCAGTTCGCCGGTCATGGTTTCCACGTTGAGCTGGGTGGGATCGGTGACGCCCAGTGCCTGCGTCACCACGTTGCGATGCGGATGGCTGCGCGCCTGCTCGGTGGTGATGGCGCCCTGCGCGATCAGTTCCTGCACGTAGCTGTGGTCCTGCGACAACTGGGCCAGCTGGCCTTCGCGCCACAGGTACACGCGGCTGTCGCCGACCCACGCCACTTCGAAGCGGTTGCCGTTGACGCGCGCGGCCACCACGGTAGTGCCCATCGGCAGCGCATCGTTGCGGCGGCGCGAGGCGCGGATGATTTCCTCGTCGGCGATCCGGATGGCCTGCGCCAGCGGAGTGCCGTCGCGGACTTCGCGGACGATGGTCTCGCGGGCCAGCGCGCTGGCGACCTCGCCGTATTCGTGGCCGCCCATGCCGTCGGCCACCAGCCAGAGCCCGAGCTCGCTGTCGCCGTAATACGTGTCCTCATTGAGCTCGCGGCGGAGACCGACGTGCGTGAGGTGGCCGAATTCGATCATGGACATGCGATGTCAGCGCCGGACCGGAGTGGACTTCCCGGGGGATAACGGCACGATCGTTGCGAACCGGCCGTGAGCGGGGGCGGTCAGGGGGCTGCCCCGGTGCGGTAGTCGGCGTAGGACTTCTCCTCGACGTAGGCCGAGCCCAGCGCCAGGTTGATGTCCTTCTTGATGCGCGCGCGCTCGTCGTTCTCGAAATAGACGGCGCGTGCGAGCCGGATGAATTCCTCGTCGAAGGCCTGCCGGCTTTCCTTGACCCGGATCTCGTCCTCGATGTCCCAGAGCCGCTCGTTGACGGCCTTCAGGTCGGCCCGGAGCTTGGCCACGTCGCCGCCGGCGGCGGGGTGGACCATCCAGGTCTGTTCCAGCGCCGACAGCTCGTTGCGCACGTTGGCCAGCTTGGCCGGATCGCGCATGCGTTCGGACTTGATCTGCAGGATGGCGATCTTGTCGAGCAGCTCGCCGTAGGACACCGGGACCAGGAGTTCGGACATGGCGCGACCGTGTGGGAGGGGGCCGACAGTGTAGCCGCGCCTTGTCCCGCCGCGCGTGCCCCCGTATCATTCGCGGCCCCGCTGTTCGAACGAACACACCCGGAGAGGTGGCAGAGCGGTTGAATGTACCTGACTCGAAATCAGGCGTGCGTTTATAGCGCACCGAGGGTTCGAATCCCTCCCTCTCCGCCAGTTGCATGCACGAAGGCCCGCCGATGCGCGGGCCTTCGTGTTTTCGGTGCCTTATGATGCGCGCGCGCCGGCGAGCGGTCCGGTTCAGGGGATTTTGATGCGATTTCTGGCGGCGGCGATCCTGGCGATCGCTTCGATGGGCTGCGCGCACGCGGCCGAACCGATCATCACCACGTTCGCGGGCGGCGGCACGGGCCCTGCGATCGGCGACGGCGGTCCTGCAACGCAGGCCGTGCTCACCGGACCCGTTGCGCTCGCGGTCGATGCCGCCGGCAACGTGTATGTCGCCGATTCCGGCTTCGCCGCGCGCGTGCGCAGGATCGATGCGGTCACCGGCATCATCACCACCGTGGCCGGCAACGGGCAGCCGGACAACACCGGGGCCACGAAGGAAAACGTGGCCGCCACCAGCGTCGCGGTGTCCGCGAATGCGCTGGCGTTCGACGCGGCGGGCAACCTCTATCTCTCCAGCTACAGCCGCGTCCGCAAGGTCACGCCCGCCGGCATCATCACGACGGTCGCAGGCACGGGCGTGGGCGGGTTCAGCGGCGACGGCGGCAAGGCCACTGTCGCGAAGATCGGCAAGGTCGTCTCGATCGCATTCGACCGCCAGGGCGCGATGTACCTGGCCGACGGCAACTACCGGATCCGCAAGGTCGACCTCAACGGCAACATCAGCACCATCGCCGGCACGGGCGCCTTCGCCTATCCGCCGATCGGCAACGGCGGCCCGGCGATCGCCGCGACGGTCACGCCCGACGACATCGCCTTCGACCGCTACGGCAACCTGCTGGTCATCGACGACAAGGCGCAGATCCGTCGCATCGGCAAGGACGACGGCATCATCCGCGCGGTCGCGCCGCGCGACGCACGCGATGGCTACGTTTTCCGCAACGATCCGATTGCCTGGCAGTCGGACCAGTTGCTTCCGAGCGCCATCGCGGTCGACGCCGCCAACAACCTCCTCGTCGCCAATTACGCCAACTTCGTGCGCATCATCGGTGCCGACGGCGCGCAGGCGACGTTGGCCGGCGTGTTCAACGATTCCACCTTCGAACCCTTCGGCGCCAGCAGGGGGTTCGGCGGCGACGGTGGTCCGGCGTCGCAGGCCCTGTTCAATGACCTGGTGGACATCGCGATCGATCCGTCCGGCAACGTCTACGTGCTCGACCAGAGCAACAACCGCATCCGGAAGATCACGCCCGGCTACGCGGCGCCGCACAAGCCGGCGGGCGTCGACGCCTTTGCGACGTACTGGCGCATGGATCTCGGCACGTGGGTTGCATCGGCGGCGATCGCGGACATCGACGGCGACCGCCGGCTGGACGTGGTCTTGCGGACGGAGTCCTGGGCGACGCCGGGCATCGAACCCACCCAGCCGAACGACAACAAGCTGCTGTGGTTCCAGCAGGGCGCGGACGGTCGGCTGGTGTACCGGCAGTCGGTGGCGCTGCCGGAGCCGCGGACCTTTTCGGATGGCCCGATCGCCACCGACCTGGACCACGACGGCAACGCCGACCTGCTGGTGGTGACCAACTACGGGATCGCGGTGTACCGCGGCACCATCGCGGGCATCGCGTCGCAATCGACGACCTGGACCGGGTTCCCCAATGCCACCGTCCCGAACGGCGTCGCGGCCGCGGACATGGATCGCGACGGGCACATGGACGTGGTCGCTTTCCTGTACGGCGATCCGGAAGGCGGCAGCTCGCCGTTCTATCGCTGGGCGATCGCCGTGTTCCATGGCGACGGAAAGGGCGGCTACTCGAGCAAGGGCGAATTTCCCTATCAGGCGAGTGGCAGGCCGCGCGTGCGCGACGTCAACCATGACGGCTGGCCCGACATCGTCTCGATGTTCCAGGACGTGGGCCAAGCCAACGGCATTGCCCAATACGACAGCGGCCTGCGCATCTTCCTCAACGACGGCACGGGCGGGTTGCGTCCTCCCTTCGAAGTCCGCACGGGGCGGCCGTATTTCCGGGATGACCTCGCCATCGGGGACTTCGACGGCGACGGGCTCCTGGATTTCTACGTCGCCCGCGACGCGAACAGCAATGGCCTGTCCGGCGGTGAGTTCGGCGCGGAGTACGCGCATTTCCGTGAACTGCCTGGCGGCGCGATCGTGTACGACGGGTCGCGTCGTGCCTTCGACTCCCCGACGAACATGGAGGTCGGGGATTTCAACAACGACGGCATGGACGACATCGTCGTGCTCCACGACGGGTGGGAATCGATCGGACTGATGCAGCAAGCCTTCCGGGCCGACGGTTCGCGTTTCCTCGACGAAGAGGTCAAGTACTGGATCGGTTCGCGCAACATGCCGTCGGACTACGCCATGGACACCGGCGACATCAACAGCGATGGCTGCCGCGACGTTGCGCTGGCCGACAGCGTGTTCAACTTCGAAGTGCTGTACGGCACCTGTCGCCATGTCGTCGAAGGGGCGAAACCCAAGCGACCGCCGCAGGTGCGCCGCAAGTCCGCGCCGTTGTTGCCGGGGCAGATGGACGACGCCACCGTCGATGCATCGCCGGCATCCACGGTCGATGCCGTGTGGGCCGCGTCGCAGAAGGTCGCGCGCATGGCATGGCAAAGCACGATGGGGACGGTGCGCGCAATGCTCGCTTCGCCGGTCCCGTGGCCGCTCGCGCTGGGTTGGACGGCGACGCAGCGGTAAGACGCCGCGTCCGGGCGGCTCACACCCGCCCGGCGCGCCGGTCGGCGAGCAGCCGTTCGAACGCCGCGATCGCGTCGTCCACCGTCACCAGGTCCATCACCCCGGGGTGTTCGATCTTCGTGCCCCAGCGCAACGCCTCGGCCGGCTTGCCGAGGAAGCGCTGCGCCGCGTCGTCGTAGCGATCCACGCAATAGCGCTTGTCCGAATACGGACCACTGCGCTTCGGGTTGCTCGCCGCATGCAGGCCGAGCACCTTCGTGCCCATCGCGTTGGCGATGTGCATCGGGCCGGAATCGGGCGTCACCACCAGGTCGGCGCGCGCGAGCAACGCGGGCAATTGCTTCAGCGTGTCCCTGCCCACCAGGTCCAGCGCGGGCGAACGCATCGTCGCCAGGATTTCATCGGCGGTCGCGCGTTCCAGTGCACTGCGCCCGCCGCACAACACCACGCGCCAGCCACGCGAGACTGCATGGTCGGCGAGCGCGGCATGGCGATCGGCGCGCCAGTTGCGCAACACGTGGCTCGAACACGGCGAGATCACCAGCGTCGGCGTGCCGTCGTCGGGCCATTGCGCGCGCGCCCAGTCGTGCGCCGCGTGCGGCACGGGCAGGTGCCAGGCCACTTCGTCCTGCACGATCCCCAGCGGTTCGCAGAAGCTGCCCATCGCATCGAGCACGTGGATGCCGGGGCGGTCGGGGATGCGTTCGTTGACGAAGTAGCCGTGCAGGTCCTTCGATCGCGATTCGTCGTAGCCGATGCGCCGCGTGGCCGGCACGAAGGCCGACAGCACGTTCGCGCGCAACGCCACCTGCATCTGCAGCAACGCATCGAAGGTGCGGCCACGCAGCGCGCGCCGCAGCTTCAGCATGCCGGGCAGGCCGCTGCGCTTGTCATAGACGATGAACTCCACCCCCGGCAGCCCTTCGAGCAGCTTGTATTCGCCGCCGCCGATCACCCAGGTCAGCGCCGCGTCGGGCCAGGCCCGCTGCAGGGTGCGCACCAGCGGGACCACGTGCGTCACGTCGCCGAGCGCCGACAGGCGCAGCAGGCAGAGCGATCGTGGCGGGGTGGGTGGCGTGGGCACGTTGCTTGCTAGACTCGGCCGGACATGGTCGCGTTCGACGCCAACGAAAACCTGACGCCGTTCCGCGAAGGAATGGGATACGGGGCGATTCTGTTCGACCGCACGCAACTGCGGCAAGTCGAACCGGATTGGTTCGACCCCGGGCACTGGGGCGACCAGGCGCGCGCGGTCAGTTCCGGCGGCCGTGGCGCCGCCTGGTTCGTCGACGGACCCTTCGGGGGCGCGGTGCTGCGCCATTACCTGCGCGGCGGGCTGGCCGCGCGGGTGAGCCGCGACCGCCACCTGTGGCGCGGCACGCACCGCGTGCGCAGCTTCGCCGAATTCCGCCTGCTGCGCGCCCTGCTCGAACGCAAGCTGCCGGTTCCGCGCCCCATCGCCGCCTCTTACGTGCGCAAGGGCCACCGCTACCGGGCGGCGATCCTGCTCGAACGCATCGACCACGTGCACTCGCTGGCCCACCGCGCCAACATGCCCGGGGAAGACGCCCCCTGGGAATCGGCCGGCCGCCTCATCGCGCGCTTCCACCGCGCCGGCCTCGACCATGCCGACCTCAACGCGCACAATCTGTTGTTCGACGACGCAGGGAAGGGCTGGATGATCGACCTGGACCGCAGCGTCATGCGCATCCCCGCCACGCGCTGGCGCGAAGGCAACCTGGCGCGGCTGCGCCGGTCGCTGCTCAAGGATCGCGGCGCGCGCGAGATCGCGCAGGTCGACGCCGAATTCGCACGCCTGCGCGCAGCCTACGACGCCCAATGGGACAAGGGGTACTGACGTGCCCGCACCTGCTTCCCCCTGGACCTTGCGCCTGCAGGGCGTTGGCAACGCCTTTGCGACGTCGCTTGGTTCTGCCATGGCCACGATCGAGCGCGACGGCGCGCCGTGGCTCACGATCGATTGCGGCAACGACAGCCTGACGACGTACCTCGCGCACTACGAAGCGCCGCCGCGCGCACTGTTCGTCACGCACGCGCACCTGGACCACATCGGCGGCTTCGAACGCCTGTTCGGCGCGCTGTACTGGAACGACGCCCTGCGCGGCCGCATGCCACTGTTCGTGCCCGCGCCGCTGGTGCCGCTGCTGCAACAGCGCCTCGCGTCGTATCCCAACACCCTGGCCGAAGGCGGCGCGAATTTCTGGGACGCGTTCCATCTTGTCCCGGTCGGCGACCATTTCTGGCACGACGGCGTGCGCCTGGAAGTGTTCCCCACGCGCCACCACTGGCCCGACACGAGCTTCGGCCTGCGCCTGCGCGGCGCGATGGCGTGGACCGGCGACACGCGCCCGATCCCCGAACAGCTCGCGCGCTACGCCGATGCCGGCGAACTGGTCTTCCACGATTGCGCGCTGCACGGCAATCCGTCGCACAGCGGCATCGAGGATCTCGAACGCGAATATCCGCCCGCGTTGCTCGCGCGTTGCCGCCTGTACCACTACGCGAGCGAAACCGACGGCGTGCACCTCGAACTGCGCGGCCATCGCATCGTGCGCGCCGGCGACGTCATACCGCTGGCAGCACCCACGGCCGAACGGGCCCCGATGTCGTGAGCACGCCGTACCCCATCGTGCCGCCGCACGCCGCGCCGCTGGACCGCCTCGGTCGCCCGTTGCGCGACCTGCGCCTGTCGGTGATCGATGCGTGCAACTTCCGTTGCCCGTATTGCATGCCGGCCGATCGCATCCCGGACGACCACGGCCTCGATGCGGCGTCGCGCCTGGACTTCGATGAAATCGAAACGCTGGTGCGCGGCTTCGTGCGCCTGGGCACGCGCAAGCTGCGCCTGACCGGCGGCGAGCCGCTGCTGCGCAAGGGCCTGCCGGACCTCGTGCGGCGGCTGGCCGCGATCGATGGCATCGAAGACCTGGCGCTCACCACCAACGGCAGCCTGCTCGCGAAGCACGCGCAGGCCTTGCGCGAGGCGGGGTTGCATCGCCTCACCGTGAGCCTGGACGCGCTGGACCCGGCGTTGTTTTCGCAACTCTCGGGCGGGCGCGGGCGCATCGACGACGTCCTCGCCGGCCTCGATGCCGCGCGCGACGCCGGCTTCGACCGCATCAAGCTCAACTGCGTCGTGCAGCGCGGCGTCAACGAACCGCAAGTGCTGCCGCTCGTGCAGTTCGCGCGCGACCGCGGCCACGTGCTGCGCTTCATCGAATACATGGACGTCGGCACGTGCAACGGCTGGCGTCGCGAAGGCGTGGTGCCGTCGGCGGAACTGCGCGATCGCATCGCGGCGCAGTGGCCGTTGCGCGCGCTGGATCCGCAATATCGCGGCGAAGTCGCGTCGCGCTACGCCTTCGTCGACGGCGGCGGTGAGATCGGCTTCGTCAGTTCCGTCAGCGCACCGTTCTGCGGCGATTGCCATCGCGCGCGCATTTCCGCCGACGGCACGCTCTACACGTGCCTGTTCGCCTCCGAAGGCCGCAACCTGCGCGCTGCGGCGCGACAGGGCGAAGACGCGGTGGTCGCGCAGGTTGCCGCCACGTGGACGCGCCGCGCCGATCGCTACAGCGAAATCCGCGGCGAAGCGGGCGCCTCGCGCCGGCATGTCGAGATGTACCTGGTGGGTGGCTGAGATGGCGAAGCAGAAGACGCTCACGCACCTCGATCCCGCCGGCCGCCCGGCGATGGTCGATGTCTCCGCCAAAGCCGTGACCGCGCGCGCCGCGAGCGCGGAATGCCGCGTGCGCTTTCCCGCCGAGGTTGCGTCGCAGTTGCGCGCCAGCGGCTTGCGCAGCGCGAAGGGCGCGATCGTCGACACCGCGATCATCGCCGGCACGATGGCGGTCAAGCGCACGCACGAACTCATCCCGTTCTGCCATCCGCTGCCGATCGATGGCTGCCGGTTCGCCATCGACTGGCAGGGCGAACGCGAACTCAACATCACCTGCACCGTGCGCACCACGCATCGCACCGGCGTGGAAATGGAAGCGCTGACCGGCGCCACCATCGCCGCGCTCACCGTCTACGACATGTGCAAGGCGCTGTCGCACCGCATCGTGCTGGGCCCGGCGAAACTGACGGGCAAGCGCGGCGGCAGGCGCGACGTCGGAGACGCACCATGACTGCGCGCGTGAAGGTGCTGTACTTCGCGTCCCTGCGCGACGTGGCCGGCATCGCGAGCGAAACCTTCGACACCGCCGCGCCCGACCTGCGCGTGCTCTACATCGAACTGCGCGCACGCCACGGCTTCGCGCTGCCGGTGGAAAAACTGCGCGTCGCGGTCGATGGCGCGTTCGCGCGCTGGGAAGACAAGCCGCGCGCGGGCAGCGAGATCGCGTTCATCCCGCCGGTGTCGGGAGGCTGAGATGGCGCGCTTCGCCCTCAGCGACACCCCGTTCGACGTCGCGTCCCTGCGCGCGGAACTGCTGGACGCGCGCGTCGGCGCCTACGCCAGCTTCGAAGGCTGGGTGCGCGACCACAACGACGGCCGCGCGGTCGACGGCCTGCGCTACGAAGCCTACGCCGCGCTGGCCGAGCGCGAGGGCGAAGCGATCCTCACCGAAGCGATGGCCCGCTTCCCGCTGCTGGATGCCCGCTGCGTGCACCGCACCGGCGACCTGGCCCTGGGCGAACTGGCCGTGTGGGTGGGCGCCACCGCCGCGCACCGCGATGCCGCCTTCGCCGCCTGCCGGTTCATCATCGACGAGGTGAAGGCGCGCGTTCCCATCTGGAAACACGAGCGTTACCGGGACGGCGCGGCCGACTGGCTGCATCCCGGTTAGGCGGGCGCGGGCGCGGCGCCTTGTCCCGCCTGCCGCCCGGGGCTAGAATTCGCGGCCCGAACGCCGGCCTGATGCGCGTCCTTCGGTTCCAGCGGAGAGGTGTCCGAGCGGTTGAAGGAGCACGCCTGGAAAGTGTGTAAGCGTCTAAACAGCGCTTCGCGGGTTCGAATCCCGCTCTCTCCGCCATCGCTTCAAACAGCAAGTGTTCCTGTCCATGGTGGCCCCGTCGGCCCCTCGCGACGCTAGGTCGAAAATCCCGCCAGGGCCGGAAGGCAGCAACGGTATTGATCAACGCGGGCGCCGAGGCCAGTCGGCGGGGTTACCACTCGGGTTGCAGGCAACCTGCAACGCGAAAGGCGGACCGCGCATGGCATCATGCGCCCCTATGTCCTATCTCGTCCTTGCGCGGAAATGGCGACCGAAGAAGTTCGCTGAACTGGTCGGCCAGGAGCACGTCGTCCGTGCGCTCACCAATGCGCTGGAAAGCGGGCGCGTCCACCATGCGTTCCTGTTCACCGGCACGCGCGGGGTGGGCAAGACCACGATCGCGCGCATCTTCGCCAAGTCGCTGAACTGCGAACGCGGCACGTCGGCCGAACCCTGCGGCGAATGCAATTCGTGCCGCGACATCGACGCCGGCCGCTTCATCGACCTGCTGGAAATCGACGCCGCCAGCAACACCGGCGTGGACGACGTGCGCGAGGTCATCGACAACGCGCAGTACATGCCCAGCCGCGGCCGCGTGAAGGTCTACCTGATCGACGAAGTCCACATGCTCTCGAAGTCGGCGTTCAACGCGCTGCTCAAGACGCTGGAGGAACCGCCGGGCCACGTGAAGTTCCTGCTCGCCACCACCGACCCGCAGAAGCTGCCGGTCACCGTGCTGTCGCGCTGCCTGCAGTTCAACCTCAAGCGCCTCGACGAAGCGCAGATCTCCGGCCAGATCAGCAAGATCCTCGACGCCGAAGGCATCGCGGTGGAGCCGGGCGCCGTGCGCCTGCTCGCGCGCGCCGCCGACGGCAGCCTGCGCGATGGCCTGTCGCTGCTCGACCAGGCGATCGCCTACACCGGCGGCCAGCTCAACGATGCGGGCGTGGCGACGATGCTCGGCACGGTCGATCGCACGCAGGTCGCGGGCATGCTCGATGCGCTCGCCGCGGGCGACGGCGCGCGCCTGCTCGATACGGTGGCCGCGCTCGCGGATTTCTCGCCCGACTGGAACGGCGTGCTCGACGCCCTCGCCGATGCCTTGCATCGCGTGCAGGTGCGCCAGCTCGTGCCGGGCGCGAACGTGGAAGACGACGGCATCGCGGTCGACGTGCTCGCCGAACGGCTGCGTCCCGAACTCGTGCAGCTCTGGTACCAGATGGCGCTCAACGGACGTCGCGATTTGCCGCTGGCGCCGAGCCCGCGCGCAGGCTTCGAAATGTGCGTGTTGCGGATGCTGGCGTTCCGGCCCGGAGAGCAGGGACCGGGGACCGGGGACCAGGGACCGGGGAAGGGTGAAAGCGTGAAGGGACCGGCTGCCGCGCGTGCGGCGTTGGCGGCTGCGCCGACGGCGCGCAAGGAAAGTGCGGCTGCGATCGTGATGCCGCAGGTGTCGGCGCCGCCCGTTGCCCCCGTTCCTGTTGCACCGTCTCCCGTTGCATCGACACCAGTCGCAGCGTCACCTGTTTCCGCGCCGGCACCCGCCGCTGTTCCTGGTCCCCGGTCCCCGGTCCCCGGTCCCGCTGCATCCGCCGCCACCGACGCAAACCTCGACGCCGACACCTGGCCAGACTACGTCGCCCGCTGCCCCCTCGGTGGCCCTGCGCGCGAACTCGCCGCGCATGCCGGCTTCGTGTCCTACGACGATGGCGTGCTGCGCCTGTCGCTGCCCGCCGCCGACGATCACCTGAAGGCCCCGGGCCTGGTGAAACGTTTCGCCGATGCATTGGGCGCCTTGCTCGGCCGCACGCCCGACATCAAGTTCGAAGCCGCGCCTGCCGCGGGCGAAACCCTGCACCAGCGCAGCGCGCGCGAACGCGATGCGCGCCAGGTCGCGGCGGAAACCGCGTTCCTCGCCGATCCCGGCGTGCAGCGCCTGATGACCGGTCGCGGCGCGACGCTCGTGCCCGATTCCATCCGTCCCTTCGACGACGCCTGACGTCGTCGCGTCCCCCAACGAGAGACCCGAGCCATGCGTGGAAACATCGCCCAATTGATGCAACAGGCGCAGAAGATGCAGGAAAACGTGCAGCGCGCCCAGGAAGAAGTCGCGAAGATCGAAGTCACCGGCAGCGCCGGCGGCGGCATGGTCAACGTCACGATCACCGGCCGGATGGAGTGCCGCAAGGTGCGCATCGATCCGAGCGTGCTCACCGATCCGGAGATGGCCGAAGACCTTGTCGTCGCGGCCTTCAACGACGCCGTCAACAAGGTCAACGCCGAATCGCAGGCGCGCATGAGCGTCGCCACCGCGGGCATGCAGTTGCCGCCGGGCATGAAGATGCCGTTCTGACGGCGATCGCGTGAGCCTGCTCGACGACCTCATCGAAGCGTTCCGCGTGCTGCCCGGCGTCGGCCCCAAGTCCGCGCAGCGCATGGCCTACCACGTGCTCGAACGCGAACGCGCCGGCGGCCAGCGCCTGGCCGACGTGCTCGCGCATGCGGTCGAAACCATCCGCCATTGCGAACGCTGCCGCGACTTCAGCGAAACCGATGTCTGCACGATCTGCGCCAGCGCCTCGCGCGACCAGCAACTGCTGTGCGCCGTGGAATCGCCCGCCGATCGCCTCGCGATCGAGCAGGCCACCGGCTATCGCGGCCTGTACTTCGTGCTGCAGGGCCGGCTGAGCCCGCTCGACGGCATCGGCCCGCGCGAACTCGGCCTCGACCTGCTCGACCGGCGCCTCGGCGAAGGCCTGGTGCAGGAACTGATCATCGCCACCAACCCCACCGTCGAAGGCGAAGCGACCGCGCATTACCTCGCGCAGCTCGCGCGCGCGCACCGCGTGCGGCCGAGTCGCCTCGCGCATGGCGTTCCGCTGGGTGGGGAACTGGAATACGTGGACCGCGGCACGCTGTCGCATGCGTTCGGTTCGCGCGGCGAGATGCCCTGAACGGAGGTGCCATGAGCGACGACACGATCTTCCACCGCATCGCGCGCCGCGAGATCCCCGCGGACATCGTCTACGAAGACGACCACGTGTTCGCGTTCCGCGACATCGCGCCGCAGGCGCCGGTGCACGTGCTGTTCGTGCCGAAGGCCACGGTGCCGACGCTGGATGCGGCGACCGCCGACCAGGCCGAACTCGTCGGCCGCCTCGCATTGGCGGCCGCGGCGTACGCGCGCAAGGAAGGCTTCGCCGACGACGGCTACCGCGTGGTGATCAACTGCAACGGCCACGGCGGGCAGACCGTGTTCCAGCTGCACCTGCACTTGCTGGCAGGTGCGCCCCTGGGGCGGTTCGGAACGCCCTCAACTCACCAATAGCCCCACCACGGCCACGGCGCGGGGTAGGTAAGCACGTCCACGCGCTCGCGCACCGGCCACAGGTACACGACCTCGGCGGCCAGGCGCGGGAAGCGATAGTCGTAGCCGCCGATCTTGCGCTGGTCGTAGCCCTCGACGCGGCCGGTGAAGGTGACTTCGCGGTTCACTTCGAACACCGCCGGATCGTAGAAGCCCGTGCGGCACGCGATGAAGCGGCCGCCCACGTCGTCGGTGGCCCAGTAGGGACGGCCGTAGACGTCGAGCCGGGTGGAGATCATTTCGAAGCACGTGCGGTTCTCGTGCGGCTCGGTCTTCACGATGCGGCCGCCCCAGCGCACGACCACGCCGGTGTTGTCCTGCTCGGCGGCCTGGCGCGGGCTGACGTCGGTGAATTCGCCCTGCAGGGGCTGCGGCTGGGTGGCGCAGGCCACCAGCAAGGCGGCGGCCAAGCCCGGGATGAGGGTGCGGAATCTCATGACGCGTCTCCAGGAAAGGAATGCGGTTGGACGGGCTGGCGGTTCACGGTCGCTTGCGATTGCACACGATACGCCGCGCAGGCGGCGTCACGGGCGGTGTTTGTCGAGGTCGC
Organism: Noviluteimonas caseinilytica; assembly: GCF_018406605.1. GTDB lineage: Bacteria > Pseudomonadota > Gammaproteobacteria > Xanthomonadales > Xanthomonadaceae > Noviluteimonas > Noviluteimonas caseinilytica. Next base: position 240,059 of record NZ_AP024545.1, on the reverse strand, counting down.
GGAGCAGGGCGTTCAGCCGTTCGCCGGCTTCACGGGCCGGACCATAGCGCCGGCGGCTGAAGCGGGCGCCCAGCGCCACCAGCGCGTCGTCGCCGCCCGCCCGCGCGCGATGCACGCGCTGCGTCCATTCGCTGGCGGGTTCGTGCGGCGCGCGGGCCAGGCCGAGTTTCGCGTAGCGCCTGCCGACGCGATGCCAGGCGCGCAACAGCGGATCGCGTTCGCGCACATCGCGGCTGAGCAGCCAGACCGTGGCGGCGAGGGCGGCGATCGCCACCAGCGAGAACAACAGCAGCAGGCGTTCCGGATCGACCGCATCGAAACCCAGCGGCTGCAGCAGGCGGCGCTGCCGGTCGGCGTTGAAGCCGAGTACGAAGTCGTTCCACGTGCTCACCATCCAGTCGCCCGTGTCGAACATGGGCTGCAGGTTGGCCAGCAGGTCGCCGCTGGCGCGCGCGCGGTCCTGGATGGTGTCGAACACGCGTTCGGGCGCGACCGCGGCGGTCGGATCGATGCGCACCCAGCCGCGTCCCGCCAGCCACACCTCCGCCCACGCGTGCGCATCGGAGCGGCGCACGAGCCAGTAGCCGCCCAGCGTGTTCAATTCGGCGCCGGCGTAACCGGCGACCACGCGCGCAGGAATGCCCGCCGCGCGCATCAGCACGACGAACGACGAACTGAACTGTTCGCAGTAGCCCTTCTTGTCGCGGAACAGGAACTGGTCGATCGCATCGCGCCCGGTGATCGGCACTTCGAGCGTGTAACCGAAGTCGCGCCGGATCCACGACAGCGCGCGGTTCACGATCGCGGCATCGTTCGCGCCCGCGTCCTGGCGCCATTGCCGCGCCAGCGCGATGGTGCGCGGATTGAAGCCTTGCGGCAGTTGCAGCGCCGCGAGTTGCAACGTGCGCGGCAGGTCGGCTTCGAACGTGGCCACCGGTGCAGATTGCATGCGCCAGCGCGTCACCGAATCGAGCGGGCGTTCGACGCGCAAGGCGCGGTCGGACCAGAAGTGCGCGTTGGGCGGGGGCGACAACGGCACGTCGAGCGCGATGAGCTGGCGGCGGTCGGTGGGTTCGAATTCCAGTTCGTAATCCCACGCGGTGCCGGAAGCCCGGACCGGTTGCGCGGTGTAGCTCGACTGCAGCGGCGCGCGCGACCACGTGCGCCCGTCGTACTGCATGAACACCGGGCCGCGGAAATACATGCGGTCGCGCGGCGGCACCGGGCCGAAGAAGCGCACGCGCGCGGCGGGCGTGTCGTCCAGCAGCAAGTCGCTCCAGCGGCCGGGCGTCATGCTGTCGGCCAGGCCCGGGCGCACGTGCGCGCGATCGGGCACGCCCCACAAGGGCGAGGCCAGGCGCGGGAACAACCAGAACGCCGCGAGCGCGAGCGGCAAGCCGAGCAACAGCATCCAGCCGACCGAACGCAGGCGGCGCCACGCCGTGCGCGGCCGGCGCGCGTCGTCCGATTCCACGTCCGACAAGCGTTGCATCGCCGCGAGCACCAGCACGACGGCGAGCAGGCCGAGCACCAGCGACAGCGGTCCCTGGTCGAGCAGGAAGGTGGCGAACGGTGCGAACAACGCAAAGCCGAGCAAACTGCGTGCGTCGCGCAACGTGTTGGTTTCCAGCGGCTTGACCGCCAGCATCGCGGCGAGCATCGCGCAGCCGGTGTCGCGGCCGAAGTTCACGCCCATGGTCGAGAACACGAACGCGCCCAGGCCCAGCGCCGGCACCATGCGCAACCAGCCCGGCAACGGCGGGCGCTGCGACAGGAACGCCATCGCGATCGCGACACCGGTGATCACCAGGGCGAGCGTGGTCGGCACCTGCAGCAACAGCGGTGCGACGCATGCGCCTGCTGCCAGCAGCACGCCCAGGCGCGTGCGCGCATCCAGTCGCGTGCCTGCCATCGCCGGCGTGTTGGCGCGTGCGATCGGTGCGAGGTCGGCCACCGTCGCGTTCATCGGGCCCCCATCCCGCCGGGCAGCAGCGCGAGTGCGCGCAGGCACGCGTGGCGATGCGCGGCACCCTGCGCGGGACCGATCGGCGGATGGCCGGGGACGACGAGGCGATAGCGCCGGCCGTCGCGCTCGGCTTCGTCCACCCAGCGCGCGAGGCGGCGGATGCGCGCTTCCATGTCCAGGCCCGTGATGCGGAACCAATCGAGCACGATGTCCGCCGACAACGGTTGTTCGTATTCGCGCACGAGCAGGCTGCCCAGGCGCGCCGTGGGTTTCCACGCGATCGTGCGCGGCGGGTCGCCGCGGCGGTATGCGCGCAGGTGGTGCACGTCGTCGCCGAGCGGATGCAGGCGAGCAAGCGCGGCTTCGCCGGCGCCGTCGGGCAGGGGCGGGCCGTTGGGTTCGGGCGCGGGATACACGAGCAGCGGTTGTTCGGGCCACACCCACGACCACGCGCGCACCAGGCCCAGCGGACGCGTGGTGGAAATGCGCAGGCGCGGGACGTCGAGCCAGCCGCGGCGCTGCGTGGGCAGCGCGAGTTCGGCTTCGCCCACGCCGTCGTCGAGCGACAGCGTGCCGGTGGCATCGGGGCAATCCACGCGCAGGCCGCGGCGTTCTCGGCCGCGCGAGGGTGCGCGCGCATGCAGGCGCAACAGGATCGGCGCGCCGGCGGGCACGGGATCGGCGCTCACCGCGACGAGGCGCAGGCCGCTCAGCTGCAGGTGCGCGCCGAGCAGGCTGGTCTGCGCCGCGCCGGCGAGCAGCAACATCAGCAGCAGCGCGGGGTTGTTGTTGTAGTTCAGCGCGCCGACGCCCATCGCCACCAGCATCACGCCGAAGAACAGGCCGAAGCGGGTGGGCAGCACGTAGATGCGGCGGCGGTGCAGCTCGACCGGGAAGGGTTCCGGCGTGCGCGGGCGCACGAAGCGCTCCAGGCGTCCGCGCAGCGCGCGCAGGGTTTCGCGCATCTCAGTCGACGGGCACGGCGTGCAGGATGGCGCGCGCGAGCGCGGCGCCGTCGCCGGCATCGGCGTCCGCCACGAGGCGATGCGCGGCGACCGCGGCGAACAACGCCTGCACGTCTTCGGGCACCGCGTGTTCGCGGCCGAGCAGCAACGCGTACGCCCGCGCCGCGCGCAGCAAGGCCAGGCCCGCGCGCGGCGACAGGCCGACGCGCACGCCCGGATGGCGGCGGCTGCGTCCCAGCAGCGCCTGCACGTAGGCGACCAGCGCATCGCCCGCGGGCACGGACGCGGCGGCGGTGCGCAAGGCAAGCACGTCGCCGGTGCCGAGGATCGATTGCGATTGCGCGATCATCGCGCGGCGATCGGTGCCGGCGAGCAGCGCGCGTTCGGCGTCTTCGTTCGGATAGCCGAGGTTGAGGCGCAGCAGGAACCGATCGAGTTGCGAATCCGGCAACGGGTAGGTGCCGGCGAGATCGACGGGATTCTGCGTGGCGATCACGAAGAAGGGATTGGGCAACGCGTGCGTGGTGCCGTCGACGGTGACCTGGTGTTCGGCCATCGCTTCGAGCAGCGCGCTCTGCGTGCGCGGCGGCGCGCGGTTGATTTCGTCGGCCAGCAGCACGTGCGCGAAGATCGGTCCGGGGTGGAACTCGAAGCGTCGGGCTTGTGCATCGAACACCGAGACGCCGAGGATGTCGGCCGGCAACAGATCCGAGGTGAACTGCACGCGCTGGAAGCCCAACCCCAGCGTCGCGGCCATCGCGTGCGCCAGCGTGGTCTTGCCGAGGCCGGGCAGGTCCTCGATCAGCAAATGGCCGTCGGACAGCAACGCGACGAAGGCCAGCCGCACCTCGTGGTTCTTGCCCAGCAGCAGCGTGTTGACCTGGTCCTGCGCATTCGCGAGGGCCTGGCGGAGCGCATCGGGTAGCATCTTCGCGGCCGGGAGTGCGGACATCGGCTTCCTGTCGATCGTGCGGGGCGGGAATGGCAAGGCGGTCTTGCGGTTCGACGGAGTGTACGAGGGCCCGGGTGCATGCGGAACGAAACTGGCGAACAGCCTGCCGGCGGACGGCGGGCCGAGGATCACCTCGCGGGCGACCTGGCGCAGGCGCAGGCGCGCCGGGTGTTCCTGGCGTGTTGGGGGATCGTGGTCCTGCTCAAGCTCGCGATCGTCGCGCGGCTTCCCTTGTTCGTGGACGAAGCCTTCTACTGGCAGGAAGGCCGCCACCTCGCGCTTGCCTATTCCGACCTGCCGGGCCTGACTGCGTGGCTCACGCGGCTGGGCACGGAAGTCGTCGGGTCGAATGCCTTCGGGGTGCGCTGGCCGTTCCTCGTGCTGGCCGCCGCGTTGCCGTGGCTCGTCGTGCGCGTGGCGCGCCTGGGCGCGCGCGTTGGCGATGACGCCGCCGATGCCACGCTGTCCGTGCGCGCGTGGCAGGCCGGCACGCTCGCGGTGCTGCTGCCGCTCGCCGGCACGCTGGGCATGCTCGCGTTGCCGGACGTGCCGCTGGCGTTCGCCACGTTGCTGTGCCTGCATGCGGGTGCGCGCCTGCTGCGCCGCGTGGATGCCGGCGCCGCGCTGGAACTCGCCATCGGCCTGGCGATCGGCGCGCTCAGCCATTACCGCTTCATCGCGGTGATCGGCGTCGGCGCAGTCGCGTTGCTCGCGTTGCCCGCGGGGCGCGTCGTGTTGCGCGACGCCCGCGTGTGGGTCGCGCTCGTGCTCGGTGCGCTCGCATGGGCGCCGCTGCTGCTCTGGAACCTCGGCCACGGCGATGCCGGCCTGCGCTTCCAGCTGGTCGATCGCCATCCCTGGCATTTCCACCTCGACGGCCTGTGGTTCGTCGTCGTGCAGGCGGTGATCACCACGCCGTTGCTGTTCGCCGCGCTCGCACACGCCGGGTGGCGTGGATGGAACGGGCACGGCGCGCCGTCGCCGGTGTTCGCGCGCTACTGCGCGTTGCTCGGTGCGGTGCTGGTGCTCGGGTTCTGCGCGCTCGGCTTCTTCGCCGACGACGAACGCGTGAGTTTCCACTGGCCGCTCGCGGGGTATTTCGCATTGCTGCCGCTGGTGCCGGCGACGCTCGCGCAGTGGCCGCGCGCATGGCGCCGCGCCACGTGGCTGCTGGCGGGCGCGGGGCTGGCGGCGTTGCTCGCGTATTACATCGTGGTGTCGAGCGCGGACATGCGCGCGCGTTTCGCCGCGGCCAAGTGGTATCCGTCGAATTTCGCGGGCTGGGACACGCTGGCCGATGCCGTGCGTTCGAAACGCGCCGGCATGCCGGGCAACACGCGCATCGTCGCGGACAACTTCAAGATCGGTGCGGAACTCGGCTTTGCGCTCGACGATCCGCGCATCGCGGTGCTGCCGCATCCGCTCAACGGCCACCACGGGCGCGCGCCGCAGCTGTCCGTGTGGAACCTGCTGGCGGAAGACCGGAAGCAACTCGGCGCGCAGCCGTTGCTGCTGGTGGTCGGCGCGTCGGAAGTGCGCTATCGCGACCTGCTGTCGCGCTATCACGCGCTCTGCGACCTGGTGGGGCCGTTGCCGAAACCACAGGGCGTGTCGATCGACCACGGGCGGCAACGCTTCCTGCTGTTCGCGATGCCGGCGCAACGCGCGGAAGGGCCGTGCACCACGCCGGCGATGGCCTGGATCGACACGCCGAAGTCCGGGGTGCGCGTGTCGCGCGATTTCGAAGTCGCCGGCTGGGCGTTCAAGGACGGCGTGGGGCTGGCGCGCGTGGAAGTCACGCTCGACGGCCAGGTGATCGGCGTCGCCGACTACGGCCAGGCCGATCCGGGCATCGCTGCGTTCTGGGGCGTGTCGAACGATCCCGCGCATCCCTATGTCGCCTACACCGCGCAGGTGCGCGCGGGTGCGGTGTCGCCCGGCCTGCATTGGCTGGGGCTGCGGTTGATCGGGCGCGACGGCAGCGTCGAGGAATGGCCGCAGCAACCGCTGCGCATCGTCGACTGATCGCGCGGGGCTAGGGCAGCTGGAATCCCGCCGCGCGCAACAGGCGCGCGGTCGCGATCAGCGGCAAGCCGATCAACGCGGTGGGATCCGACGTTTCGATCGCATCGAACAACGTGATGCCGAGGCCTTCGGACTTGAAACTGCCCGCGCAATCGAATGGTTGCTCGGCTGCCACGTAACGTTCGATCTCCGCGCGCGACAGCGGACGGAAGCGCACGCGCGTGGCGTCCACCGCGTCGTGCGCGATGTCGCCGCAACGCACGCTCACCGCGGTGCGGAACACCACGGCGCGCGCGGACATCGCTTCGAGCTGCGCGATCGCGGCATCGCGTCCGCCGGATTTCCCGAGCGGCTGGCCGTCCAGGTCGGCCACCTGGTCCGATCCGATCACCCACGCGCCCGGATGCGCCTGTGCCACGGCGGCCGCCTTCGCCCGTGCCAGGCGCAAGGCCAGGTGGGCGGGGGTTTCGCCGGGGGCGGGGGATTCGTCGACCTCGGGGCGGGCCACGTCGAACGGCAGGCCCAGCCGCGCGAGCAATTCGCGCCGGTACGGCGAGGTGGAGCCGAGGACCAGCTTCACGCCAGCGGCATCGCGCGGGCGCGTTCGATGCGGGCCAGTTGGTCCTCGATGCGGGTGCGGGCGGCGTCGATGGAGGTCCGGACCGTGTCCAGCTCCTCCAGCGTGGCCCGGCTGCCGTGCTGCTGGAGCCACAGCCGCTGGCGGAGCATGGTGCGCAGGGCGTCGCGGACCGGGTCGTCCTCGTCGCCGGCCACGGCCTCGATTTCGGCCCGGGCCGTGCGCAGGCGGGCTTCCAGGGCGTCGGCCGAATCCAGCAGTTCGCGGACCGCCCGCTGGCGGCGGCCGGACTTGCGGCGGACCATGAAGGCGAGGGCCGCCACGACCACCGCAGCGAGGACAAGCAGGAGAGTGGTGGTCACGCAGGATTCCGACGAAAGGTGCGGGGCCAAGTCTGCCGTTGGTTTCCCTGCCGGATCAAGGAGTTCGTCCTCCGCGGGTTTGACAGGCCCCGGGGCCGCGCCTACCATTCCGCGGCTCATGTCCGACGATTCCCCCGAACCCGGGTCTTCAAAGCAGCCCCGGCTTCCGGAGCAGCTGGATGCCTGGCGCATGGTCGCGGCGCGGCGCACCTTCGAAGGCGTGCTGCCGCTGGCGTCCATGCAACGGTTGCGAGGCAGCCTCGCGGACACCGAAGGAAATGCGCACGTCGAGATCGAATTCGACCACGACGCGCTGCGCATTCCCTACATGGAATTGCGGATCGAGGCGAAGTTGCCGCTGACATGCCAGCGCAGCCTGCAGCGGTTCGTGTATCCGGTGCAGATGGTGCAACGGCTCGGGCTGATCCGGGACGAAGCCGAGGAAGAAGCGTTGCCGGAAGGCTACGAGGCGCTGCTGGTCGGGGACGACGGCATGCTGCGGCCCGCGGACGTGGTGGAGGACGAACTCATCCTCGCCGTGCCGGTGGTGCCCGTGTCGCCCGACACCGACCTGGTCGACAGCGACTGGGGCGCGCCGGAAGAAGAAGTGGAGCGCGCCAACCCGTTCGCGGCGTTGTCCGCGCTGAAAGACAAACAGAAGTAAGCAACACCGCAAGACCAACGAACAACTTAGAACCGGAAGCCGGGCAAGCCGCCCGCCTCCGTCCACCGGAGCAAGACCATGGCTGTGCAGAAGTCCCGCGTTTCCCCGTCGAAGAAAGGCATGCGCCGCTCGCACGACGCCCTCACCGCCAAGCAGCTGGCCACCGACCCGACCACGGGCGAAACGCACCTGCGCCACCACGTGACGGCCGACGGTTACTACCGCGGCAAGAAGGTCGTGCCGTCGAAGAACCGCGTCGTCGAAGAGTGACGATCGCGTCCGGCGCGCTTGCGCCGGACATCCGCCGCCGCGCCGGCACCCGGCGCGCCGCGGCCCAGGCAATCAACCAGCTGTCCCCATGCGTGGCCGCGTCGGCCACCGGCCAGGACATTGGCAGGACATCGGCATGACCCAGCAAGTGTTCGCGCGCATCGCCGGTACCGGCAGTTACCTGCCGGAAAAAGTGCTGACCAACGCCGACCTGGCGAAGATCGTCGATACCAGCGATGAGTGGATCGCCACGCGCACCGGCATCCGCGAGCGGCACATCGCCGCGGACGGCCAGACCACGGGCGACCTCGCGTACCACGCCGCCGTGCGCGCGATGGAAGCCGCGGGCGTGCAGGCCTCCGAACTCGATCTCATCGTGCTCGGCACCACCACGCCGGACCTGATCTTCCCGTCCACCGCGTGCCTGGTGCAGAACCGCCTCGGCGCCAACGGCTGCCCGGCGTTCGACGTCAACGCCGCGTGCTGCGGCTTCGTCTACGCGCTCACCATCGCCGACAAGTTCATCCGCTCCGGCGCTGCGCGCACCGTGCTGGTGATCGGTGCGGAAACGCTGACGCGCATGGTCGACTGGACCGATCGCACGACGTGCGTGCTGTTCGGCGACGGCGCGGGTGCGGTGGTGCTGAAGGCCGACACCGAGACCGGCATCCTCAGCACGCACATGCATGCCGACGGCAGCAAGAAGGAATTGCTGTGGGGCCCGGTCGGCGTGTCGGTCGGCTTCAAGCCGGACGAACCCAACTGCGGCGTCAAGATCCACATGAGCGGCAACGACGTGTTCAAGCACGCCGTCAAGGCGCTGGATTCGGTCGTGGAAGAAACGCTCGAGCACAACGGCCTGGATCGCCACGACATCGACTGGCTGATCCCGCACCAGGCCAACCTGCGCATCATCGAAGCCACGGCCAAGCGCCTGGACATGCCGATGGACCGCGTGATCGTCACCGTCGACAAGCACGGCAATACCTCGTCGGGCTCCGTGCCGCTGGCGCTGGACGAAGCCGTGCGCGCCGGGCGCGTGCAGCGCGGCCAGCTGGTGCTGCTGGAAGCCTTCGGCGGCGGTTTCACCTGGGGCTCGGCGCTGCTGCGCTACTGATCCCGCATTCCAGCCTGCAGCGGCGCGCCGGAATCCGCGCGCTACTGCCGAGCTTGCATACGCAGTCGTACAGACGTTGCGCCGCGAACACTCGTATCATCCCGCTCCTTTCGACACGGGCTTGACCGCGTGACCGACCCCCAACTCGCCTTCGTTTTCCCCGGCCAGGGCTCGCAATCGGTGGGCATGCTCGCCGACCTCGCGCAGCGCCATGCCGGCGTGCAGTCGGCGTTCGCCGAAGCGTCCGATGGCGCAGGCGTCGACCTGTGGGCGCTCTCGCAGCAGGGTCCGGAAGACCAGCTCAACAAGACCGAGTTCACGCAGCCCGCGCTGCTCGCCGCGGGCGTCGCCGCATGGCGCGCGTGGAAGGCCGAAGGCGGTGCGCAGCCCGCGTTGTTCGCCGGCCACAGCCTCGGCGAATACGCCGCGCTCGTCGCCGCCGGCGCGCTGTCGCTGCACGACGGCGCGAAGCTCGTGCGCTTGCGCGGCCAGCTCATGCAGGACGCCGCACCCGCCGGCACCGGTGCGATGGCCGCCGTGCTCGGTGCCGAAGACGCGCTGGTGCTCGACGTCTGCAAGGAAGCCTCGGGCGACGAGATCGTCGTGCCCGCCAATTTCAATTCGCCGGGCCAGATCGTCATCGGCGGCCATGCCGCCGCGGTGGATCGCGCGCTCGCGCTGCTCGCCGAACGCGGCGTGCGCAAGGCGGTGAAGCTCGCCGTCAGCGTGCCGTCGCACACGCCGCTGATGCGCGAAGCCGCCAATCGCCTCGCCGAAGCGATGCACGACCTCGCATGGTCCGCGCCCGATCGCCCGGTGGTGCAGAACGTCGACGCCGAAGTGCACGACAGCGTGCAATCGATCCGCGACGCGCTCGTGCGCCAGTTGTACCTGCCCGTGCAGTGGACCGGCTGCGTGCAGGCGCTGTCCGCGCGCGGCGCCACGCGCATCGCCGAATGCGGCCCGGGCAAGGTGCTCACGGGCCTGGTGAAGCGCATCGACAAGTCCCTGGATGCGCGCGCCCTCGGCACGCAGGCCGACATGGAATCCGCGCGCACCGAATGGAGCCACGCATGAGCGAACAGATCCTCAAGGGCGAAGTCGCCCTCGTCACCGGCGCCAGCCGCGGCATCGGCGCGGCGATCGCGGACGAGCTTGCGTCGCTCGGCGCCACCGTGATCGGCACGGCCACCACCGACGCCGGCGCGCAGGCGATCGGCGAACGCCTGGCAGCGCACGGCGGCCACGGCCGCATGCTCAACGTCACCGACGGCGCGGCGATCGAAACGCTGATCGACGGCATCGCGAAAGAGTTCGGCGGCGTCTCCATCCTCGTCAACAACGCCGGCATCACGCGCGACAACCTGCTGATGCGGATGAAGGAAGAAGACTGGCAGGCCATCCTCGACACCAACCTGTCGAGCGTGTTCCGCACGTCCAAGGCCGTGATGCGCGGGATGATGAAGGCGCGCAAGGGCCGCATCATCAACATCGCCTCGGTCATCGGCGTCACCGGCAATGCGGGGCAGGCCAACTACGCCGCCGCCAAGGCCGGCATCATCGCTTTCAGCAAGTCGCTGGCGAAGGAAATCGGCAGCCGCGGCATCACCGTGAACGTGGTGGCCCCGGGCTTCATCGCCACCGACATGACCCGCGACCTGCCCGAGGACGCCAAGGCCGCCCTGGTCGGCCAGATCGCGCTGGGCCGCCTCGGCGAACCGGCCGACATCGCCCGCGCCGTGGCCTTCCTGGCCGGCCCGGCCGCTGCCTACATCACCGGCGAAACCCTGCACGTCAACGGCGGCATGTACATGCCTTGACCACCCGGCGCCCCGGGCCTTCACGCCCTGGCCGCCGATGCCCCGCCACCCCTGTTTCCACTACACTACCCGCCTGAACAGACTCCGGGAGGAGCGCAATCCATGAGCAGCATCGAAGAACGCGTCAAGAAGATCGTGATCGAACAGCTTGGCGTCAAGGAAGAAGAAGTGACCAACAGCGCTTCGTTCGTCGACGATCTCGGCGCCGACTCGCTCGACACCGTCGAACTGGTGATGGCCCTCGAAGAAGAGTTCGAGTGCGAGATCCCGGACGAAGAGGCCGAGAAGATCACCTCGGTGCAGCAGGCGATCGACTACATCAAGGCGCACGTCAAGGCCTGATCCGGCCAAGGCGTCGCAAACCACGGGGCCGCACATGCGGCCCTGTGCGTTTACGGCAAAGCAATCAGTAAGGAGCGTCTATGCGTCGCGTCGTCGTAACGGGAATGGGCATCGTCTCGCCGCTGGGCAACGACCTGGCGAGCACGTGGGACGGCATCGTCAACGGGCGTTCGGGCATCGGCCCGATCACGCATTTCGATGCGTCCACCCTCACCACGCGCATCGCCGGTGAAGTGCGCGACTTCGACATCTCCCGCTGGGTGGGGCCGAAGGACGCGCGCAAAATGGATGAGTTCATCCACTACGGCGTGGCCGCCTCGCTGATGGCGCTGGAAGACTCCGGCATCGTCGTCGACGATTCGAACGCCGAACGCATCGGCGCGCTGATCGGCTCCGGCATCGGCGGCCTGCTCGGCATCGAAGAACAGACGATCAAGGCGCACGAAACCAGCCTGCGCAAGATCTCGCCGTTCTACGTGCCCAGCACGATCATCAACATGGTCCCGGGCCAGGTGTCGCTGATCACCGGCGCGAAGGGCCCCAATTTCTCCGCGGTCTCCGCCTGCGCCACGTCCAACCATTCCATCGGCATGGCGATGCGGCTCATCCAGTACGGCGACGCCGACATGATGTTCGCCGGCGGCGCCGAACGCGGCAGCACCCCCACGTCCGTCGGCGGCTTCTGCTCGATGAAGGCGATGTCAACGCGCAACGACGACCCGACGCGCGCCTCGCGCCCGTGGGACGCCGCGCGCGACGGCTTCGTGCTCGGCGACGGCGCGGGCATCCTGATGCTCGAGGAATACGAACACGCGAAGAAGCGCGGCGCGCGCATCTATTGCGAGCTCGCCGGCTTCGGCGCCAGTTCCGATGCGTTCCACATGACGGCCCCGAGCGAGGACGGCGACGGCCCCGCGCGCTGCATGGCGGCGGCGTTCAAGGACGCGAAGATCAACGCCGACCAGATCGGTTACCTCAACGCGCACGGCACCTCCACGCCGCTGGGCGACGTCGCCGAAACGCTGGCGATCAAGCGCGCGCTGGGCGACCACGCGTACAAGACGATGGTCAGCTCCACCAAGTCGATGACGGGCCATCTGCTCGGCGCGGCGGGCGGCGCGGAAGCGATCTTCTCCGTGCTCGCGCTGCACCACGGCATCATCCCGCCGACGATCAACCTGGAAAACCCGGGCGAAGGCTGCGACCTGGACTACGTGCCCAACACGGCGCGCCAGCACCAGGTGGACGTCGCCGTGTCGAACGGCTTCGGTTTCGGCGGCACCAACGGGACGCTCGTGTTCCGTCGGATCTGATCGACATTTGCTGATCCCAACTCGCTGAGAGGCGGCTGCGTGCTCGTCACCCGACCGCTGGATCCCGCGCTCGACCTGCTCGCGCTGCACCGGCTGGCGCCCACGCGCTATCCGGTGCTGCTCGAATCCAGCGCGCACGGCACGGCGCAAGGGCGCTGGGACCTGTTGCTCGCGACCGATGGCGGCGTGTTGCGCCTGGATCCCGACGGCGTCGTGCGCGACGAGCACGGACAGGCCCATCCCGGCGGTTTCCTCGACGCGCTCGATCGCGCCTGGTCCGCGTTGCACCTGCCGCGCGAAGAACCGCGCTGGCCGTTCCGCGGCGGCTGGGCCTTGTGCCTGGCGTACGAACTGGCGGGCGAAGTCGAACAGGTGCTCCACTTGCCGACGGCGCCGGGCGCCATGCCCGTCGCATGCGCGTTGCGTTGCCCCGCCGCGATCCTGCGCGACCACGCCACCGGCGAATGCGTGGCGATCGCCGAATCCGGCCACGCCGCGTGGCTCGACCAGATTGCCGACGACATCGCGGCGACCAGCGCGTTGCCGCCGTTGCCCGAATGGCGCGCGCCGACGTCGCTCGACGAAGACGCCGCCGAACGCTTCACCGATGGTGTCGTGCGCGTGCTCGGGCACCTCGCCGCCGGCGACGTCTTCCAGGCGAACCTGTCGCGCGGTTGGCGCGCCACGTTCGATGCACCGCTCGCGCCCGCCGCGTTGCATGCACGGTTGCGCGCGGCCAATCCCGCACCGTTCGCCGGCCTGTTCGCGGGCGACGGCTGGGCGGTGGTGAGTTCCTCGCCCGAACGCCTCGTCTCGATCCGCGGCGACGCCGTTGAAACGCGCCCCATCGCCGGCACGCGCCCGCGCACGCCGGGCGACGACGATGCCGAACGCATCCGCGAACTCGTCGGCCACCCGAAGGAACGCGCCGAGCACGTGATGCTGATCGACCTCGAACGCAACGACCTCGGCCGCGTGTGCGTGGCGGGCAGCGTGGAAGTCGACGAACTGATGACGGTGGAAAGCTACGCGCACGTGCACCACATCGTGAGCAACGTGCGCGGGCGCCTGACGCCCGACGCCACGCCCGGCGCCGTGATCCGCGCGGTGTTCCCCGGCGGCACGATCACCGGCTGCCCGAAAGTGCGCTGCATGCAGATCATCGCCGCGCTGGAAGGGCAGGGGCGCGGCGCGTACACCGGTGCGTTCGGCTGGCTCAACCGCGACGGCGACCTCGACCTCAACATCCTGATCCGCAGCGCGGCGCTGGAAGGCGACACGCTGCGCTTCCGCACCGGGGCGGGCATCGTGATCGACTCCGATCCGCAGCGCGAACTCGACGAAACGCGCGCGAAGGCCCGCGGCCTGCTGCGCGCGCTGGGCGCGGGCGAATGAGCGCGACGCGCGAAGCGCTGTTCGAAGGCGCAACGCGCATCGACGCGTGGCCCGGCGACGCGCGCGCCACCGCGTACGGCGACGGCCTGTTCGAAACGATGCGCGTGCATCGCGGCGTCGTGCCGTGGGCCGACGCGCATCGCGCGCGTCTCGAAGCGGGTGCGAAACGGCTCGGCCTCTCGCTGCCTGCGCGCGAATCGGTGGACGCTGCCGCTGCCGGATTGTTCGACGACGGCGGGGACGGTGTCCTGAAACTGCTCGTCTCGCGCGGCGGCGGCGGACGCGGCTATGCGCCGATCGCGGACACCGCGCCGTTGTGGCGCCTCTCGCGCCATGCATTGCCGGCGCCCGCGCGGGCCGGGGGACTCGTCCTGCGTTGGTGCGACCTGCGCCTGTCGGCGCAGCCGGCGCTGGCGGGAATGAAGCACTGCAATCGCCTGGAGCAGGTACTCGCGCGCGCCGAATGGCAGGACGCCGGCATCGACGAAGGCCTGCTGTGCGATGTGGACGGCCACGTGATCGGTGCGACGTCGGCCAACGTGTTCGTGCTGCACGGGACGCGCTGGACCACGCCGGCCCTGGACCGCTGCGGCGTGGCGGGCGTGTGCCGCGCGTTCGTGCTCGGCGCCACCGGCGCGGTGGAGGCCCGGGTGTCGCCGGAGGATATCGGGACTGCCGACGCCGTCCTGCTGTGCAACGCGGTGCGCGGTATTCTCCCGGTCGCCCGGCTGGACGCGCGCGCATGGGCGATGCACCCCGCGGTCGCGGGCCTGCAACGCGACCTGGCGCGCGCGCATCCGGCCTTCCCGTTGCCACAGGAGCTTGCGTGAGCACATCGCGTCGACGATCGCGCCGCGGTCGCAACAAGGTGTCCGGACTGTCGAAGGTGTTCCTCCTGCTGGTCCTCGTCGCGCTGGTCGCCGGCGGCGCCTGGCTGTGGCAGCGCTACACCGGCTTCGCCGACACGCCGCTGGCGGGCCTGGAAACCGGCGACACGCTGGTGGTCGAACGCGGTGATTCGCTGGCCACGGTGGTCGCGCACCTGCGCGCGTCCGGGGTGCAGGCGGGCCATCGCCTGGAATGGCAGGCGCTGGCCGGGCAACTGGGCGCGGCCAACAAGATCCAGGTCGGCGAATACGCGCTCGAGCCCGGCACCACGCCGCGCGCGCTGCTGCTGGCGATGCGCGACGGCAAGGTGATCAGCAAGCGCTTCACGATCGTGGAGGGCTGGAACATCCGCGAGCTGCGCGCCGCGCTCGCGCGCAACCAGGACCTCGCGCACGAAACGAAGGACATGACCGACGCCGCGCTGATGTCCGCGCTCGGCCACGCGGGCCAGCATCCGGAAGGCCGCTTCCTGCCGGAGACCTACCAGTTCGTGCGCGGCGACAGCGACCTCGATGTGTTGCGTCGCGCCTACGCCGCGATGGAACGTGCGCTCGCGCAAGCCTGGGACGCGCGCGCACCGGACACCGTGCTGCGCTCGGCCGACGAGGCGTTGATCCTCGCGTCCATCGTCGAAAAGGAAACGGGCGTGGCGGACGAACGCCCGCAGATCGCCGGCGTGTTCGCGCGTCGCTTGAAGATGGGCATGCGCCTGCAGACCGATCCCACCGTCATCTACGGCATGGGCGCGACGTACGCCGGCAACATCCGGCGCGCGGACCTGCTCGCCGACACGCCGTACAACACCTACGTGCGCGCGGGCCTGCCGCCCACGCCGATCGCGATGCCCGGCATGCAAGCGCTGCAGGCGGCGACCAACCCGGCGGCGGGCGAGGCGATCTACTTCGTCGCGGTGGGCGATGGCAGCGGGCGCCACGTGTTCACGCGTTCGCTGGCCGACCACCAGGCCGCGGTGCGCGCCTACCTCGCGCGGTATCGCGCGCAACGGCAGCAGGCGCGATGAGCGACCTGCGCACGCATCCGCGGTTCGTGACCGTCGAGGGCGGCGAGGGCGCCGGCAAGACCACCGTGCTCAACGCGCTGCGCAAGGTGCTGGAAGAAAGCGGCGCGGAAGTCGTCTGCACGCGCGAGCCGGGCGGCACGCCGCTCGCCGAACGCATCCGCGCGCTGCTGCTGGATCCGCACCACGAAGCGCCCGCGCCGGAAACCGAACTCCTGCTGATGTTCGCCGCGCGCGTGCAGCACGTGCGCGAACTCATCCTGCCGGCGCTGGAGCGCGGCGCATGGGTGCTGAGCGATCGGTTCACCGATTCCAGTTACGCCTACCAGGGGGGCGGGCGCGGACTGGACGTGGCGCTGATCGCCGACCTGGAACGTCGCGTCGTCGGCCTGCGCCCCGGACTGACGCTGCTGCTCGATCTCGGTGTGCACCAGGGCCGCGAACGCATGCAGGTGCGCGACGCCGCGCCCGATCGCATCGAGCGCGAGCGGGACGAGTTCTTCGAGACGGTGCGTGCCGCGTACCTGGCGCGGGCGCAGGCCGAACCGCAGCGCATCCGCGTTGTCGATGCGTCATCGAGCGCGGCGGACGTTGCGTATCGCGCGAGCGCATTGCTGCAGCACTACCTCGGCGTCGCGCCATGAACCCGTTGCCGCCGCTCGCGCCCTGGCAAGCCCGCGCGTATGCGCATCTCGTATCGATCCTGGAAGCAGGGCGGCTCGGGCACGGCGTGCTGTTCTGCGGTCCGGCGGGCCTGGGCAAGCGCGCGGTCGCCGAGCGCCTGGCGCAGCGCGCGTTGTGCCGCGCGCCATTGCCGAACGGCGATCCATGCAACGCCTGCCGGTCGTGCCAGTTGTTCGCCGCCGGCACGCACCCGGACTTCGGCCTGGTGTCCTTCATCTTCAACAAGGAAGGGACGAAGCTGCGCACGGAGATCGTGATCGAGCAGATCCGTTCGCTGTCGGAACGCCTCGCGCTCACGCCGCAATATGGCGGCGCCCAGGTCGCGATCCTCGACCCGGCTGACGCGATCAACCACGCGGCCGCCAACGCTTTGCTCAAGACGCTCGAAGAACCGCAACCCGATCGTTATCTCTGGCTGGTCAGCGCGCATCCGCAACGCTTGTCGGCGACGATCCGCAGTCGCTGCCAGCGCGTGGAATTCCGGTTGCCGCCGATCGAGGAAGCGCAGGCCTGGCTCGCCACGCAAGGGCACAGCGTCGCACTGGCTGCCGAAGCGCTGGAAGCGGCGCGCGGCCATCCGGGCCTCGCCGATGCGTGGCTGCGGGGCGAGGGGCTGGCGGTGCGTCGCCAGGTCGCGGCCGACCTGGACAAGCTCGCGCGCGGGACCGCCGGCGCGGTGGAGACCGCGCAAGCCTGGGTGGCCGATGAATACGCCGCGCTGCGTTTGAGCCATGCGGCGGACCTCGCGCTGGCGCAGGCCGCGCGCTTGACCGATCCAAGGGGAACCCGCAGGCTGGCTGCGTGGTTCGACGCCGCGAACCGCACGCGCGACCTGTTGCGGACCACCGTGCGCGCGGACCTCGCGGTCACGGAATTGCTGATGGCGTGGCGCGGCGATGCGCCCGTTTCGAAAGGGGGCAGGGCATGAGTTCAGTCGCAGGAGCCGGTGGCGCACGACAGGGCATCCTGTCGCTCGCGATCAAGGACAAGGCAGCGCTCTACAACGCGTACATGCCCTACCTGAAATCGGGCGGCATCTTCGTGCCGACGCCCAAGCGCTACTTCCTCGGCGACGAGGTCTTCCTGCTGCTGACCCTGCTCGAAGAGAAGGACCGCCTGCCCGTGGCCGGCAAGGTGGTGTGGGTGACGCCGCCGGGCGCGCAGGGCAATCGCGCGGCCGGCATCGGCGTGCAGTTCGCCGACAGTGCCGAAGGCGAAGCGGTGAGGCACAAGATCGAAACCATCCTGGCCGGCACGCTCACGGCGGACAAGCCGACGCACACGATGTAGGTGCGCGTCAGCGCAGTTGCGGTGAATCCCAACCGGGGCGCGGCGCGAATCGATCGCCGTGCACGGCCTGCAACGCTTTCAACTTCGCCAGCAGCACGTCGGCGCCCGTCGCGCGGATGTAGGCGATCGGGCCGCCGCGGAACGGCGCGAACCCTGTGCCGAAGATCACGCCCGCATCCAGCAGGTCCGCATCCGCCACCACGCCGTCGTGCAGCGCGGCGACGGCTTCGTTGAGCAACGGCAGGATCAGGCGATCCTCGAGGTCGTCGGGCGCCTTGTAGTCCTTCGGCAGTTCCGGCTTGCGCGGCTTGCCTTCTTCCCACGCGTAGAAGCCCTGGCCGTCCTTCTTGCCGCGCTTGCCCGACGCGAGCTTGTTCTCCAGGCCCGGCGGGATCGACAGACCGAGGAACGGCGCGAGTTCGTGGCCCACGCCCGCGGCGACATCCAGGCCGACGGTATCGACGAGTTCGATCGGCCCCATCGGCATGCCGAACTTCACGGCGGCCTTGTCGATCTCCGGCCCCGGGATGCCTTCGGCGTACGCGGCCATCGCTTCGAGCATGTAGGGGAACAGCACGCGGTTGACCAGGAACCCCGGCGTGCCCGCCACCGGCACCGGCAGCTTGTCGATCGCGCGGCAGAACGCGGCCAGGCGCTTGCCGGTCTCTTCGGCCATCGTGTCGTGGTGGATGATTTCCACCAGCGGCATCAGCGCGACCGGGTTGAAGTAATGCAGGCCGGCGAACCGTTCCGGGTGCGCGATGTGGCCGCGCAGTTCGGTCAACGGAATCGACGAGGTGTTGGTGGTGAGCAGCGCGTCGGGCTTGAGGCGCGGTTCCACTTCGGCGTAGAGCGCGCGCTTGGCCTCGGGTTGCTCGATGATCGCTTCGATCACCAGGTCCGCGGTCTGCACGCCATCGCCGTGCAGGTCGCCGCGCAGGCGCGCCGCGACCGCGGGACGTCGCGCGGCGTCCTTGATGCGCTTGGCGAACATGTCCTGCGCGCGCTGCAACGCCCGGTCGATGAAACGCTGTTCGCGATCGGCCAGCGTGACCTCGAAGCCCTTGTAGGCCGACCACGCCGCGATGTCGCCGCCCATCACGCCGGCGCCGACGACGTGCACGCACACGATGCCGTGGTCCTTGCCGCCCAGGCCCTTCAGGCGTTCCTGCAGGAAGTACACGCGGATCAAATTGCGCGCGGTAGGCGTGGACGCGAGCTTGACGACGGACTTGCGTTCGGCGCCGAGCAGCGACTGGATGCCGCCGCCGCTGCGCCGCCAGGTTTCGATGAGCGTGTAAGGCGCGGGGTAGTGTTCGCGACGCGCCTTGCGCGCAACCTGCTTGGCCAGCATCGGCGCGAGGATCTGTCGCGCGGGCCACGTGTTGGTGAGCCATGCAAGCGCGCGTTGCTTGAACGGACGCGTCGTGCCGCGGCGCGCGAGTTCGACGGCCGCGTCGGTGAGCATCGCCGGTTCGACCACCTTGTCGACCAGGCCCATCGCGCGCGCCGCGGAAGCCGACAACGTGCGGCCGGTCAGCATCATGTCGAACGCCGCCGGTGCACCCACCAGCCGCGGCAGGCGCACGCTGCCGCCCCAACCCGGGTAGATGCCGAGTTTCACTTCGGGCAGGCCGATGCGCGTGGAGGGATCATTGGTGGCGACGCGATAGCGACAGGCCAGCGCGATCTCGGTGCCGCCGCCCATGCAGTGGCCGTGGATCGCGGCGACCGTGGGGCAGCGCAGTTCGGCCAGCCGCTGGAACACCTGCTGCCCGCGACGGATCGCGTCGCCGACCGTGCCCTTCTCGTCGAAGGCCTGGAATTCCTTGATGTCGGCGCCCGCGATGAAGCCGGCGACCTTGGCCGAGCGGATCACCAGGCCCTTCGGCGGATCCAGCGCCAGCCGTTCCAGCAGCGCGTCCAGTTCGAACAGCACGTCCTGCGACAGCGTGTTCACGCCCTGTCCGGCGCGGTCGAAGCTCAGCACCAGCACGCCGTCGGCCGCGCTTTCGACGCGCCAGTGCTGGAAGCGCAGACCATCGAGTCCAGCGAGCATGGGACCATCCGACAGGGTACGGGGGAGGGGGCTATGATCCCGGCCGCGTTTGAGTCCCGTCAATGCCGCCCCCATTAGAGTCGCGTGAAGCCCGCCGCGACGCGGCCGGGCGGTGAACTTTCCTGGACATCGACTGTCCCAAGGCCCGGCCATGCGCCGAGCGACCACTGCAGGAGCCCGGCGCGGCGATGGCCACCGACAACGAAACACAGGAACTCGACCAGGCGCTCGTGGCCCGGGTGCAGCGCGGCGACAGCCTCGCCTTCGACCTGCTGGTGCGCAAATACCAGCACCGGATCGCGGCGCTGATCTCGCGTTACATCAAGGACTGGAGCGAAGTGCAGGACGTCGCGCAGGAAACCTTCATCCGCGCCTATCGCGCGATCGGGAACTTCCGCGGCGACGCCCAGTTCTACACGTGGCTCCACCGGATCGCAGTGAACACCGCAAAGAACCACCTTGTCGCCAACAACCGCCGCCCGCCGACCGACGACATCGACGTCTCCGACGCCGAACACTTCGATTCCGGGATCCGCCTCCGCGACAACGACACCCCGGAACGCGAACTGATGCGCCAGGAAATCGAAACCGCCGTGATGCGCGTGGTCGACAAGCTTCCCGCCGAACTGCGCGAAGCGATCACGCTGCGCGAGGTGGAAGGCCTGAGTTACGAAGAGATCGCCGAGCGGATGCAATGCCCCATCGGCACGGTGCGTTCCCGCATCTTCCGTGCGCGCGATGCGATCGACGAAGCCCTGCGCCCCTTGCTCGACACCGAACCGAAACGCGAGCGTGCCTCCCGATGACCACGACCAGCCACCCGACCTCCGATCGCGAAGCGCTGAGCGCGTTGTTCGACGGCGAACTCGCCGGCGACGCGGCCCGTTTCGCCCTCAAGCGCCTCGACCACGACCAGGACTGGCGCGACAGCTGCGAGCGCTGGCAGGTCGTCGGCGATGTGCTGCGCGGCGCAGCCAATCCGCGCATGCCGTCCACGTTCGCCGCACGCGTGCACGATGCGTTGCGCGCCTCGGCCCCCGCACCCGTTGCCAAGCCCGCTTCCACGCGTCGCTGGGGCACGGTGGCGCTCGCTGCGTCCGCGGCGATGGTCGCGTTCTTCCTCGCGCGCTTGCCGCACACCGCGGATGCCCCTGCATCGGCGCCCACCGTCGCCTCTTCCGCGGGCAACACCGCGCCCGCGCGCGACATGGCCGCAACGCAGCCCGCCGCGCGCACGCCGAAGGTGCCCACGGCACCGGACCAGGCGGGCGATCCGTCCGCCGTGCAGCTCGTCGGCGCCAGCGTGGCGCTCGCTTCCGCCACGCGCCAGGCCAGCCAGCGCCGCGCACCGCAACGTGCGCAGCGCAATGCCGCGCCGCCTGCGACGGTGCGTTCGCCGGTCACCGCCGATGTCGTCGGTGCGGATGTCGTCGGTGCGGACGTCGTCGACATCGCCGTGGCCGATGTGCGCCCCGCAACGCCGCCCAACGTATTGACCACCGCGACGCCGTTCGATGCCAACGCCGCGCGCCCGTGGCCGCGTGCCGTGTTGCCGCAATACAGCGGCAGCGCCGCGCTGTCGGCGGACTACGTGCAGGCGCCGTCCTTCTATCCCTTCGTCCCGCGCGTGCCCGCGGACACCGCAGCGCCTGCCGCGAACGAAGACATCGCACCGCAATCGCCCTGAGCCCGAGCCACTTCCGCCCACGCATTCCCCTTCCCTGATCGAGGATGCCTCCCCGATGCGCGCCGCACTCCGTCCTGTCTTCCGCAATGCCCTGCTGGTGGCCGCGACGGCCACCGCGACCACCGCGGTGCTCGTCGCCACCGACGTGATGCCGAACGCGAACGCGCAGACCACCGCGCCCGCCACGCCCGCGCCGCAGATGGTCTCGGGCCTGCCCGATTTCACGAACCTCGTCGACCAGGTCGGTCCGGCGGTCGTCAACGTCGAAGCCGACATCAACGGCGGAGCGAAGGACCAGCCGGCGACGGACGACGACGAAGACATGCCCGAATTCTTCCGGCGCTTCTTCGGCCCCGGCATGCCGATGCCGCAGATGCCGCCCGGCGGACGCGGGCAGGGCGTGTCGATGGGCACCGGCTTCCTGATCTCGCCCGACGGTTACGTGCTCACCAACCACCACGTGGTCGACGGCGCGGATGAAGTGAAGGTGCGCCTGTCGGATCGTCGCGAATTCACCGCGAAGGTCGTCGGCAGCGACGAACAATCCGACGTCGCGCTGCTCAAGATCGCCGCCACCAATCTCCCGTCGCTGCGCATCGGCGATTCGCGCGCGCTGCGCCCGGGGCAGTGGGTGGTCGCGATCGGGTCGCCGTTCGGGCTCGATCATTCCGTCACCGCCGGCATCGTGAGCGCGGTGGGCCGTTCCAATCCGTACGCCAACCAGCAATACGTGCCTTTCATCCAGACCGACGTCGCGATCAACCGCGGCAACTCCGGTGGCCCGCTGCTCGACACGCGCGGCCAGGTGGTCGGCATCAACTCGCAGATCTTCAGCAATTCCGGCGGCTACATGGGCGTGAGCTTCGCGATCCCGATCGACGTGGCGATGAACGCCGTCGACCAGCTCAAGCGCAGCGGCCGCGTCAGCCGTGGCCTGCTCGGCATCGGCCTGGAGGGCATCGACAACGACCAGGCCCGCGCACTCGGCCTGCCCGACACGCGCGGCGCGCTCGTGCGCGAAGTGCAACCGGGCGGCGGCGCCGCGAAGGCCGGCGTGCAGCGCCTCGACGTGATCCGCGCATTCAACGGCACGCCGATCGAAGACGCCTCGTCGCTGCCGCCGCTGGTGGGCGCGCTGCCCCCGGGTGCGAAGACCACGCTGACGATCATGCGCGACGGCAAGTCGCGCGACGTGACCGTGGTGCTGGGCGAACTGGATGCCGGCCCGCGCACCATCCCCACGTCCGCCACGCCGGCGCCCACGCACGACAACCCGCTCGGCATCGTCGGCGAAGACCTCGACCAGGCGCAGCGTCGCCAGCTCGGGCTGGACGCGGGCGAGGGCGTGGCGATCGCGCGCATCGAAGGCCTCGCCGCGCGTCGCGCCGGCCTGCAGCCCGGCGACGTGATCCTCGCGGTGGGCCGCAATTCCGTCGGCACCCGCGCCGCGCTCGACCGCGAACTGCGCGCGCTGAAGGCCGGCGACACGGCGATGCTGCTCGTGCAGCGCGGCGGCAGCAGCCGCTATGTCGCCGTCACCCCGCGTCCCGCCAGCACGCCCAGCGAGCAATAACAAGCGATACACCCGCCCATCCGGCTGCCCCGTTGCCCTGATCCCCCCACGGGGCGGCGGGGCAGCCGTGCGATAATGCCGCGCTTTTTCACGCCCGGCCTTCAATGCAGCTCATTCGCAACTTCTCGATCATCGCCCACGTCGACCACGGCAAGTCGACGCTGGCCGACCGCATCATCCAACTCTGTGGCGGCCTGGAGGCGCGCGAGATGGAGGCGCAGGTGCTCGACTCCAATCCGATCGAGCGCGAGCGCGGCATCACCATCAAGGCCCAGTCCGTGTCGCTGCCGTACACCGCGCGCGACGGCGTGACCTACCAGTTGAACTTCATCGACACGCCCGGCCACGTGGACTTCAGCTACGAAGTCTCGCGTTCGCTCGCCGCGTGCGAAGGCGCGCTGCTCGTCGTCGACGCCGCGCAGGGCGTCGAGGCCCAGTCGGTCGCCAACTGCTACACCGCGGTCGAGCAGGGCCTGGAAGTCGTCCCGGTCCTCAACAAGATCGACCTGCCCACCGCCGACATCGACCGCGTCAAGAAGGAAATCGAAGCCGTCATCGGCATCGACGCCGAAGACGCGGTGGCCATCAGCGCCAAGACCGGCCTCAACGTCGTCGACGTGCTCGAAGCCATCGTCAAGCGCATCCCGCCGCCGGTGCCGCGCGACACCGACAAGCTGCAGGCGCTGATCATCGATTCGTGGTTCGACAACTACCTCGGCGTCGTCAGCCTCGTGCGCGTGATGCAGGGCGAGATCGTGCCCGGCGCGAAGATGCTGGTGATGTCCACCGGCCGCACGCACCAGGTCGAAGGCGTCGGCGTGTTCACCCCGAAGCGCAAGCCGCTGAAGAAACTCGGCGCGGGCGAAGTGGGCTGGATCACCGCCTCGATCAAGGACGTGCACGGCGCGCCGGTCGGCGACACGCTCACGCTCGCCAACGATCCGGCCGCCAAGCCGCTGCCCGGCTTCCAGGAAATGCAGCCGCGCGTGTTCGCGGGCCTGTTCCCCGTGGATGCCGAGGACTACCCCGCGCTGCGCGAAGCGCTGGAAAAACTGCGCCTCAACGACGCCGCCCTGCGCTTCGAACCCGAAAGCTCCGAGGCCATGGGCTTCGGTTTCCGCTGCGGCTTCCTCGGCATGCTGCACCTGGAGATCGTGCAGGAGCGCCTGGAGCGCGAATACAACCTCAACCTGATCACCACCGCGCCCACGGTGATCTACGAAGTGCTCAAGACCGACGGCACCGTGATGCCGCTGGACAACCCGGCCAAGCTCCCGCCGGTGAACCACATCGAGGAGATCCGCGAACCGATCATCCGCGCCAACGTGCTCACGCCGCCGGACTACGTCGGCAACGTGATCACCCTGTGCGAGGAAAAGCGCGGCTCGCAGGTCGGCATCACGTACATGGGCAGCCAGGTGCAGATCAGCTACGAGCTGCCGATGGCCGAAGTGGTGCTCGACTTCTTCGACCGCCTCAAGTCGGTCTCGCGCGGCTATGCCTCGCTGGACTACCACTTCGTGCGGTTCCAGGCTGGCCCGTTCGTGCGCGTGGATACGTTGATCAACGGCGACAAGGTGGATGCGCTGTCCATCATCACCCACCGTGCGCACGCCGATCGCCGGGGACGCGACCTGACCGAGAAGATGCGCGAGCTGATCCCGCGGCAGATGTTCGACGTGGCGATCCAGGCCGCGGTCGGCTCGCAGATCATTTCGCGCAGCACGGTCAAGGCGCTGCGCAAGAACGTGCTGGCCAAGTGCTACGGCGGCGATGCCTCCCGCAAGAAGAAGCTCCTCGAGAAGCAGAAAGAGGGCAAGAAGCGGATGAAGCAGGTCGGACGCGTGGAAATCCCCCAGGAGGCGTTCCTCGCCGTCCTGCAGGTCGACAACAAGTAAGCTGCGCCCGACGGGCCGGTAAAAGGAGCAGGCATGATTGCGTGGTTCGAGAAGGTCCTGGTGGGGCTGACCCTGCTCACCGGCCTCATCTGGTTGGTGGACCGCCTGTTCTTCGCCAAGCGCCGCGCCGAGCGCGCCGGCCTGCTGGACGAGAAGGAACCCATCCTCGTCGACTATTCGCGTGCGTTCTTCCCGGTCCTGGCCCTGGTGCTGGGGTTGCGCAGCTTCGTCGCCGAGCCGTTCAAGATCCCGTCCAGCTCGATGATGCCCACGCTGCTGATCGGCGACTTCATCCTGGTCAACAAGTTCGCCTACGGCCTGCGGCTGCCGATCAACAACCACAAGTTCCTCGCCATCGGCGAACCCAAGCGGGGCGACGTGGTGGTCTTCCGCCCGCCGCACCATCCCGACCAGGACTGGATCAAGCGCGTCATCGGCCTGCCCGGCGACACGGTGGCCTACCGGGCCAACACCGTGTACGTGAACGGTGTCCCGATGCGCTACGCGAAGATCGGCAACTATGTCGGCAAGGGCCAGGGCGCGGACATGACCGGGGCCGACCTGTTGCAGGAACAGCTGCCGGGTCGCCCGCACGACGTCCTCGAACGCGAGGATTCGGCGTACTTCACCCAGCAGGGCGAGGGGGAGTGGACGGTGCCGCCGGGGCAGTATTTCGTCATGGGCGACAATCGTGATAATTCTGAGGACAGTCGCTTCTGGGAAGTGCACTTCCTGCCGGAGGAAAACCTCCGCGGCAAGGCCTTCCTGATCTGGTTGAACTGGGACTGGAGCGCGGGCGGGGTGGATTTCTCGAGGATGGGGTCGAGCATCCCGTAACGGGCACGAATTTCGGGTATGGGGAAGGGGATCCAAATGAAGCGCACGCAACGCGGCATCACGCTGTTGGGGTTCATCGCCATCCTCGCGGTGGCGGGCATTTTCATCTACGTCGGGATGAAGGTGATCCCGATGTACACCGAGTACTACGCCGTCAAGAAGTCCATGCAGGGCCTGGCCCTGGAGCCCGGCATCAACAACGCCGGGACCGACAAGATTCGCAACCTGTTCTTCCGCCGCCTCTACGTGAACTACTCGGAGAACGTGAAGGCGGAGAACGTCAAGATCGAGCGCATGGGCGGCGGCTGGAAGATGACGGTGAAGTACGAAGTGCGCCGTCCGCTGATCTCCAACCTCGACGTCGTCGGCAACTTCGAGAACGTGCAGGAACTCACCCACGGTGGCCCGTCCGACTGACGGGGCGCCGCGGCTGCCCGGGGTCGAATTCACCGACCCCGGCTTGCTCGTCCAGGCGCTCACCCACCGCAGCGCCGCGTCCATCCACAACGAGCGGCTGGAATTCCTCGGCGACGCGCTCGTCAACCTGATCGTCGCCGAAGCCCTCTACGCGCACTGGCCGAAGGCCGACGAAGGCACGCTTACCCGCGCCCGCGCCGAACTCGTGCGCGAGTCCTCGCTGGCCGCCATCGCGCGGCACATGCAGCTGGGCGAAAAGCTGATCCTGGGCCCCGGCGAGATGAAGTCCGGCGGCCATCGCCGCGACTCGATCCTGGCCGACGCGCTGGAAGCGATCATCGGCGCCATCCACCTGGATGCCGGCTTCGAAGCGTGCCGCGCCGCCGTCCTGCCCTGGTTCGAAGCGGCCATCGCCGCGCTGCCGCCGCCCAACAAGCTCGGCAAGGACGGCAAGACGCGCCTGCAGGAATGGGTGCAGGCGCGCCAGAAGCCGCTGCCGGTCTACCGCCTGCTGGCCGAATCCGGCGACGAACACGCCAAGCAGTTCAGCGTGGCCTGCACGCTGGCCGATCCGCCGATGGAGTGCGTGGGCGAGGGACATTCGCGCCGCGCCGCCGAGCAGGTCGCCGCGGAACGCATCCTCGCCACGCTCGATCCCAACTGACGCGCGTTGCAGCGCCTCGTTTTGGCGAGAATCGCGGGCGCCGGCAGGGCCGCGGGCTTAGAATCCCCGCATGACAGACCTCCCCTCCCACCGCGCCGGCCACGTCGCCGTGATCGGCCGCCCGAACGTGGGCAAGTCGACGCTCGTCAACGCCCTCGTCGGCTTCAAGATCAGCATCACCTCCAACCGTCCGCAGACCACGCGCCACCGGCTGCTCGGCATCGCCTCGTTCCCGCACGGCCAGTTGCTGCTGGTCGACACGCCCGGCCTGCACCGCGAGCAGAAGAAGGCGATGAACCGGATGATGAACCGCGCCGCCCGCGGCGCGCTGGAAGGCGTGGACGCCGCGCTGCTGGTGATCGAAGCCGGCCGCTGGGACGACGAAGACACGCTCGCCTACGAAGCGCTGAAGGAGGCCGGCGTGCCGGTGGTGCTGGCGGTCAACCAGGTCGATCGCATCAAGGACAAGGGCAAGCTGCTGCCGTTCCTCGCCGAGGTGGCGAAGGATCGCGAGTTCGCGGCCGTGCATCCGATCTCCGCGCTCAAGCGCAAGGGGCTCGAAGACCTCGTCGACAGCCTGCTGCCGCTCGTGCCGGAGCAAGCCGCGCTGTACGGCGAAGACGAAATCACCGACAAGAGCCAGCGCTTCCTCGCCGGCGAACTGGTGCGCGAACAACTGATGCGCCAGCTCGGCGCGGAACTGCCGTACGCCACCACCGTGGAGATCGAACAGTTCGCCGTCGACGGCAAGCTGCTGCGCATCGGCGCGGTGATCTGGGTGGAACGCGACGGGCAGAAGGCCATCGTGATCGG
The DNA here is from genome assembly GCF_018406605.1 of Noviluteimonas caseinilytica. GTDB lineage: Bacteria > Pseudomonadota > Gammaproteobacteria > Xanthomonadales > Xanthomonadaceae > Noviluteimonas > Noviluteimonas caseinilytica. The sequence continues at coordinate 212,463 of NZ_AP024545.1, read as the reverse complement.
CAAGGGCGGCGAACGCCTGCGCGAGATCGGCACGCGCGCGCGCGGGCAGATGGAACGCCTGTTCGACAGCAAGGTGTTCCTGGAAACCTGGGTGCGCGTGCGCGAAGGCTGGTCGAACGACGAGGCCGCACTGCGCACGCTCGGCTACCACGACTGATCGCGCCCCCGCATCGCGTGCCACGCCGCTGACGCATGCGCATCGTCGACGAACCCGCCTACGTCCTGCACACGCGCGCCTGGCGCGAGACCAGCCTGCTCGTCGAAGTGCTGTCGCAGAACCACGGCCGCATGGGGCTGGTCGCGCGCGGCGTCGGCGGGCCGAAGCGCCACGTGCTGCGCGCCGCGTTGCAACCGTTGCAATACGTCCGCCTGGATTGCGTGCTGCGCGGCGAACTCGCGCAACTGCGCCAGGCAGAAGCGCTCGACGCCGCACCGCTGCTGCAGGGCGACGCCGCGCTCGCCGCGTTCTACGTCAACGAACTCGTGCTGCGCCTGGCGCCGCGCGGCGATCCGCATTCGGAGATCTTCGCGACCTACGGCCAGGTGCGCGCAGGCCTGGGCTCGGACGCACCGGTCGCGTGGACGCTGCGCCTGTTCGAACGCGACCTGCTCGAAGCCCTGGGCTTCGGCCTCGCGCTGGATGTCGATGTCGACGGCGTACCGATCGATCCCGCCGCGCGCTATCGCCTCGATCCCGAACAAGGCCCGCGCCGCGTCCGACACGACCGCGGGCAGGGCGACCGCGACACCGCCGCCACCGGATCGGCCTTGCTCGCGCTGGCGTCCGACGTCCAGCCCGGCCCGGAAGACCTCGCCAGCCTGCGCCGCGCCCTGCGCGACGTGCTGGCCCACCACCTCGGGCCGCGCGGGCTGAAGTCGTGGGACATGCTGGCCGAACTCGGGCGCTTGTCGCGCCCGCGAAATCCCTGAAGACGCCGGCCCCGCTATCCTCCCGCCGGTGAAGCCCCTGCGCCACGCCGTCGCCCTGCTGCTCGCGCTGTTCGCCGGCGTTGCGCACGCGCGCACGCTCGATGCCGACATCGCCCGCGTGCGCCTGCCCATCGCCACGCTCGAAGGCGTGCACGTGCACCTGGACTGGCCCGCGAATGCGACCGAAGGCGCATTGCACCTCACCGCCGCGCGCGTCGATGCGCCCGACCTCGGCGTGCATGCGCGCAACCTCGCGTGGACCTGTCCGTTGCGGCGTGCGCCGCGCGCAGGCTGGCAGTGCGACGGCACGTTGCGCAGCGGGCGCGACACGTTCGCGCTGTCGATCGCCTTCGATGCCGCCGATACGCGCGCGCGTTTCGGTCGCGGCCGCGGCGTGCTCGCCGTCGAACGCAATGCCGCCACGCCCGATCTCACCCGCGTCGATCTCGCGCAGGTGCCGATCGCCTGGGCGCAAGGCCTGTTGTCGCAGGCGTGGGCGGATGCGCGCCTGCAGGGCGGCACGCTCGACGGGCGCGTGGACGTGCGCAGCCCGAAACGCGGTCCGCTGCAGATCGCCGGTCATCTGCAAACGAACGGCCTGAAACTCGAAACCACCGACGCCAGCATCGCGGGCGACCATCTCGCCGGTGCGTTCGATTTCGACTACCGCATCAACGATGCGCCAACGCCGTCGCTGCTCACGCTCGACGGCACGCTGCGCGGCGGCGAATTCCTCGTCGGCACCACGTACGTCGCATTGCCCGCGACCCCGGTCGCGTTGTCGATCGCGGCCGAACATCGCGTCGGCGACGGCTGGCGCCTGCCGCGCCTCTCGTGGGACGACGGCAACGTGCTGCAAGTGACCGGCAGCGCTACGTTCGCCGAAGACGCGGCACTGCGCGCGCTCGATTTGCAGGTCCGCAGCCGCGACCTCGCCCCCGTGCGCGATCGCTACCTGTCCGGCGTGCTCGGCAACGCGGGCCTCGGCGAACTCGCGCTGTCCGGCGCGCTGGATGCGCACGTGCGCCTCGACGAATCCGGGTTGCGCGATTTCGTCGCGACGCCGCACGCGGTGGACATCGTCGATCCCGGCGGACGCTTCGCCTTCCATGGCCTCGACGGCGAACTGCGCTTCTCCGGCGACGCCGCCGAAACCAGTGCGCTGCGTTGGCACGACGGCGCGCTGTACGGCCTGAAGTTCGATGCCGCCTCGCTGCCGCTGCGCAGCGAACGCGGCGCGATCGCCCTCACCGCGCCCGTCGATGTTCCCTTCCTCGGCGGTTCGCTGCGCTTCGAGGACATGACGCTGCGCCCGCCGGCGAACGGGCAGGGCGCCGACGCGGTGTTCGGCCTGCGCGTGGACCACCTCGACATCGGCCAGCTCGCCACCACGTTCGGCTGGCCTGCCTTCCGCGGCGAACTCACCGGCCGCCTGCCGCGCGCGCACTACGCGAACGAACGCCTCGACTTCGAAGGCGGCCTGTCGATGGCGATGTTCGACGGGCGCGTGGATGTGTCGTCGCTATCGATGGAGCGTCCGTTCGGCGTGGCGCCCACGCTCGCGGCCGACCTGCGCATCGACGACCTCGATTTGCTCGCCCTCACCGAAGTCTTCGACTTCGGCAGCATCACCGGGCGCCTGGACGGCACGATCGACGCGCTGCGCCTGGTCGACTGGAGCGTCACGGCCTTCGACGCACGGCTGCACACCGACACGCCGCCGCGCGGCGTGCGCCAGCGCATCAGCCAGCGCGCCGTGCAGAGCATTTCGAGCGTCGGCGATTCCTCGTTCGTCACCACCCTGCAGGGCAAGCTGATCGGGCTGTTCGACGACTTCGGTTATCGGCGCATCGGCATCGGCTGTCGCCTGGCCAACGAAGTGTGTGAAATGACGGGCCTGCGTTCAGCGGGCGACACCTTTACTATCGTCGACGGTGCGGGCATCCCGCGCCTGACGGTCAACGGGATCCACCGCCGGGTCGATTGGCCCACCCTCGTCGAACGCCTCGCGGCGGTCGGCTCGGGCGAGGTGAAACCCGTCGTCGAATGACCTTCCATCCACGCAACGCCAAGGACTCCAACATGCGCAACCGACGTTCGAAAGCCGGCTTCCTGGGCGGTTCGCTCGCATCGATGGGCGCCCTGGCGGCGCTCAGCGCCTGCGTCACCATCAACGTGTACTTCCCCGCGGCCGAAGCGAAGGAAGCGGCGAAGCAATTCGTCGAGAAGGTGATCGGCGACGACGCCGCCACCCAGCCCGCCAAGCCGGCCACGCCGGGCGGCGGCATGGCCGCGCTGATCCGCCGCATCGATCCGCTCTCGCTGGTCGGCATCGGCAGCGCGCAGGCGCAGGAGACGCCCGACATCAGCATCAAGGCACCGGCCATCCAGGCCATCCAGGCCCGCATGGAATCGCGCTTCGACGCGAGCCTGCGCAAGGGCTTCGACGCCGGCGCGCTGGGCTACAGCAACGATGGCCTGGTGGTGCTGCGCGATCCGGCGCAGCTGGAGCTGAAGGACCGCGTGGGCATGCAGTCGGCCGTGAACGACGACAACCGCGACCGCAAGGCCCTGTACCGCGAAATGGCGGTCGCCAACGGCCACCCGGACTGGGAAGGCAAGCTCCGCGCCATCTTCGCCAAGCAGTGGGTCGACAGCGCGCACGGCGGCTGGTGGTACCAGGACGCGGGCGGCGCCTGGAAGCAGAAGTAAGCCTGCGGGCCCGGGGGGCGCGCGACCGGCGATAATGCCCGGCCGCCGTCCCCCGAAGTCGTTCCCTTGGCCCGCATCGACCAGACCCCTTTCACGATCGACATCGTCGATCAGACCCACGACGGCCGCGGTGTCGCGCGCCGCGCAGATCCCAAGGTCCCCGGCGCCGGCAAGGCCGTGTTCGTGTCCGGCGCGCTGCCGGGCGAAACCGTGGTGGCGCAGCTCACGCAGCGCCATCGCAGCTTCGACGAAGCCAGGACCCTGGAAGTCCTCTCCGCCTCGCCCGACCGCGTGACCCCGCGCTGCCCGCACTTCGGCACCTGCGGCGGCTGCGCGCTCCAGCACCTCGACGAAGGCAAGCAAATCCACGCCAAGCAACGCGTGCTGCTGGACAACCTCGAACGCATCGGCCACGTCACGCCGCAGACCGTGCTCGAACCCCTCGTCGATGCCGCGTGGGGCTATCGCCGCAAGGGCCGCTTCTCCGTGCGTCGCGTCGACAAGAAGGACAAGACGCTCGTCGGCTTCCGCGAACAGGACGGGCGCTTCGTCGCCGACCTGTCGGAATGCCACACGGTGATGCCGCAGATCGGCATGAAGATCGCCGCGTTGTCGGCGCTGATCGACGGCCTCGATGCGCGCGCCCAGGTGCCGCAGGTGGAATTCATCGCGGGCGACGACACCGTGGCGCTCGTGTTCCGCCACATGATGCCGTTGTCCGAGTGCGACCTTGCCGCGCTCACCGCGTTCGCGCAGGCGCACGACTTCGCGATCTTCCTGCAGCCCGGCGGCATCGATTCGGTGCACGCGTTGTGGCCGCATGCGCCGAAGCTCGCGTTCACGCTGCCGGCGTGGGACATCGAACTCCAGTTCCGCCCGCTCGACTTCATCCAGGTCAACGCCGGGCTCAACCAGAAGATGATCGCGCGCACGCTCGACCTGCTCGACGTGCAAGCCGGCGATCGCGTGCTCGACCTGTTCTGCGGCCTCGGCAATTTCACGCTGCCGCTGGCGCGCGTGGCGAACGAAGTCGTGGGCGTGGAAGGCGACGCCGGCCTCATCCGCCGCGCACGCGAGAACGCCACGCACAACCACCTGGACAACGTGGACTTCCACGCCGCCGACCTCGCGCAGGACCTGTCCGCGCACGCCTGGATGCGCGCCGGCTTCGACCGCCTGCTGCTCGACCCGCCGCGCTCGGGCGCCGACGTGGTGCTCAAGCAACTGCCGCTGGGCGGCCTGAAGCGCATCGTCTACGTGAGCTGCCACCCGGCCTCGCTGGCGCGCGACGCCGGGTACCTCGTGAACGAGCGCGGCTGGAAGCTGCGCGCGGCCGGCGTGATGGACATGTTCCCCCATACCGCGCATGTGGAAAGCATCGCGATGTTCGAACCGCGCTGACCGTATGATCCGGCGCCTGACCCAGAAGGAATCCCCCGCATGCTCGTGATCGGCGTCGCCGGCACCGAACTCAACGCACAGGAACGCGACTGGCTGCAGCACGATGCGTGCGCCGGCGTGATCCTGTTCGCCCGCAACTTCGCCTCGCGCCAGCAGGTCGCCGAACTCTCGCAGGCCATCCGCGAAGCCGCGCCGCGCCCGCAGCTGGTGTGCGTGGACCAGGAAGGCGGCCGCGTGCAGCGCTTCCGCGACGGGTACAGCGCGCTGCCCGCGCTGGAAGGCTTCGGCAAGCTCTACGGCAGCAACCCCGACCGTGCGATCGAACTGGCGAAGGAACATGCCTGGCTCATGGCGAGCGAAGTGCGCGCCAGCGGCGTGGACCTCAGCTTCGCGCCCGTCGTGGACCTGGGCCGCGGCAACCGCGCGATCGGCGACCGCGCGTTCTCGCACGATCCGCAGATCGTCGCCGAGTTCACGCGCGCCTATGTCGCCGGCATGCACGCCGCCGACATGGCGGCCACGCTCAAGCATTTCCCCGGCCACGGTTCGGTGCTCGAAGACACGCACTTCGACGATGCGGTGGATCCGCGTCCGTTCGGCGAAATCGAACTGCTCGACCTCGTGCCGTTCGTGGCCGGCATCGATGCCGGCGCCGACGCGGTGATGATGGCGCACGTGGTGTATCCGCAGGTCGCGCCGGAACCGGCCGGGTATTCGCCGGTGTGGATCCAGGACATCCTGCGCAAGCAGATGGGCTTCCGCGGGGTCGTGTTCTCCGACGACATCGGCATGGCCGCGGCGTTCTCCGCCGGCGGCGTCAAGGCGCGCATCGATGCGCACCTGGATGCAGGCTGCGATGTGGTGCTCGTCTGCCATCCGGACCTGGTGACCGAATCGCTCGCCGCGGTGGAAGGCCGCACGCTCAACACGATGGCGCTCGCCGGCCTGATCGGTCGCGGTCCGCTCGCGTGGGACGGCCTGCTCGCCGACGCGCGCTACCAGGAATCGCACGCACGCTTCGGGGGCGACCTCGCATGAAGCTGCCGCACGATCTGCCTGAAGCGCTCGCCACCGCCGACGTCATCCACGACCGGCAGGTCATCGAACAGGCGATCGCGCGGATGGCCGCGCGCATCCGCAACGACTTCGCCGGCAGCGTGCCCGTGTACCTCACGGTGATGCACGGCGGCCTGCCGTTCGCCGGCCAGCTCGCGCTGGAGATCGGCGCGCTGGGGCTCGACCTGGAATTCGATTACCTGCATGCAACGCGCTATCGCGGCGCCACGTCGGGCGGCGCGCTGCACTGGAAGCATCGTCCGGCCACGCCGCTGCGCGGCCGTCGCGTGTTGCTGGTCGACGACATCGTCGACGAAGGCCACACGCTGGCCGAAGTGCGCGCGTGGTGCCGGCAGCAGGGCGCGAGCGACGTCCGCATCGCCGCGCTCGCCGTCAAGCAGCACGACCGCTGCGTGGCCGGCCTGCACGCCGACTACGCCGGCCTCGTGGTGCCGGACCGCTACGTGTTCGGCTACGGCATGGACTTCAAGGAACAGGGCCGCAACCTGCCGGCCATCTACGCGCTGAAGGAGTGAGCATGCACGCGGACATCGCCCTGGGCGTCATCGGCGGCACCGGCGTCTATCGCATCGCCGGGCTCGAAGCGGTCGAGACCCACCTGCCGGAAACGCATTACGGCTTCCCGTCCGGGCCGGTGCGCGTGGGCATGATCGATGGCAAGCGCGTCGCATTCCTCGCGCGCCACGGCGAAGACCACGGCGTCCCGCCGCACCGCATCAACTACCGCGCCAACCTCGCTGCGCTGCACAAGATCGGGGTCACCCGCGTGCTCGCGATCAACACGGTGGGCGGCATCACCGAACGCTTCGGACCCGGCGTGCTCGCGTGCCCCGACCAGTTGATCGACTACACCTGGGGCCGCGTCTCGACGATCTGCGAGGAGCCCGGCACCGACGTGCTGCACGTCGACTTCGGCGATCCGTACACCAATGCCGTGCGCGCGCAGGTCCTCGCTGCAGCGCAGCGTGCGGGCGTGGCCGTCGTCGACGGTGGCTGCTACGGCGCCACCCAGGGTCCCCGCCTGGAAACGCGCGCGGAGATCGCGCGCATGCGCCGCGACGGCTGCGACCTGGTCGGCATGACCGGCATGCCCGAGGCGGGCCTCGCGCGCGAAATGGGCCTGCAATATGCGTGCCTCGGCATCGTCGCCAACTGGGCGGCCGGCTGCGGCGACGATGCGGAAATCACGATGGCCGACGTCCTGTCCATCGTTGAAACCGCTTCCAGTGGAATCCCGCCATTGCTGCGGTCGCTGCTCGCCGATTGAGCCGTGCCGGCGCGGTGTTGCGCGTCCCGTTCATCCATGCATACTCCGGCCCGTGCGCCCCGGGCCCCCGCACCGGTGCGCACGTACATCGCATCCAGACGAGGTCACACAGGTTATGCAGTACGGCACCGTGAAGTGGTTCAACGACGCGAAGGGTTTCGGGTTCATCGCCCCGGAAGACGGAAGCGCCGATGTGTTCGTGCATTACTCGGCGATCAACTCCAAGGGCTTTCGCAGCCTGCAGGAAGGCCAGCGCGTCAGCTACGACGTCGTGCAGGGTCCGAAGGGAGCGCAAGCCGCTGGCGTGATCCCGGTCGCCTGACCGGACACGCAACGCAGCAAGGGAAACCCCGCTCCGGCGGGGTTTTTTTTCGGGCGCGCGGCGGGCGCAGAATGCGGCCATGACCGAGCCGACCAACCAGCCCCCCGAATTCGCCCCGCGCGACCTGTGGGCCGACGATGCTGCATTGCGGGACGCGGTGGCGCGCGAAGGGGCGGGGGCGCATGCGGGACGCATCGAAACCTACGCGCGGCTTGCGGGCGATGCGTTGTACGCGCTCTCGTTCGATGCGCATCGCGACAGGCCGCGGCTGCGCACGCACGACCGGTTCGGGGCGCGCATCGATCGCGTGGAGTTCCACCCGAACTACCACGCGCTGATGCAGGCCGCGATCGAACACGGCGTCGCCGGCCTGTCGTGGCACGCGCCGGCGCAAGGCGTGCACGTGGCGCGCGCGGCGTTGAGCTACCTGCACCACCAGGTGGAACCCGGCACCAGTTGCCCGCTGACGATGACGCATGCGGCGGTGCCCGCGCTGCGCCGCGAACCCACGCTGGCCGAGTGGGCCGCCAAGGCCGCCGCGCCGCATTACGACGCACGCGAGGTGCCGATCGGCGACAAGCGCGGCGTGACGCTGGGCATGGGCATGACGGAGACGCAGGGCGGGTCGGACGTGCGCGCCAACACCACGCGCGCCGACGCGCTCGCCGAGACGGGCACGTACGCGCTCACCGGGCACAAATGGTTTTTCAGCGCGCCGATGTCCGACGGGTTCCTCGTGCTGGCGCAGGCACCGGGCGGGCTCACGTGCTTCCTGTTGCCGCGGCGCCTGCCCGACGGCGCGCGCAATGCGTTCACGCTGGTGCGGCTGAAGGACAAGTTGGGCGACTGGTCGAATGCGTCTTCGGAAGTCGAATTCCAGGGCGCATGGGCACGACGCATCGGCGACGAAGGTCGCGGCATCGCGACCATCCTCGACATGGTGATGCTGACGCGCCTGGACTGCATGCTGGGCTCGGCGGCGGAAATGCGCATGGCGCTTGCGCACGCGCTGCACCATGCGCGGCATCGCAGTGCGTTCGGGAAGTTGCTCGTCGACCAGCCGTTGATGCGCAACGTGCTCGCCGACTTGGCGCTGGAAGCCGAAGCGGCGCTTGCTTTATCGATGCGGGTCGCGCGCGCCGTGGATGCCGCCGGGCGCGATGCGGGCGAAGCCGCATTCGCGCGCATCGCCACCGCGATCGGCAAGTACTGGATCTGCAAGCGCGCGCCGGCGTTCGTCAACGAAGCGCAGGAGTGCCTGGGCGGTGCGGGCTACGTCGAGGAATCGATCCTGCCGCGCCTGTACCGGCAGGCGCCGCTCAATTCGATCTGGGAAGGCAGCGGCAACATCCAGTGCCTCGACGTGCTGCGCGCGTTGCACCGCGAGCCGGAGAGCGCGGCGGCCTTCTTCGCCGAACTCGATGCAGCGAGTGGATTGCATGCGGCGCTCGATGCGGAAACGACGCGCCTGCGCGACGCCACGGGCGCGCCGCAGGAAGCGGAGGCGCGCATGCTGGTCGAACGCATGGCGCTCGCCTTGCAGGCGTCGGTGTTGTTGCGGGCGAATGCCGCGTGCGCGGACCTGTTCTGCCGCAGTCGCCTGGCGGGTGCGCGGGGCCAGGTGTTCGGCACGTTGCCGGCGGGCGACGACGTCGCGCCGGTGTTGTCGCGCGCGCGCTAGGCGCCGAAGAAGCCTTTCGTCTTCGCCGCGACCAGTTGCGGCTCCAGCCACGCCCACAGCGCCGGGCACCCGGCCTGGATCGGCGGCCCGACCTTGCGCACGACGCGATCGAAGCTGATCCCGTTCTCCACCCAGCTTCCGCCGCCCTGCGCGAGGTTGAGCAGCACCGGCATCGCGCGATCGGCTGCATGCGCGAAGCGCGCTTCCGGCGTCGCCCCGTCTTCGAATTCTTCCCACAACGCGAGGAACCGCGCGCCGTGCGCATTCGGCAGCATCCCGAAGATGCGTTCGACCGCCACGCGCTCGGCCGCCTTGCGCTCGGCCAGGCCTTCCTCGGCGTAGACGATCGTGTCGCCGGTATCGATCTCGCCGATGTCGTGCACCAGCAGCATCGCGACCACGCGTTGCACATCGATGCCGGGCTCGGCGAAGTCGGCCATGGCCGCGGCGAACAACGCGATCTGCCAGCTGTGTTCGGCCGAGTTCTCGTAGCGGTCCAGCCCGACGGGCTTCGACTTGCGCGTCACGCCCTTGAGGCGGTCGATCTCGAGGATGAAGTCGGCGACGGGTTGGAAATCAGGCATGGGGTGAGTCCAGGAATTGCAGGCGCGCGAGGTCCGCATACAGGCCGCCTTGCGCGAGCAGTTCGGCATGCGTGCCTTCGGCCACGATGCGGCCGGCGTCCATCACCACGATGCGGTCGGCCTTCAGCACGGTCGCCAGGCGATGCGCGATGACCAGCGTCGTGCGCCCCTGCATGAGGCGTTCCAGCGCGTGCTGCACGGCGCGTTCGCTCTGCGCGTCGAGCGCGGAGGTGGCTTCGTCGAGCAGCAGGATGGGCGCGTCCTTCAACAGCGCGCGCGCGATCGCGATGCGCTGCTGCTGGCCGCCGGACAGGCGCGCGCCGCGTTCGCCGAGTTCGCTGTCGTAGCCGCCCGGCAGCACGGACACGAACTCGTGCGCTTCGGCCGAACGCGCGGCGGCTTCGACCTCCGCGTCGCTCGCTTCCAGGCGCCCGTAACGGATGTTGTCGCGCGCGCTCGCGGCGAAGATGGTCGGCGATTGCGGCACGAGCGCGATGGATTCGCGCAGCTGGGCGGGATCGACGTCGCGGATGTCGATGCCTTCCACGCACACGCGCCCGCCCTGCGGATCGTGGAAGCGCAGCAGCAACGCGAACACGGTGCTCTTGCCGGCGCCGGACGGCCCGACCAGCGCCACCGTTTCGCCCGGCTGCACGCGCAGGCTGAAGCCTTCGAGCGCCGGGGCATCCGGCCGCGAGGGATAGTGGAAGGCGACGTCTTCGAACGCGATCTCGCCGCGCAGCGGCTGCGGCAGCGACACAGGGTGTTCCGGTGCGACGAGATTCGCGCGTTCCTGCAGCAACTCGTCGATGCGCCCCATGCCGCCGGCCGCGCGCTGCAGGTCGTTCCAGACTTCCGCCAGCGCACCGACCGAACCGCCCCCCAGCACCGCGTACAACATGAACTGCCCGAGCGTGCCGGCGGTGATGCGATGCGATACCACGTCGTGCGCGCCCGACCACAGCACCAGCACGATCGCGCCGAGGAAGGCGAGCATCGACACGACGGTGACGATGGCCTGCAAGCCGATGCGACGCCGCGCGGTGGCGACGGCCGTGGCCACGGCGCCGAAGAAGCGTTCGCGCTCGTAGGGTTCGCGCGCGTGCGCCTGCACGGTGCGGATGGCGCCGATCACTTCGCTGGCCAACGCATTCGCATCGGCGACGCGGTCCTGGCTCTGCCGCGAGATCTTCCGCAGGCGGCGGCTGCCGACCACGATCGGCAAGACGAACAACGGAATGCCGACGAGCGTCCACGCCGCCAGCCGCGGCTGCGTCACGAACATCATCACGATGCTGCCCAGCACCATCACGAAGCTGCGCAGCGCCACCGAAATGCTTGAGCCCACGACGCCGCGCAGCATTTCGCTGTCGGCCGACAGGCGCGACACCAGTTCACCGCTGCGCGTGCGTTCGAAGAACGCCGGATCCAGCGTGAGCAGGTGCGAGTACAAGCGTTGCCGCAGGTCGGCGACCACGCGCTCGCCCAGCAGGGTGATGAAGAAGAAGCGCGCGCCGGTGGCCAGCGCGAGCGCGGCGATCACCAGCATCAGCAGGCCGAAGCTCGAATCGATGCCTTCCGGGCTCGAGAAGCCCTGGTCGACCATGCGCTTCACCGCGGGCGGCAGGCTCAGCGTGGCCGCCGACGACGCACCGAGCGCGACCAGCCAGGCAGCGAACAGCACGCGATGGCGCTTCACGAATGGCCACAGCGCGCGCAGCGTCAGCAGCCGGCCCTTCGCCTGCGCGGGGTCGATGGGCACGTCGGTGGGGATGTCGCGGGAACGTCGGCTCATTGGCCCGCATTGTCCCCGATGCGCGCGCGGTTGCGGGTGGCGTCGCGCAGGTGTGCGGCCAGGGCTTCGGCGCGTTCGTCGGGGAGGCGGAATTCGAGGCGCACGCCTTGCGTGCCGAAGGTTTCGGCCAGGCGCTGCGCGCCATGCGCGGCCAGCGCGGCGTGGACGGCGCCCAGGTCGTCGAACGGCGCCTCGACCACCAGCGTCCGCCACGCGACCAGGGGCACGCGCGGCGCGGTGCGCAGGCATTCGGCCGCTGCGCCGCCGTAGGCGCGCACGAGGCCCCCCGCACCGAGGTTGATGCCGCCGTACCAGCGCGTGACCACCACGACGACCTGGTCGAAGCCCTGGCCATCGATCGCCGCAAGGATCGGCCGCCCCGCGGTGCCCGCCGGTTCGCCGTCGTCGCTGGAGCGATAGTCCTGGCCGATGCGGTAGGCCCAGCAGTGGTGCGTGGCCGGCGTGCGCGCCAGTTGCGCATGGAAGGCGAGCGCGTCGGCGGGCGTGGCGACCGGCGCGGCCTGCGCGAGGAACCGGCTGTGCTTGACCTCGAGCGCGTGCGAAACCGGGCCTGCGAGCGTGTCGCTCATTCGCCGAGCGCGCGCAGGTCTTCCGGCACGACCTGGTGCGGATAGCGATGGCGGAATTCGCGCAGGCTGGCGCGCGCGGCCTCGAGGTCGCCCGCATGCTGCAGTTCGCGGATGCGCTGCAGCCAGGCGTCGCGCACGGCGGGGCTGTCGGCGGTGGCCGGCGGGACGACTTCTTCGTCGGCTTCGGCGGACGCCGGCTCGCCGTGGTCGTCGATCAACGGAACGTTGGTCGTGTCGCGCGGCACGGGGATCCTGCTCATGTCGATCGCATCCTGCTGGCGCGACTCGGCCGCGGCGGCTTTCGCCGCGGGGGCGGCGGCCGGTGCAGCGGCGCGCTGCATCGCTGCGGGGGGCGGCGGGGCTGCAGGCGCAGCGGCAGCAGCCGCGACATTCCCGCTCGCCGCCGCATCGGCGGCCGGATGGATCGCTTCGTCGATCTCGAACGGCGGCAACGTGTCGAACGCTTCCGGCTTGCGCTGCGCATCGGCGCGCGTCGCCGGGCGCACCGACGCACTGTTGCGCTGCTGCGGCGTGCTGTCGGCCGGCGGCGGTTCCGGCACCTGCAACGGCTTGCGCGGAACCACGCGGCCTTGCATCGGCGGCGGCGGCGCGTTGTATTCCGCGAGCGGGTCTTCGGTGTGCGCGGCGGCCTGCGTCGCGCCTTGCGGCCCCGGCAGCGGGCGCAATTGCCACGCGACGGCACAGGCGATCGCGGCGGTCGCCGCATATCCCAGCAACGCGGGCCAGCGCTGGCGACGCGCGTGCGGACGGCGCGCATGCGCGGCGGCGCCTTCGACCGGTTCGGCGGCGGCCGCATGCGCGGCGGCGAGGATGCGTGCGTCGAGCGCCGACGACGGCTCGCCACGCGGCGCCGTGCGCGCCAGGCGCAGCGCGAGGGCGCGCTCTTCCGGCGTCAGCGGTGCATCGTCGTGGATGGTGTCGTCGCTCATGGCGATTCGGTTCCCAGGCCCGCGCGCAACTTGTCCATCGCGTAGCGCAGCCTCGATTTGACGGTTTCCCGGCCCACGCCGGTGATCGCGCCGATTTCCTCCAGCGTCAGTTCCTGCTCCAGCCGCAGCAGCACGACTTCGCGCTGCTCCGGCGGCAATGCGTCCAGCGCGCGCTGCAAGCGACGCCGTTGCTCGAACTCCGAGAGGTTGCGCTCGGGCGTGTCGGGATCGGGAATGCGCAGTGCGCGTTCGTCGGCGTCCTCGGGCGCGGGGGGGCGGTACTTCAGGGCGCGCCAGTGATCGCCGAGGCGATTGTGCGCGATGCGATACAGCCATGTCCCGAACGGGGCATCCGGCACCCAGCCCGCGCGCGCGCCGATCACCTTCTGCCAGATGTCCTGGAAGAACTCGTCGGCCAGCGCGTTGTCGCGCACGTGGCGCAGCAGGAAGCGATACAGCCGGGTGCGATGGCGCGAATACAGCTGCTCGAAGGCGCCCGCATCGCCGGCGACCCAGTCCAGCATCAGTTGCTCGTCGCTGTCCTGCGCGCCGTCGTCCATGGCCGGCAGCGTACGGGCTCGCGCGAGGGGCGGGAAGCGGTCGACGGAAAGGGGCAGGGCGAGGGCGCCGGCAAGGGAAGGCATGCGGGGTGCAACGGCCGGGTTCCCCCGGCGGGGTTGCCGGCCCCGGCCCGAAGCGACGTTCATGGGATTCATGGAAGGCCCGACCCTCTTGATCACCGACCGTTCACATGGCGTCGGACGGGGTATCCTCCGGGCCATGGTTGGGGGAATGACGTAGCCGTGCGCAGCCCGGACGTGGCTGATTCGATGATCGCGCCTGCGGCGCAGGCCGCGGGGCCAGCGCTTGCGCGCGGGATTCGCGAGCTGTTGCCGCCCGACGCACGGATCGTCGTGGCCTGGCGCGACCTCGCGCAGGGCGACTGGTATTCCGCCGACGACGGCGCGTCCGCCGACCTGGTGGCGCGCGCCCTGCGCACGCTCGGCAAGCACGGCCGCGCACGCGACCCGGACCTGCTGGACCACTGGACCAGCGACACCGGCACCGAGATCGTCCTGGCCGCCCACAGTCCCACCGCCGTGGCCGCGCCGCCGCGCCAGGGCTGGCAGGCGCTGGCGCGCCGCGCGATCGGCGCGTCCCTGGATGCCTGGCAGGCGAACGCGCGCATCGCGTCCCTGCAGAAGTCCGAACGCCTGCAGCAGGCGCTGTACGAAATCGCGGACCTGGCCGGGTCCAACCTCGAAATGCACGAGATGCTGCGCCGCATCCACGCGGTCGTCGGCAGCCTGATGTATGCCGAGAACTGCTTCATCGTGCTCTACGACGAACTGCGGCAGAGCCTGCGCTTCCTGTATTTCGCCGATCGCCACGATCCCTACATCGCCGATCCCTCGCACGAGATCCCGGTCGCCGAAGTCCCGACCAGCCTGACCATGGCGCTGCTGCGCCACGGCGAACCGCTGCTCGGCCCGTCGGCCGCCCTGCGCGCCAAGCTCGACATCCCGCACGATCCGCTGCACGGCCCGGATTCGGAAGACTGGCTGGGCGTGCCGATGCGCCGCGAAGGCCAGGTGTGCGGCGCGATCGTGGTGCAGAGCTACGAACACCGCGCCAGCTACAGCGACGAAGACCGCGCGCTGCTGACGTACGTGGCGCAGCACATCCTCACCGCGCTCGACCGCCGCCAGGCGCGCAGCGAACTGGAACGCCGCGTCGAGGAACGCACGCACGCCCTGCAGGAAGCCAACCGCGTCCTGCAGGCCGAGATCGTCGAACGCCAGCGCGCCGAACGCCTGCAGCGCGCGCTGTTCCGCATCGCCGAGCTGTCGATCACCTCCGAGAGCCTGGAGCGCTTCTACGCCGAAGTGCACGACGTGGTGGGCGAGTTGCTCTACGCGCGCAACTTCTACATCGCGCTGCTGGCGGGCGACGGCGACGAGCTGGAATTCCCGTACTCCATCGACGAACGCGATCCCAACCGCCCGCGCCGCAAGTTCGGCATGGGCATGACCGAGTTCGTCATCAAGACCGGCCGCGCCGTGCTCGCCGACCGCAAGGCCATCGAAGACCTGGACCGCGAAGGCAAGGTCAAGACGATGGGCACGCTGTCGCACAACTGGCTGGGCGTGCCGCTGTTCCGCGACGACCTGGTGGTGGGCGTGATCGCGGTGCAGAGCTATTCGCCGGCGGTGGCATTCACGCCGCGCGACCAGGAACTGCTGACGTTCGTCGCGCACCACATCGGCAGCGGCCTGCAGCGCAAGCAGGCGCAGGACCGGTTGATGGCCGCGCACGCCGAACTCGAACGCCGCGTCGAAGAACGCACGCGCGAACTGGCCGCCGCCAACGCCGAGCTCATGTCGCAGATCGGCGAGCGCATGCACGCCGAGCGCCGCCTCACGCACCAGGCGCAGCACGACACGCTGACGGGCCTGCCGAACCGCGCACAGCTGCTCGAACGCCTCGCGCTCGCGATCCAGCGCGCCCGCGCGTCGGATCCGGCGAGCGAAGAACACCGCACCTTCGCCGTGCTGTTCCTCGACCTGGATCGCTTCAAGCTGGTCAACGACTCCGTCGGCCACGCGGTCGGCGACGAACTGCTGATCGAGGCCGGCCGCCGCATCGTCGCGGCCGTGCGCGCGGGCGACACCGTCGCGCGCCTGGGCGGCGACGAATTCGCCATCCTCGTCGAACAGATCGACGGGCAGGGCATGGCCGAGGAACTGGCCGGCCGCGTGCTCGGCGCGTTGGGGGCGCCGGTGTGGATCGCGGGCCGCGAACTGTTCCCGACGGCGAGCATCGGCATCGCGCTGTGGGTGCCGCGCTATCGCAGCGGCGAAGACATGCTGCGCGACGCCGACGCCGCGATGTACCGCGCCAAGGGCGCCGGCCGCGACCGCAGCGCCGTGTTCGACGAAGCGATGCGCGACGAAGCCACGCGCATCCTCGACCTGGAAGCCGACCTGCGCCGCGCGATCAACGCCGACGCCTTCGAACCGCATTACCAGCCGATCGTGCGCATCGCCGACGGCGTGGTGCTCGGCCACGAAGCGTTGCTCCGCTGGAGCCACGAACGCCGCGGCCTGCTCGCGCCGGGCGAGTTCATCGGCGTGGGCGAGGACAGCGGCCTGATCGAACAGGTGGACTGGCTGCTCTACGCCCGCGTGATCCAGGACATGGCCACCGCGATGACCGAGGGCTACGTGTCGGTGAATGTCTCGCCGCGCCATTTCCGTTCCGCCGATTTCGCCGACCGCCTGCTGGGTCTGCTGTCGGATGCGAACGTCGACCCGGCGCGCCTGCGCATCGAGATCACCGAGGTCGCGCTGTTCGACGATGCGCCGCGCGCGCTGCGCACGCTGAGCAACCTGCGCAGCCACGGCGTGCTCGCGCTGCTCGACGACTTCGGCACGGGCTTCTCCGCGCTGAGCTACCTGCACCACTTCCCGATCGAGTGCCTGAAGATCGACCGCAGCTTCATCGCGGGCCTGTCGACCTCGCAACCGGAAAGCCTCGCGGTGATCCGCGCGATCCTGGCGCTGGCCGGCACGCTGAGCATCGACACGATCGCCGAAGGCATCGAGACCGAAGCGCAGCGCGATGCGCTGGTGCAACTCGGGTGCGTGAACGGGCAGGGCTACCTGTTCGGCCGGCCGCAAGGGCGCGCCGCGACCTGATCTGCGGTGTCCCGCACGGCGGCGTGCCTTCGCGCGAACGCGTCGGCGCTTTGCCGCGTGGACGCGCATTCCCTCCGACTTCGCGAATCGTCCCGTCGTCGCGCTCGTGCACGGGTGTGCATCGTGCCCGCACGCCGGCCACCGTGCGCCGGCGCGGAGTTTCGTGTCATGGACGACGTGTCTTGCGCGCCCGGCGGCAGGTTGCAACTTCAACAGGATTCAATAGGATTCCATCCTGTCCCCGAACGGAGCCGCCCCCATGCGTTCCACCCAGCAATTCAGCATCACCCTGCCCAACGAGATGGCCGACGCCGTGCGCGCGCACGTGGCCTCGGGCGATTACGCGACGGAGAGCGAAGTGATCCGCGATGGCCTGCGGGCGCTGTTCGCGCGCGAACGCGCGATGGAAGCGTGGTTGCGCGAGGACGTGGTGGCTTCGGCGCGGGAGTTCGACCGCGCGCCCGGCCGCGCGCTGTCGGTGGAGGCGGTGCGCAGCCGCCTCGGCGGCGCGGCGCCTGCGACTGCGAAGCGCCGCGGCCGTACCTGATCCGCTTCGCGCCGCGCGCCGTCGCCGACCTGGAAGCGTTGCACGCGTACTTGTCGCGACACGCCGGCTACGTGCGCGCGGACCACGAACTCGCATCGCTGGTGGACTGGTGCGGCAGCTTCTCGATCTTCCCGCACCGCGGCACGCTGCGCGACGACGTGCTGCCCGGCCTGCGCGTCGCGCACCACCGCGAGCGCACCGCGGTCGCGCTGCGGGTCGATGAAGCGCATGCGCGCGTCGCGATCCTGGCCGTATACCCGCGCGGCCGCGACGTCGACGCGGCGTTGCAGACGATCGGTGCGTGACGCTCAGGCGTCGCGCACCACCAGCAGGCGCGGCTCGGTCATGTCCTCGATCGCGCTGCGGATGCCTTCGCGGCCGAGGCCAGATCCCTTCACCCCGCCGTAGGGCATGTTGTCGACGCGGAAACTCGGCACGTCGCCCACGATCACGCCACCGACCTCCAGCGCATCCCACGCCCGCATCGCGTGCGCGAGCGAACCGGTGAACACGCCGGCCTGCAGGCCGAAGTCGCTGTCGTTGACGATCGCGATCGCATCCTCGAAATCATCGAACGGCTCCAGCAACGCCACCGGCCCGAACGCTTCCTTGCGGTACAGCTCGCAGTCGCGCGGCACTTTCTCCAGCAGCGCGGCCGGCACCAAGTTGCCCTTGCGCTTGCCGCGCACGATCGCCTTCGCACCACCCGCGATCGCCGCATCCATCCACGCATCGATGCGCTTGGCCGCGGCTTCGTCCACGACGGGCCCGATGGTCACGCGTTCGTCCTTGGGATCGCCCATGCGCAGCTTGCCCACTGCATCGGCCATCGCCTTGCGGAACTTCGGATACAACGCGCGGTGCACCAGGATGCGCTGCACGCTGATGCAACTCTGGCCGGACTGGTAGTACGCGCCGAACACCATGCGATCGACGACCTTCGCGAGCGACTGCCCCGGATCCTCGTCCACGATGCACGCCGCGTTGCCGCCCAGTTCCAGCGTGACTTTCTTGCGGCCCGCGCGCGCCTTCAGGTCCCAGCCCACCAGGCCGCCGGTGAAGCTGAGCAGCGCGATGCGTTCGTCCTCGACCAGCAGGCCGGCGTCTTCGTTGGAGCAGGGCAGGATCGAGAACGCGCCTTTCGGCAGGTCGGTTTCCGAAAACACTTCGCCGATGATCAGGGCGCCGATCGGTGTCTTCGCCGCGGGCTTCAACACGAACGGGCAGCCCGCCGCCAACGCCGGCGCCACCTTGTGCGCCACCAGGTTCAACGGGAAATTGAACGGCGTGATGAACGCGCACGCGCCGATGGGCACGCGCTTGACCATGCCGCGATAGCCGCGCGTGCGCGGGGAAATCTGCAGTTCCAGCACGTCGCCGCCGATGCGCGTGGCTTCGCCGGCGGCGATGCGGAAGGTATCGATCAGGCGGGTGACCTCACCGCGCGAATCCTTGATCGGCTTGCCGGCCTCCACGCACAACGCCAGCGCCAGTTCCTCGCTGCGTTCGGTGAAGCGGCGCACGCAATGCTCCAGCACGTCGCGGCGCGCATCCGGCGGGAATTCGGCCATCGCCTTGCGCGCCTTGTGCGCGGCAACGATGGCCTTGCGCACGAGCGCGGCATCGGCGAAGGCCACGCGCGTGGCGCGCTTGCCGGTGAACTTGTCGAGGACGTCGAGTTCGGTCTTGGTGTGGACCGCCGCGTTCGCGAGGTAGCAAGGAAAGTGTTTCGCAAGCTTGTCGACCATGGCGGTTCTCCGGATCAATCGTCGGGGGCGATCACGCGCAACGGCAGGGTTCCATCGGCCAGGCGCGCCTGCACGCGATCCCCGACCTTCGCATCGTTCACCCCGCGCACGACGTGTCCATCGTCGCGCAGCAGGATGCTGTAGCCGCGCGCCACCGTGGCCAGCGGACTCACCGCTTCCAGTGAACGCGCCAGCCCACGCAGGTGCATCGCATCGTGCTGCAGGCGCCGCGCGATCACCGAACGCGGACGCTGCCGCAGCGCTTCCAGCCGCTGGCGCAGCAAGGCCACGCGCCGGCGCGGTTGCATGGTGCGCAACACCGCGTCGGCGTGGCGCATGCGCGCGCGCCAATGTTCGAGTTGCTTGCGCCATGCGGCCTCCAGGCGCCGCTGCGCTTCGGCCTGGCGCCGCAGCAGCAGGTCCAGGCGCGCGCGGGGGCGCAGGGCGTGCAGGCGCAGCGCCGCGCGATCGGCGCGCTGTGCGTCGCGACGCAGATGGTGCAGCTGCAGCGTCGCCATGCGCCGATGCAGGCCCTGCAGGCGCACGCGCAGGTCGGCGCGCGCGGGCACCAGCAGTTCGGCGGCGACCGACGGCGTCGGCGCACGCAGGTCCGCCACGAAATCGCTGAGGCTGAAATCCGTCTCGTGCCCGATCGCCGAGACGACCGGAATCGGCGATGCCGCGATCGAGCGCACCAGCCGCTCGTCGTTGAAGGCCCACAGGTCTTCGAGCGACCCGCCGCCGCGGGCGAGCAGCAGCGTGTCGTAGCGCCCGGAGCGCACCGCGCGCTGGAGCATCGCGACGATCTGTGCCGGCGCCGTTTCGCCCTGCACCTGCACCGGCAGCACATCCACTTCCACCAGCGGGAAGCGCCGCGCCAGCACGCTCAGCACATCGCGCACCGCCGCGCCCGACGGCGAGGTGAGCACGCCGATGCGCCGCACGAAGGCGGGCAGGGGGCGCTTGCGTTCGGCTTCGAACAGGCCCTCGGCCTGCAGCTTCGCCTTGAGTTCCTCGAACGCCCGCCGCAGCGCGCCTTCGCCCGCTTCCTCCAGCGAATCCAGGATCAGCTGGTAGTCGCCACGCGCCTCGTACAGCGTGAGGCGGCCGCGCGCGAGCACGCGCAGGCCTTCGCGCGGGACGAAGTTCAGCCACTGGCTCTTGGGCTTGAACAGCGCGCAGCGCACCTGGGCGCGCGCGTCCTTCAGGGTGAAGTAGAGGTGCCCGGACCCGGGCCGGGAGAGATTCCCCAGCTCGCCTTCCACCCACACCAGCGGGAACGCCCCTTCCAGCAGGTCGCGCGCCAGCGTGTTGAGCTGGGTGGGCGAGAGGATCTTGCGGGCGTCGTCGCGGGTCATGCGGGGGCTTGGAACGGCGGGACACGGTACCGCAGGCCCGTGAACGGGTCACGCGGCCGGGCCAGTCGCAGGGCCACGTGCAGGGCCGCGGTCGTAGAATGCGCGCCATGTCGATGCCCCTCCGCGATCCGCTGACCGACCTCCCGCCGCCCTGCGCCGACGCCCCGCGCTTCGGCCCGTCGCCGCGCCGCGCCACGCGCCAGGTGCGCGTCGGCGGCATCGCGGTGGGCGGCGACGCGCCGGTGGTCGTGCAGTCGATGACCAACACCGACACGGCGGACGTCGCCTCGACGACGAAGCAGGTCGCCGACCTGTGGCGCGCCGGCTCCGAACTCGTCCGCGTCACCGTCAACACGCCCGAAGCCGCTGCGGCCGTGCCGCGCATCGTCGAGAAGCTGGCGATGATGAACGTGCATGTCCCGATCATCGGCGACTTCCACTACAACGGGCACCAGCTGCTCGCCGGCGAACCGGCGTGCGCGCAGGCGCTGGCGAAGTACCGCATCAACCCGGGCAACGTGGGCTTCGGCAAGAAGCGCGACACGCAGTTCGCGCAGCTCATCGAATTCGCGATGCAGTACGACAAGCCCGTGCGCATCGGCGCCAACTGGGGCTCGCTCGACCAGGCCCTCGCCGCGCAGCTGATGGACGAAAACCATGCGCGCGCCGAACCCTGGGATGCCGGCCGCGTGCTGCGCGAAGCGCTCATCCGCTCGGCGCTGGATTCGGCCGACCGCGCCGTCGCGCTGGGCCTGCCGGCCGATCGCATCATCCTCAGCGCGAAGGTCAGCGGCGTGCAGGAACTGATCGCCGTGTACCGCGAACTCGCCACGCGCGGCACGTACGCGCTGCACCTGGGCCTCACCGAAGCCGGCATCGGCAGCAAGGGCATCGTCGCGTCCAGCGCGGCGCTCGCGGTGCTGCTGCAGGAAGGCATCGGCGACACGATCCGCATCTCGCTCACGCCCGATCCGGGCGCCTCGCGCACGCAGGAAGTCATCGTCGCGCAGGAACTGTTGCAAACCCTCGGCCTGCGCGCGTTCACGCCGATGGTCACCGCGTGCCCCGGGTGCGGGCGCACGACGTCCGAGTTCTTCCAGGAACTGGCCAAGTCGGTGCAGGAACACGTGCGCGACAAGATGCCCACGTGGAAGATCACCCACCCGGGCGCGGAAAACCTCACGCTCGCGGTGATGGGCTGCGTGGTGAACGGCCCCGGCGAATCGCGCCACGCCAACATCGGCATCTCGCTGCCCGGCACGGGCGAAGCGCCGGCCGCGCCGGTGTTCATCGATGGCGAGAAGGCGAAGACGCTGCGCGGGGACAACATCGCGCAGGAATTCGTCGCGATGATCGACGACTACGTCGAATCAAAGTACGGCCGCTGATCAGCCGCGCCGCTTGTAGGCGGCCAGGGCCGCGTCGCGCGTTTCCGCCAGGTCCACGATCGGCGCCGGGTAACGCGGCGTCCCGAGTTCCGGCACCCAGCGCCGCACGTACGCCGCGTCCGGATCGAAGCGTTTGGCCTGTAACAGCGGATTGAAGATCCGGAAATAGGGCGCGGCATCCGCGCCGGTGCCGGCCACCCATTGCCAGCCGAGCGTGTTGTTCGCCAAGTCCGCGTCCACCAGCGTGTCCATGAACCAGCGCGCGCCATGCGACCAGTGCATGCGCAACTGCTTCGTCAGGAAACTCGCCACCAGCATGCGCACCCGGTTGTGCATCCAGCCGGTGTGCCACAGCTCGCGCATGCCGGCATCGACGATCGGGACGCCGGTGCGGCCGCGCGTCCACGCATCGAACTGCACCGCATCGAACGGGGCCCAGTCGAAGTCGTCGAAGCGCGGGTCGAGGTTGCGGTCCACCGTGTGCGGGAAATGGTGCAGCAGGTGATGCGCGAACTCGCGCCAGCCGAGTTGGCGCTGGTAGGCCGCGCGCGCTTCGGGGGGCGCATCCGCATCGCCGATCGCCGCGAACACGCGCTGCACCGACACCTCGCCGAAATGCAGGTGCGGCGACAAGCGCGACGTGCCTTCGATCGCAGGCACGTCGCGTGCGTCGGGATACGCGGCGATGCGCGGCAGGAACGTGGTGAGCGCCGCGCGCGCGCCGATTTCGCCCGGGAACCATTGCGTCCAGAAGTCGTGGTCCCAGCCGCGCTTCGGCGCCAGGCCCAGGGCATCGATCGTCGTTGCGTCCGCGGCCTCCGGCGGCGCCGGCAAGCGCTTCGGCGCATCCCACGGCCGCGGCTTGCGCAACTGCGCGCTTGCGGTCTTCCAGAACGGCGTGAACACCCGGTACGGATCGCCTTGTTTCGTCGCGACGTCCCAGGGTTCGATCAGCAGCGCGCCGTTGAAGCTTTCCGCGTGCAGGCCGCCGCGGCGCAGGGCACGCTTGATCGTGGTGTCGCGTTGTTCGAACGCGGGCTCGTAGCGCCGCGTCCAGAACACGGCTTCGGCGCCCGTCGCGGCAGCGAGGCGTTCGAGGGCGGGCAGGGTGGGGCCGCGCAGCACGGTGAGACGCGAACGGCGCGCCCGCAGCGCGCCGTCCAGCGCATGAAGCGAGCGATGCCGCCACGCATCCGAGGCCGCACCGTTCGCATGCGGGCCGGCTTCGTCGGGTGCGTGGATATACACCGGCACCGGCGCGTAGCCCTGCGCGAGCGCCGCCTGCAGGGCGGGCTGGTCGTCGAGTCGCAGGTCATTGCGGAACCACACCAGCGCCGTGGGCATCGACGTTCCTTCGCGGGTCGGGCGGAGCATAGCGTTGCGTCCGGACGATTCGCGTGCACGCCGGGAAAATCGCCCCCTGTGCCGCCTGCCGTGCGCGCAAGGCCCCGCGCAGAATGCCTCGCACTCAGTATCGCAAGGAACCTGGCATGGCCCGCATCCTGATCGTCGACGACTGCCCGCTGCAACGCGCGCTCTCCCTCAAGGTGGTGCAGGCGCTCGGCCACACCGGCATCGTGTGCAGCGACGGCCAGGCGGGCGTGGAAGCCGCGATGCGCGAACGCCCGGACCTGGTGCTGATGGACGTGGTGATGCCCGGCATCGACGGCTACGCCGCCACGCGCACGCTCTGCAACCATCCCGCGTTGCGCGACATGCCGATCGTGCTGGTCACCGGCCGGTCGCAACCCACCGATTGCGAATGGGGCTTGCGCCAGGGCGCGGCCGGCTACGTCACCAAGCCGGTGCGCCCGGAGGAACTCGCCGGCGTGATCGTGCAGTTGCTCGGAACGCCGGCGAAGCAGGCGGGCTGAGCGCCCGCCTCATTCCCAGTCGTGGCCGCCGGGTTCGGTGGCCAGCGCAGGCGCCACTGCGAACGCAGCGTTGATCTGTTCCATCAGGTCGTCGGCGATCGCCTCGGCGATGCGGCCTTCCCATTCGCGCAGCTGCTGGTTGTCGGCGGAATGCGCCTTGCGCATTTCCGCGAGCACTGCTTCGAGCTTCTTGATGTTCATTGCGGCCGTCCCCTGAAAACGGTCTGCCCATGAGCGGGCGGTGCATACGCTAGTCCGCGGCAGTGAGGCCTGGGTGAACGCGCGACGCAGCGTAGGGCGCGCAGCCGGTGGACGGCACGCCGCAGTGCGTCATTCGCGGGCGTCCGTCCCGCGCCGCAGCGCAGTGAACGCCGAGAATTCCCAGCGTCGCAGCGCGAAGACCGCACTGCAGCCGTGGCGCGCTTCGAGCGGCAACTGCGTGTCGCGTCGCACCAATTCGTCGAACTCGCGCGCCAGCCGCGCCATCCCCGCCGCCACGTGTCGCATCGCAGCATCCGACAGCGTGCCGCCCATGAAGTGGAACGCATCGCCGCCCTGGTCGAAGGCGCCGCCGAAGAACTCCGGCACCACGCGTTGCAGGAAGAACGCATGCACCGGTCCGCCCGGTTGCCAGGCGAAGTTGCGCGCGGTGCGCTTGGTGAAACGCTTCGGCGGGCGGTAGTCGATGATCCGCAACTGGTCCAGGCGCAGGAGAAGCGACACAAGTTCGTTCTCGTCGACGCGGAACGCCGCCAGGATCTCGGCGAACTTCCAGTCGTTGACGATGAGGTAGGTCGCCAGCAGCAGCTTGGGGTCGGAGACGAGCGCATGTTCCTGCGCATCGTCCAGCACGGTGAGGATGCTGGCGTCCGGTTCGCCCTGCAGCAGGTCCACCAGCTCGACGCCGAGCGCTTCGCAGATGGCATCCAGGCGCGCCAGCGAGAAGTCGCCGCGGCCCAGGTCGCGCTTGACGGTCACTTCGCTCACGCCCAGCCGCGTGGCGAGTTCGCGATAGGTCAGGCCGCGCTCGCGCAGCCGGTCGCGGATCGCCTGCACCACCAGTTTGGAAGCCGCCATCCCGCCCTCTCCCCGCGTGATCCCTGCGCCCGTATCGCTTCCTGATCCCCGCCGGCTCGCGCATCGCGCCGGTGGCGCTGCATCATTGCGCATCGCGCCCCGGGTCCGCACCCTCGCCGCGCCCCTTCCAACGCGAGCGTGCAATGTCGTCCCGATCGCTTCCCGTCCCGCTCCGCATCCTCGGCACGGGCACGTTCACCCCGGGCCGCCGGGTGGAGTCCACCGAATTCGACGCCCGCTGGCGCAAGCCCGCCGGCTGGACGCAACGCCATACCGGCATCGACCATCGCCACCATGCGACCGCCGACGAAACCACTTCGGCGATGGCCGCGCATGCCGCACGCGAAGCGCTGGACCGCGCGGGCCTGCAGGCCCGCGACCTGGACCTCGTCGTCTCGGCCTGCAGCGTGATGGAGCAGGCGATCCCGTGTTCGGCGGTGTTCGTGCATCGCCGCCTCGGCCTCGAAGGCACCGGCATCGCCGCGTTCGACGTCAACGCGACCTGCCTGAGCTTCCTCGCCGCGCTCGACATGGTGGCGTGCATGCTGGCCGCCGGGCGCCTGGAGCGCGCGTTGATCGTCTCCAGCGAAATCGCATCGGCCGGCTTGAACTGGGACGACCCGGATTCGGCGCCGCTGTTCGGCGACGGCGCCGCGGCGGTGGTCGTGTCGCGCGCACCGGCCGATTCGCGATCGCAGCTCCTCGCCGCGCACATGGAAACCTATTCGGAAGGCGCCGAGCTGTGCCGCGTGCGCGCCGGCGGCACCCGCCTGCGCGTGGCCGACGACATGGACGCGTATCGCGATGCCGCGCGTTTCGAAATGGCGGGCAAGGCCACCTATCGCCTCGCCGCGCAATTGTTGCCGGGCTACCTGGCGCGCTTGTTCGGCCGCGCGGGCGTCACGCTCGATGACCTCGATGCGTTCGTCCCGCACCAGGCCAGCGACAAGGCGCTCGCGCACCTGCAACACGCCTTGCGCCTGCCCGAGGACCGGCTGGTGCGCATCCTGTCCACGCACGGCAACCAGATGGCCGCATCGATCCCGACGGCCCTGCATCGTGCGATCGACGCCGGGCGCATCGTGCGCGACGACCTCGTGGCGCTGGTCGGCTCCGGTGCGGGCCTGTCGTTCGGCGGCGCGGTGCTGCGCTACTGATGGCCCGCGTCCTCGTCACCGGCGCCAGCGGGTTCATCGGTGCGCACGTCGTCGCGGCGTTGCGCGCGCGTGGTCACGCGGTGGTCGCGAGCGGGCGCAACGCGGCGAAGCTGCCGCGGCCGGCGCCCGGCGTCGACGTGCGCATCGCCGACCTGGCGTGCGACCCGATGGCGCCGTTGCTCGCGGGCTGCGACACGGTCGTGCACGCCGCCGCGCTGTCGGCGCCGTGGGGCGCGTCCGCCGACTTCCAGCGGGCGAACGTGCTGGCCACGCAGCGCGTCGCGCGCGCCAGCCTCGACGCCGGCGTGCGTCGCTTCGTGCACCTGGGCTCGCCGAGCATCTACTTCCGATTCGAGGACCAGTACGAGGTGCGGGAGGAATTCGCCGCGCCCGCGCGCTGGATCACGCCCTATGCGCAGAGCAAGTGGGCGTCGGAACAAGTGGTGCGCGCGATCGCCGCCGAAGGCCTGCCCGCCATCGTGCTGCGCCCGCGCGCGGTGTTCGGCCCGGGCGACAACGCGATCCTGCCGCGCTTGCTCGCGGTGGCCGCGCGCGGCTGGTTTCCGCTGATCCACGGGGGCAGGGCGGTCGTGGATGTCACCTGCGTCGACAACGTGGCCGCGCTCGTCGCCGATGCGATCGATGCCGACGTGCCCGGCGACGGGCGCGCGTACAACATCACCAACGGGGATCCGATCGAAGTGCGCACCCTGGTGTCGCTGCT
The DNA here is from genome assembly GCF_018406605.1 of Noviluteimonas caseinilytica. Taxonomy (GTDB): domain Bacteria; phylum Pseudomonadota; class Gammaproteobacteria; order Xanthomonadales; family Xanthomonadaceae; genus Noviluteimonas; species Noviluteimonas caseinilytica. The sequence continues at coordinate 185,583 of NZ_AP024545.1, read as the reverse complement.
GTTCGATGCGCTCGACATGCGCGTGCGCCGCGTGGCGATCCCGCGCGGCCTGGCGGTGCCGCTGGCGGCGGTGTCCGAACGCATCGCACGCCTGCGTCCGGGGTGTCCCGAACCGCGACTCACGCGCTATGGCGTCGGCGTGCTGGGTTACTCGCAGACGCTCGACATCGCGCGCGCGCGGCGCGAGCTCGCGTATTCGCCTGGCACGTCGATCGCCGAGGGCATCGCGTCGTTCGCGCACTGGTGGAGGCGCCAGCATGCTTGAGTGGCGCCTCTACGAAGCCGGCCATTGCATGCACCCGGAACTGGCGACGCTGCAGGGGGGCCGCCTGGCGCCGTGCGCGTTTCCCGCGCTGGTCGCTGCCCTCCGGCACCCCGTGCACGGGAGGATCCTGTTCGATACCGGTTACGCGCATGCGTTCTTCGCCGCGACCGCGCGCTTCCCCGAGCGCCTCTACCGCTGGGCGACGCCGGTGCGCCTGCAGGAGGGCGAATCCCTCGTGGCGCAACTCGCACGCGATGGCATCGCGGCGGGGGACATCGCCTGGGTCGTCGTGTCGCACCTGCACGGCGACCACGTGGGCGGCCTCGCGGATTTCCCGCTGGCGCGCATCGCCTGCGCGCGCGAAGCGGTCGACTGGATGCGCGCGCGCGGTCGCATCGGCGCGCTGCGCAAGGGTGTGTTGCCGGCGTTGTTCGACAGCGCAACGCAGGCGCGCATGGAAGCGTTCGAAGATCGGCGCACGGTGGCGCTGGAGGGGCCGTTCGCGCGCTTCGGCGTGGCGCGCGACCTGTTCGACGACGGCAGCCTGCTCGCGATTCCCCTGCCGGGCCATGCGCCCGGGCATTACGGCCTGTTGTTCCGCGATGCGGACGGGCTCGTCTTCCTCGTCGCCGACGCGAGCTGGTCGAGCCACGCGATCCGCGCGGGCATTCCGCCGCCGGCCGCGGTCACCGGCTGGCTCGGCGACACCGACGCCTATCGCACGACGCTCGCGCACCTGCATGCGCTGCATCGCGAAGCGCCGCACGTGCGCCTCGTCCCGGCGCACTGCAGGGAATGGCGTCCCGCGGGCGAGGGCCTCGCCCATGCGTAGCGTGTTGATCCTCGGCGGGCGCGCGCCGGTCGCGCTCGACCATGCGCGCCGCTTCCACCGCCAGGGCTGGCGCGTGGTGGTCGGCGATTCCATCCCGTGCCGCTTGTCCGCGTTCTCGCGCGCCGTGCACGCGAGCGTGCGCCTGGCCTCGCCGCGCCATGCACCGACAGGGTTCGTCACGGGCTTGCGCGCCGCCATCGACCAGCACCGGATCGACCTGGTGGTGCCGACCTGCGAGGAAGCCTTCCATCTTTCGCGCCATCGCGATGCGCTGCCGGCGGGCACGCAATACGCCGTGGATGGATTCGAGCAACTGCGCGCGCTGCACAGCAAGTGGACGTTCCTCGGCCTGGCGCAGCACTGCGGCGCGCACGTGCCGGACAGCGCGCGCGTGCATTCGATCGAACAGGCCCGCGAATGGGCGAAGGGCGCGCCGGTGGTGCTGAAGCCGGAGTACTCGCGCTTCGGCGTCCACGTGCGCCTGCATCCGCACGGCATGCCCGAGGATGCGCCGCCGCTGGCGCAAGCCGGGGCGTGGGTCGTGCAGCGCTTCCATGCAGGGACGGAAGCCTGCTCCTACAGCGTCGCGCACGCAGGCCGGCTGCTGGCGCACGCGTGTTACCGGCCGAAGCATCGGCTCGGTGCGAGTTCGAGCTACTACTTCGCCCCCCACCGATCGGAAGCGATCCGCGGCTTCGTCGAAACCTTCGTGCGGAAGATCGGTTACACCGGGCAGATCGCCTTCGACTGGATCGAAGGCGCCGACGGCACCGCGACGGTGCTCGAATGCAATCCGCGCGCCGTGAGCGGCGTGCACCTGTTCGCGCCGGACGATGCGCTGCCGGACGCGTTGTGCGGGCAGGGCGATGCCTGCGTCGAGCCGGCGGAAGCATCGCCGCGCATGCTCGCCGCCATCATGCTCGGCGCGGGCGGGGCGCGTGCCTTGCGCACGGGTCGCATGGGCGAATGGCGACAGGACTGGAGGCGCGCGCGCGACGTCATCGGCGTCGCCGGCGATCGCGCGCCGCTGGCGGGCGCCATCGCCGACCTGGCCGCCTATGCATGGTCCGCGTGGCGTTCGGGCAACACCTTGCGCGAGGCGGCGACGCAGGACATCGAATGGGACGGCGAGCCCCTGCCGGACGCATGAACGCGCGCATCGCAGCGACACCCGCCGGCGCGCTCGATGGCGCGGACTTCGCGCGCCTGCATCCGGCTGACGCGCTCGCGCGCTTCATCCCCAACGTGCCCGGTCGAATGCAAGCGATCGGCGCAGGCGATGCACGACTTCCCGTGCTGGTGTGCGAACCCGGGGCCGACGCCGCCTGGACCTGTTCGCCGACCACCGCTTGGGCGCGCTGCGGCCGCGAGGAAGCTGCGCGCACGCTGCCCGGGTGGCTCGGCGCGCCGGTCGGCGGCCTGTTGCGTGGCGTGGAAGCATGGCTGGCGCGCGCGGGCGTGGATCGCGTCGTCGTGCTCGACCACTGGCTGCTGTCCACCGACCTGCACGCGCCGGTGGCAGGCGTCGACCTGCCGCGCGCCATGGACGAGGCCCGCGACCGCTGGCCCGGTCATGCGCTGTGGATGCGCTCGTTGAACGCGATCGACAACGCCGACTGGTTGCAGGCGCTCGAACGCGCGGGCAGCACGCTGGTCGCCAGCCGGCAGGTGTACCTGTATCGCGACGTGCCCGCGCTTGTGGCGCGCCACCGCGACATGAAGCGCGACTTCGCCCTGCTCGCGAAGACCGCGCTGCATCGCGCGCACGACGACGGGATCGGCGAGCGCGACTACGCGCGCATCGCGCAGTTGTATGCACAGCTGTACCTGGACAAGTATTCGCGGTTCAACCCGATGTATACCGAAGCCTTCCTGCGCGCGTGGCACCGCGCGGGCCTGCTCGAATTCCATGGCTTCCGCAACGACGCCGGCGACCTGGCGTGCATCGTCGGCCTGTTCCGCCGCGCCGGCACCGTGAGCGCCCCGATCGTGGGGTACGACACGCAGCAGCCGCAATCGCTCGGCCTGTATCGCCTGCTCACCGCGCTCGCGTTCGAACGCGTGGCGCAGACTGGCGAACGCCTCAACTTCAGCGCGGGCGCAGCGGGCTTCAAGCGCTCGCGCGGCGGGATCCCCGCGATCGAATACGGTGCATTCGACGTGCGCCATCTTCCGCGGCGTTCGCGCGCCGCGGTCGCGCTGCTGTCGCAAGCGACGCGGCGCATCGGTGTTCCCCTCCTGCAACACTACAGACTCTGACGACCGGCCATGGGCGACTGGCACCCCGCATTGTTCTCGCACTGGTATGCCGTGGCGCGCAGCCGCGATGTGCGCAAGGCGCCGCACGCGATCACCGTGCTCGACCTGCCGATCGTCCTCGCGCGCTCGGACGATGGCCGCGTCTACGCCCTCGAGGATCGCTGCCCGCATCGCCACGCGCCCTTGTCGGCCGGGTGCCGCACCGCGCAGGGCATCGCGTGCCCGTACCACGGCTGGACGTTCGGCGCCGACGGCGCGGTGCAGCGCATCCCCGGCCTGCCGGACGACGTTGCGTTGCCCGCCGTGCGCGCCCGCGCATTCGCCACGCACGAGCACGACGGCATCGTGTGGCTGCGTCCGGGCGACGAAGGCGACGCGATGCCGGGTGCGTTCGTGCAGGCCCTCGATCCCGCGCATCGTCGCTTCCTGTGGCGCACCACGTGGGACGCGCACGTCGTCGATGCGATGGAGAACTTCATGGATCCGATGCACACGCATTCGATCCATGCCGGGCTGGTGCGTGGCGGTGCGCGCGCGCCCGCGACGGCCACCGTGCGCGCGGACGGGGAGGGCTTGTCGGTCGAATACAGCGGGCAGGTGGCGCAGTCGGGGTTGTTGTACCGCCTGTTCGAGTCGCCGCGCACCAGCGAGCACGTGCACTTCGCCCCGCCTGGCAGCGCGCAGATCGCGTACCGCTATCGCGACGGCGCCATCGTGCGCATCACCCTGCACTTCACGCCGCGCAATGCGCGCCAGACCGACGTGGTCGCAACGTTGCACGTCGAGAACCGCTGGGCGCCGGCGTGGGCGGTGCGCTGGTTCGTGTGGCCGTTCCTGCGCCGGGTGGGCGAACAGGACCGGCGCATGCTGGCGATGCAGGCGCGCAACCTCGAACGGTTCCCCGGCCGGCGGGGCGCCTCCACGTCGCTCGACGTGCTGCGTCCGTTCCTCGAAGCGTTCTGGCTGCGCGGGGAACGCCCTGCGTCCGCGCCTGCGCGCAGCGTGCCGATGATGCTCTGACGCGGCGATTGGCCCGCACCGACGGGCTTCGCGCAGGGAACCGTTGTGGTTGACATGCAAGTAAATGCCTGCATATCATCCGCGCCACGCCAGAACAGGAACCGATCCGCTGCCTTCCGATCTCGACAAGGTGTTCAAGGCCCTGGCCGATCCCGGCCGGCGGCGCCTGCTCGATTTGCTGCACCGCGAGAACGGCCAGACCCTCGGCGCGTTGTGCGAGCAGATGGACATGACCCGGCAGGCCGCCACGCAACACCTGAAGGTGCTCGAAGACGCCAACCTCGTCGCCGTGTTCTGGCAGGGGCGCGAAAAGCTGCACTACCTCAACCCCGTTCCGCTGCACGAGATCCACGCGCGCTGGATCGGGAAATTCGAACATGGCCGCCTCGCCGCGCTGCGCGCGCTGAAGCAGAAACTCGAAGGAGAGACCGAATGAACAAGCCCGACTTCGTCTACGTGACCTACATCGCCACCACGCCCGAGAAAGTCTGGAAAGCGCTGGTGGATCCCGACATGGCACGCCAGTACTGGGTGGATCCGGTGCGCGGCTGTGCACGCGTCAATGTCTCGGACGATTGGCAGCCCGGATCGCGCTGGGCGCATCGCCGCGCCGACGACATGGACACCGTCGACATCGCCGGCAACGTCATCGAATCCGATCCGCCGCGCCGGCTCGTGATGAGCTGGGCCCGGCCCGAGGAGATCGACGATGCGGGCAAGCACTCGCGCGTGTCCTTCGACATCGAAGCGCTGTCCGATGCCCTGGTCCGCCTGACCGTCACGCACGACGACCTCGCGCGCGATCCGAAGATGCTGGCCGGCGTGTCCGGTGGCTGGCCGACGGTGTTGTCGAACCTCAAGACGTTGCTCGAGACGGGGCACGCGCTGCCGTCGTCGGCGGCGAAAGCGGCGGCCTGACGCGCGCGTCGCGCTACTTCGCGGGCAACGCCGGTGGTACGCCCATCTCAGGTGGCGGCGTTGCGCGCGTGGGCTGCAGCCACATCCGGCCCGCGGCCAGGTCCAGCGTGACGATCCAGTCCTTGAGGAAGGGCATGCCGAGGTTGCCGTCGATGTTCATGTCGGTGACGAACACCAGCCCCTTCGCCGCGATGCCCGGTGCGATCGGGATGGTGCCGGGCGTCGGCGCCTTCGCCTGCGGATCCAGGCCGAACAATTTGGCGTAGGCACGCGACACGAGCAGCGTGCCACCGTTGCCGCTATCGAGTTCGAAGCGCGCGATGCCTTGCGGCGTCGGCACTTCCAGGTTGACGGCCAGCGCGAGGCCTTGCACTTCGTGCGAGAGGCGCACCGGCAACTCGCGCGCACCGACGATGCGTTGCGCGGCGCTGGCAGGCGATTCGATGTAGAGCTTGCCGCCGGCGAAATCGATCGTGATGGTCTGGCCCGCGAACACATCCAGCGCCAGCAGACCCGCGATCGGCGGGGCATCCTTCGCGATCAGCGGCGCCACCTGCATCACGCCGGCCACCGGCGCCGTGAGCCGATGTCCGTCGACGTCGAACTGCAGGCCGTCGCAGCGCGGCATCGCGAGCTTCGTGCCGGTCATCGTGAAGCCGCCGAGTTCGCCCCAGGGTTTGCAGCCGGCCGCGGCCGCGAATTCCGGCGAGGCGATGGAATGCCCGCCGGCGGTATCGAACGCGAACAGGCCCTTCGTCCCGTTCGCGTCGACGCGCACGGCCACGGAGCGACGGAACGGCTCCAGCGTCAGCGTGGCGACGGGCGCCGCCGTGACGGCCGGCGGCGGCGTGGCCGCCACGGATTGCGTCTGCGCAATCGCAGGCATCAACACACCCAGGCACACCAGCGAACACCACGGCAGCAAGCGCATGCGAACACTCCGAAGGGCATCGACGCGTTGTGATGCGCGGGCAGCCGTGGCGGTTTAATCGCGGCGGGCGGGTCAGCCCTTGATGAAGGCCAGCAGGTCCGGATTGATCACCTCGGCGTGCGTGGTGCACATGCCATGCGGGAAGCCCGGATAGACCTTCAGCGTGCCGTTCTTCACCAGTTTCACGGCGAGCTTGCTCGCATCGTCGATCGGCACCACCTGGTCGTCGTCGCCGTGCATGAACAACGTAGGCACTTCGATGGCCTTGAGGTCGTCGTTGAAGTCGGTTTCGGAGAAGGCCTTGATGCCTTCGTAATGCGCCTTCGCGCTACCCATCATCCCCTGGCGCCACCAGTTGGCGATGACGCCTTCGGACGCCTTCGCGCCGGGCCGGTTGTACCCGTAGAACGGCCCCGACGGGACGTCGCGGAAGAACTGCGCGCGATTGGCGGCGAGCCCGGCGCGCAGGCCATCGAACACTTCGATCGGCAGGCCGCCCGGATTGCTGGCGGACTTGACCATGATCGGCGGCACGGCGCTGATCAGCACCGCCTTCGCCACGCGGCCCTTGCCGTGTCGCGCCACGTAGCGCGCGACTTCGCCACCACCGGTCGAATGCCCGACGTGCACCGCGTTGCGCAGGTCGAGGTGCTCCATCACCGCGGCGGCATCGGCGGCGTAATGGTCGACGTCGTGCCCTTCGCTCACCTGGCTGGAACGCCCGTGGCCGCGCCGGTCGTGCGCGATGACGCGAAACCCTTCCTTGAGGAAGAACAGCAGCTGCGCATCCCAGTCGTCGCTCGACAGCGGCCAGCCGTGGTGGAACGCGATCGGTTGGGCCGTCTTCGGGCCCCAGTCCTTGTAGAAGATTTCGACGCCGTCTTGCGTGGTGACCGTGCTCATCGGTGTTCCTCCGTGGGGGTGGGAGAAAAGCGGCGCCGTTGCGGCGCCACGACCGATGCTACGCCCGCCCTCCGACGCGGGCATGACGGAAGTCGTGTAGCCAGGCGGCGGTACGGCTGCTTATGGTGTCGCCCTCATCCCGGGGGAAATGCCATGCGCCTGTTGCTCACCGTCGTGCTCGCCGTGTCGTCCGTGCCCGCGTTCGCGCAGGCCAAGGTGGAGCGTCCGCCGCATCCCGTCGCCACGCCCGTGCCGGCGGCGAAGGCCGAGGACGTGAAGAGCATCGACGGCATCATCGCGGCGCTGTACGACGTGATCTCCGGCCCGCCGGGCCAGGCGCGCGACTGGAACCGCATGCGGTCGCTCTTCATCCCCGGCGGCCGGATGATGGCGGTGGGCGGCAAGACGCGCGACGTGGTCGGCATCCGCCTGCTCACGGTCAACGACTACGTCGCCAGCTCGGGCCCGATCCTGCTGGAAAAGGGCTTCCACGAACGCGAGCTCAAGCGCACCGTCGAACAGTTCGGCGACATCGCGCACGTGTGGAGCACGTACGAAGGCGTGACCGAAAAGGACAAGCACAGGATGCGTGGCATCAACACGCTGCAGCTGATGTTCGACGGCCAGCGGTGGTGGATCGTGTCGCTGATGTGGGAAGCGGAAGGCGAGGGCGTGGCGTTGCCGGCGAAGTACTTGCCCTGAAAAAGGAAAAGGGCCGCTTGCGCGGCCCTTCGCTTGATTCGTGGTGGAGCGGAGGAGGATCGAACTCCCGACCTTCGCATTGCGAACGCGACGCTTACCCCCTCGGGCCGAGCGGAAAGACCTATCGGATCAAGGGCTACCTGGGGTAGCTAACCCGTTGATTAATGGGATAAGTGCCAGGTAAGCCGGAATTGTCGACGGCCGTTGTGGTGCGGCGCACCAACGTCTTAAGCGCACTTCTAGCCCTTTCCATCGTCATACAGGACTGTGACTGCGTGGTCCTTCTGCCATTGCTCGCTGTCCTTCGGCAACCAGGTGACAAGCACTAAAGCACTCCAAGTCCCTAGTGGTTCAATCGCTGCAATGGTCTCTTTTGAACCCCACAACGCCAAATAAGCGTTGGAATACTTATGGTTCTTGAGCGTCGTCAATGAACACAAAGAGATCTTCTTTCCGTCGCTAAACACGATCTCTCTCTGTTTGATGAACTGCGCCGTCTTCTCCTCGCCCAAAATGTCGACAAGCATCGAGTGCTTCAAGTCGCCTAGCCTGGGAACCACCACTACGCCACTTTTGGCTGTTTCCAACATCTCCAGCAATTTGACAAGACCAACCCTCGCGCCCTCAGGATTGTCACCGAAGGATTTGACGAGAAATCTTTCCCGAGTCACTAGAATTCCTTTTTTAAAAGCGACGACCCGAAATTGGTCGTGACGTCAATGCTGCGGACGTAGCCGCAATGAGTCAAATTGGCGAATCAATGAAGGACCGACCAAGGCCGCCTTTCCAAGTGCCGTCGCCATCCTTGCGTCTGAACGATCCCAAGTGGATGGGGACCTGCCGAGCACGCGAAAAATTCTCTGATGCACCGCATCATTGGTTCCGCTGCTATTGGGCAAGTCCTAGAACAGCCGCCATCTGCGCAATACAAGTGTGATCCGAGGCGACTGCGCGGATAAGCTCCACGAGGCATCCCGATGGTGCACCCGCGCGCCTTGAACCTCGATGGCTCTACTTAGGAGGTAGAAGTGATGTCCCGTGCTCGCGACCTATTCGAACGGATACGAGCTGGAGGGATGGCAGAGATCAACGCCATGCTTGCAGATCGAGTTTCTGAGGAACTGTTTCTGGACTTTAAGAAGTCTGGCGACAATGGCGGCGGGAACGTTCTTCACGCTAGCGATAATAAGAACTTGTCAAAGGCAATCGCGGGGTTCGGAAATAGTGCTGGCGGAGTAGTCGTCTGGGGTGTTGAATGTGCCGCTAGGCCTGATGGTGCTGATCTTGCGGCGACACTACATCCGGTACACAACGCTCAGGCATTTCGTTCCCGACTTGAGTCGGCGATTTCAAGACTCACAGTGCCGCCGCATGACGGGGTCGAAAACATAGCGGTTACAAACGAGGGCGAGGTCGGCGGATTTGTTGTAACCCTTGTGCCGCAATCATCTCGGGCTCCACTTCGAGCTGAGGCGCCCGGTTTAAGGAACTACTATTTGCGAAGTGGGTCGTCTTTCGAGGTGATTCCGCATGACGCCCTTGCAGGCCTTTTTGGACGTCCTCCGAGAGCAAAAGTTGCACTCCAGTTCGTCTCACTTCCGGCTAGGCGTCCCCAGCATCAACAAGATGACAGGCTGGTGCTGGCGTTCTCTCTAGCCATCGCAAACACAGGGGCGGTGCTAGCCGAGAAGCCCTACATGTCAGTGTGGTGGGGCGACACCGGGGAGGCGAAAGTTTCAGTACATCAGAAGCGCGAAGCATTTCCGGTCCGCATGAACTCATTTCCCGGAGCCCAAGCTGTCGCGCTTGACGGAATGTCGTTGGCGCCAGATGCGGTGGACGAGGTCCTCGATTGCCTTATTACGGTCTCGGAAGATCCGGTGGCTGACTTATCGATTCGGATTACAACCGGGGCGCGAAATGCGGAGCCGGAAATCACACGGATTTTGGGGAGATCTGCGGATCTGAGGGCCGCTGTCGATCGAAGCCGTCGGCAACAGCTTGAGACGTCCGAAGTACTGATGCGAGTTGTCGATCAAGTCTGAGCTGCCTCCCCTCCACGATGTGCCCTAGATGGTCCGGTACTTTTCACGGAGTGAAGTACTAAAACCAGCGAAACTCCCTAAAAGTAAAAGGAATGCATATGCCTAGACTGGTGGATCTCCTCGGCATCGCAATCAACGAGACTTTGTCAATGCATGGAAGCTCGTTCGATACATGGGCACAGGAGTTGCCTGACGAGCCTTTCGGGCCGACTATTCCAGCAGGCGATGGGCTCGGCTTTTACAGAACCAGCCGTGTGGGAATGAACGCTATTGTTCAAATAGCAGATGCCTTACAAGCCAATGATCAGAGCACCAATCGGACTGTTAGCCAAGAAACTATTCGCCACGAAGCGGCTAAGGCCCTGGGAGAGCTCTTGAATGAGTTCGCTCAATCGGGCAACGAAAATGCGAATCTAGCAAGATACAAGGAACGTTTGAGCGATCGATTGAATCAACAAAAGCTCAAACTGACGCATTATTTTGCTGTGTGGCTTTTTCTCGGGCAGGAGGCAGCCGATTTCAACGTTGGAACTGTCTGGTTCCGCTCTCCCGCGAACTGGCTCGCAGAAGTTGAGCGCCTTCGTGGCCAGAGTTCGTCATGGATGTGCGAAGTGCTTGAACGCTGGTCAGGGGATTCAAAAGAAGAGAGCCTTTCGCGCACCGCAAATGTCGTCGCGCGCTCCGTTCATTCCGATCAATGGGTAGCGTGCGTTACAACCGATGGGTTTGAACGGGAGGAGTCTCACAGACGTGCCTTGATCGCTGTGCGTGCCGCAGTCGATACACTGCGTCTGGTCGTGCCCCATTCGCACAACAGCCGGCTGTGTTTAGCCGTAGACCATGCGCCTCCCATAAACGCAAACCGTTTAACGCAGCGCGATAACGCCGATTTAGCAATCGGAACCTCATTTAACCCGCCTGGTCTTTCGGGCGCCCCGGGTATGGGTCAGACCGTACTGAAACAAAGTGAGGGCCTCCGAGACGCAGCGGGAAGACGAATCATTATTCCCTTGCTCGCAAACCCGGAAATGGCTCCATGCCGGAAACTGTCAGAAAGATGGGTCAACGCGGTGCACTGGTATGGGCGTGGCTGTTCCGAGGAAGCGGACTTCACCGCCATAGTGAGTTTTGCGATCGCGATGGACATCCTTTCCGGCGGTCTGGAAGATCGGGGAATTCTAGAGCTTGCGGCTCGGCTCCTTCAGATTCCGTATTCCCGCTCAGTAGTTGGGGACGGAACTACTCTTAAGCAGCTCGTAGCCCGCATTTATAAGTACCGATCTGGGATCGCGCATGGTTCAATTTTGGCGCTAGAAGAACGTCTTCGGACCGAAAGAGCGAAGGCTGATGTTCTGGCATCCGCAATATTGGCGTCATATGCGATTGAGCTTGACCGCTATGCAAATTCTAATGGCGTCGATGATCGAGACACCTTTCGGAACACTCTTCTCGCAGTTCCGGACGGACCTTAAGTGAGCCATTGAGCGATGGGCTGAGCATCAACTTATGGGCACATATACAGACTTTTGCGTTGCCGGCTACCCACTTATTAGTAGCAAGAGTGCGGTCGTGCCGGAGGCGATGACTGTGTTCCGTGAAGAGGATAAAAGAGTCTTCGCTCGGGACCTGGGCTCGAGGAACGCGCTCATTTGGGGCGATGCTTACTCAGACGATGCTGGTCAAGTCGAAACCGCCACGGAATACGCATGTGACACAGGCGCAGTGGTGGCACGGCTGGAGATAATGGGATTCACCCTCACCAGGGCGCGTCGTGAGTTCGAGGCGGGTCGTCAGGCAGAATTGGAAATGTACAAGGAGTGGGCCGCAGAAGAGCCTGATGCGACCTGGTTCATCGACAAGGTCGAGGTTCTTAAAGAACTTTCCTTTGATGAGTATCTCGTCGCTCTAAAGATGGTGATTGCGGAAGGACTCCGTCCATCTCCGTTTGATGATTGCGGGAGGACAGGTCTTTCGACCGCTGTGAAGTATGTTTTGGAGGATAACGAAGAATACCTGTTCGGCTTCTTTACGTCAGATGTGCGCTGCCTTATTCGCGTTGCATGCGAGGTGGCACAAAAGCCAAGTGAAGTGGCCCAAGACATTACGGACCTGATTGATGGCGGCTACTACGACTCGAATGACTCCGTCTGCAAGCAGTCGATCGATTCGTTGACTATTGGTCACCTAGAGAATGCCAATCGAATCGTTCTCACAGAAGGCGTAACAGACACGGTAGTGCTCAAGGCATCTCTGGAGTTGCTTTACCCGCACTTGGCTGGATACTACTCGTTTCTGGACTTCGGTGGAACGCGAATCCCCGGAGGGGCAGGTCAGCTTGCGTCCTTGGTCAAAGGTTTCGCAGGGGCTGGTATTGGCAACCGTATCATTGCAATTTTTGATAACGACTCAGCAGCTCGGGACGCGATCAGATCGTTGGCGCAATTACGATTGCCTTCTAATATCGCTGTTCTCAGATATCCCGATATCGATCTACTGCGTAGCTATCCGACTCTCGGACCGAGCGGAAACACTAACCTTGATGTCAATGGGCTCGCAGCGAGCATTGAGTTGTATCTGGGAGTTGATGTGTTAGCCCGAGACGACGGGTCGCTCGCACCAGTGCAATGGAAGGGGTACGTAGAAGCTGTCGCTGGATATCAAGGCGAGGTATTGGGGAAGAATGAACTTCATGCAGCATTTGTGCGCAAGGTCGCCGCCGCGCGGCAAGATTCGAGCGCCGTTGTTCAGCAGGACTGGTCGGGTATCGACACGATACTGCGCGCGATATTTTCTGCATTTCGTGATTAAGCCAGAATCGAGACCATCTCCGTGACCGTTTACAACACTCCGTCAGACGCAGCCAACACTGCTGTTCGCTCGTTCCTAACCTCCGTGGGCCAGCACTACCTCGGCAAAGCCTTCAATACCGGATCGGGTAGCGGCAAGGCCACATGGCTTCGAATATGTGATGACTTCGGTGGCATGTGCGCCTACTGCGGGACACTTGCCCCGATGCAGATCGAACATCTGGTTATGTTCAATCGCACCGAATATGGGCTCCATCATCCAGGCAACGTGGTGCCGGTCTGCAGGCCGTGTAACAAGCGCGCGAGAGATGTGAACAATCAGTACGTTCCCTGGGAAGCGCACCTCGCTCACGTGTGCGGAGGGGAGGGCTCCGAGGAGTACATGTCCCGCTACTCGAAGATCTTGGGTCATGTCGCCAAATATAACTATCCAGCGCTAACCAATCATGAGCGTCACGCGATTCGAGTAATCGCCGAAGCGTTGTACGAGAACATCAAAACCGAAGCCGAGAAGGCGCTTTCGATGTATCGGAAGCTCGATGCGGCGTTCGTGCAATCGCCCAAGACGCCCGAAGTAGCGAAGTCCTAGGGCCAGCACCGCTCGCGCCGTGCCACTGGACCGAACTGGACGACAGGCCGGAGGAACTCCATAGAGGGTACACGACGCACTTAGCGTCAACCCAAGGTCTGCTCTACGAGATCAATGAATCTCAGGCAGAAGTCCTTTAGGTCTACGGCGGATATTGTCGCGCGCCAATATGGAGCGTCTTGACCGGGCCGGTAATCTTCGACAGAAATCACCACGTCCGAGATATCCGTGCTGTCCGAGTTGAACGAGAAACGTCCATGTGCGATCGCATTCCTGAGATGGCGAAAAAGTTGCGCTAACGTTTCACAGATCTGTAGCTCAAAGGTCCATTGGGGCCAGCCACCTGCTTGCAGGGAAGCGAGACTCATGACCCCAAGCTGCTTAACCAAGTTCCGTTCGTGCGGAACAACCACCAGGCCAAGCAACGAGACAACCAACTGTGTAGTCGGATGAACCGCATCACCTGCCTCATATGCCGCGTCAATGCACTCTAAATTTCTACGGGTGCGAGCAGCGAAGCCGAGGGCCTCATTGCGGGATGCGTATTGCATTTTCTTGCTCGCTTGTGCTGAGTTGGAATGGAAGTCCTAGAGTCTCAACCATCCGTATCTTCCTACTCGCCCGACGGGTCGGCTGGCCGAGTGAAGCCCGTACGCGGCGCATGTCCGCTTTTTTCCTGAGCAGACACGCCCCTCAAAGCCGGACTACTCGATCTGAATGAAGTTGGTTGCGCGGACGAGCACTTCAAGTTCGGTTAGCGTCGACGACTGCGGAATCTTGCAAGTGATCCCGAACACGGACGCGGTGAATCGGCCTGTGCCCGTTTCGATCTGCACGGACCCTGTTCGCGACTCGGTATTCGTGGTTGCTTGGCCCCAGAAGTAAACGAAATCGATGCCGGGAGCGCCTATGTTGACAGCGGCCTTGCAGGGCATGGTTACGCGCGACAGCGAGGTCGCGAAAGACATCCTTGTGCGCACGACACGAATGTCGTCATTGGGCAGGACTACGAGGTTGGGCATCGGCACAGAGCACGTCACCCACACAGTTCGGGTAGCACTCGTGTTTCGGAGGCCTTCGATCGACCTGAGTAGCAACGCTTCATCGGTTGGCGTGTTCGCCACGCAAGCTGTCGCAGGTAGCGCCCACAATCGAGTGTCGGGGCCATCCAGTGTGTCTTGTGCCTGGGTCACCCCTGCGACCAAGCCGAGTGCGAAGAACGGAGCCACGATCTTGTTCATGATGCATCCTCCGGGGCGCCGGCAAACGCTGCCACGGGGCGGATTCTTGCGCGGAGAGTCGCCATCAACAGTGAAATCCAGCGCCGTCTATCGGGGGCTCGTCTATTCACCCGCCCAAGCGGCCGTCTCGCCTAGCGATAGTAACTATGCCAGCGAAAGTATCCGCCCCCTGCATCGTGGCAGCCCAGCAAACCCGAGAGTTCGAAGTCCTAGATCCATCGCCACCAGCGCAATCCCACTGATCCGAATTGGACGACTGGCCGGAGGAACTCCATAGAGGGGAGGCCGCGCTGACCGCCCATGACTTTGCAGATCCACGACGCTCTGCACTCGGGGCGAGCGGAAAGACCTATCGGATCAAGGGCTACGGGCTGAGCTAACCCGTTGATAAATGGGCATAAGTGCCTCTTAAGCCGGAATCCACCACACAAGCCTGCTGGTGCAGCGCACAACGCGGGCTGCGAGAAACCGTCAAGTCCTACGTCAAGTGCGTGACGGGCGATCCGACTCCGTGGATCGGCATGTCGTAGCTGGAATCGATAGAACCTTCGGAGTCAGCCAGCTCAATCAAGAGCTCACCATTTGTGGGCATCGGAGAATCCAACGCTCGCGCCATAAGTCCCGCGACTTCGGTGCCAGCTAATAGGTCGAGATAGAGGAACTGCCCCGCAGGATTGACTTCAAAAAACACAACCTCTCCATCGGAGGTCTTCCGAAGATCAATCGCGGCGTAGTTCAACTGCGCAAGTTTGCAGAAGGTGATGATCTGGCTCTCAACGACCGCCGGAAGCTCAACGACCTGGCAGGGCGTTTTGGTGTCAATGCGAACATCCGTTGGGTATCGGCTTTTCGTCAAATCAAATCCAACCGCCACGACGCTCTCTTCCACTACAGTCACGCGGATATCCAGCGGGCCCTGAACATTCTCTTGAAAGATGGCCGGACAGACCCTCAAGCGATCGAGTGAGCTGCGCACCACAGCGTCGACTTCGCGAGTTGGTTGCCAAAACGCCTCGCTTCCCCAGAAACTCTTGTAAATCGCAGACGGGTGTTTTGCGAGAAACTGCGCTGCTTCCAGAGGATCACTGGTGACACATGTATCCGGAACGCGCATTCCGCACCTGCTCGCCAAACACAGTTGATGGATCTTGCGATCCATCGTCCGGTGGACATCTGGGTGGTTAAAGAATCTGCAGTTTTCGGGGAGGCTGGCTAACAAGCCCTCCAGAAACTGCGTCTGCTCGACTTCGATGAAGTTTCGATAAGTTTGATCGCAATTGGGGGGCGCAGACACATGAGTCGGCCTCCGCCACCAAACAGTTCGAACATGCGCAAGACTTACTGCTTCGCCAGAAGGCAATCGAAAGCTGGGGAATCTGTGCGTTCCTGGATGGACAGTGCCAACGGTCCCATTGCCGAGATCGCGAAGGTCGATCAATAAAGGGACACAATCCGAAGACAGTCGACTGACCACCGGAAGGATATGTTCATCCTTCCGGTGGGAGAAAAGAAGTGTGGTCGGCGAGATCACAGAGCACGCGCGAATCGCAGACTAAGTGTCATCGAGACTCTTTCGAATAGTTCCGCCGTCATCCACCCATTTGAGAATGGAGCCGGCGCCTTGAATTGTGTCGTCCTTGCTCTTCGATAGGGTGCCGCCATCATCGATCCACTTAAGTATCGAGCCAGAAGCCGAAAGACCACGGCCATCTAGATCGCCGGCGGTCACTGTGATCGTTATCTCCGCGTCCTCGTTCAAAAATAGTCGAGTCAGCGCATCCTTGTTTGTATCCATGGGAGCCGACTTGACCACCGAGGACTTTTCAATCGAAAGCGAGGTTCCATCGAGCATAAGGACCGAGATGGAACCTGATTTGCCATCCTCCACATACCCCTCGAGAACCACGAGCCGGCCCATGGAAGTCTCCTCAAGATGCTGGTGACTGAGGCAACGGGAGGGTCGAGATCGAGCGGACAGCGTACTGCGGAGAATCTTGGTATCGCGTTGAACAAGGGTGGCTATTCAACGAGCCGAAGGGGAAGTGCAAGCTCTGCTAAAGCGCTAGCGACCAAGTTCTCGCGTTCCGTGCAGAACGGCTAAGCTCCGGTGCGTAAGGGGGGCGGCCATGGGTAACGGCAAGACCGCGAAGTATTCAAGGATTCCAAGTGAGTCGGAGCTGGAAGGGTTCACTGGCATGCACTGCGCCCGAATCTACAAGAGTGCAGTTGCGGCTGGATGGTGTTGCCCTTCATGCGGAAGGTCGGCACGGGAGCTTGTGCGCTGGACGGAGATCAGAGGCCGAGGCTGGCGAGAGCGCTTCGGAGACGAGCACGGCATGGGATTCTCGATCTCGATGACGCACCACCACTGTCATGGTGTCGGCAGGTTCCCAAGAACGCTAATTTGCGGCGACTGCAACTCGGCTGATGGTGCAGTCAAAAGGAAGCTGCGCTTGCCTCAGGCCTGGTCATTCTCGCCTGCCGAAATTGGGCGCTTTGTGTCCGTGGTTCCGCACAGCGGCGCGACTGTCATCGACTACGAGAAAGCGAAAAGAATTTTCGAGGAAGCTCATCGTCCGGCCGGATTGTTCTGGCAAGACTAAAACCCGATCACTTCGCAGAGATTACGATGAACTTTCAGAAGCATAGTCATCGCTACGGCGAGATCATTCTTAACTCCTCGCTCAAGGTGAAGCACGAGATTGAGAGCGTGGTCGAGTCCATAAGCGTGGACATGATCGAGCAGGAGCATCAGAACTCCCTTGGAGTTGCCAAAGAGCGCGGAAAAAAGGGTTCTGTCGGCAAGCAGGCGGCGCTCAACAATATTTTTCGAGGCAAGTTCGCCGAGAGGGGCTGGGTGGCCGAAAAGCGGATCTTTGAAGGCGAAGATCAAGACCTCAAGATGGACTTCTGGAAGCCAGATTTCGGAATAGACGTCGCCTTTAATCATCGCTCGTTCATCGGGGGCGACCTCCTTCGACTTCAAGCTGCGTCAGAAGTGCGGAACCTAATTGACGTAGGCATTTACATCTGTTCGACCAAGAAGTTCCTTAAGTACATTTCGCCCAAGGACTGCAACTCCCTAGTGAGCTTTGAGCGAACGAAATGGTACTTGGAGAACTTCGGTCCAGTAATTACTACGCCGGTCTATCTCATTGGACTTGACCCATAGAGTTTCTCGATCGCAGAAGGTCTTGAGTATTCGGCGTTAAGCATAGGGGGCGAGGGAGCGATGTACGACGATCTAGCGTTAACGCTAAATGCGCAGTTTTATCGCGCGAATGAAAATGCTAGCGACGCGGACTTTGAGGCGATACTGGATGCCGCGGTGGAGAACGCCTTTCCCGGTAGCATCATGGTTGATGACCTCCGCATAGCTGTTGGGAGAGGTCGTAACCGGTATCGATATTCACTTCGAGTTTTCAAGGCGAGGAGACCAGTCTATTTTTTGCCACGTCTACAGCTGGAGGACCAGATTCACGCCTTTATCCTCGTGCTGGAAATTGAACACTGCATAGTCGTTTTACGAAAGAGCTGCGCAAACATCAGCGATCAACTAGAGAGCGTAGGCCACCTGATTCCACCTAACGAGCTGTGGTCGACGTTTGACGACAGCCTAGTGGAGTTTCAGAAGTTGAGCGTTCGGAACATGACAGTTTCCGATAAGACGCTTAGGGCCAGGACGCTGGAAGCGGCCGATCTCAAGGGGCTTGTTTCTACTCATGCGGCTGGTAGGTCAATTCCCTATTTCCTCAGGGTGCGGGAGGGTAGGAAGCTGACTTCATTAAGCCTCTCAACTTCGCG
This sequence comes from Noviluteimonas caseinilytica, assembly GCF_018406605.1. Lineage (GTDB taxonomy): Bacteria > Pseudomonadota > Gammaproteobacteria > Xanthomonadales > Xanthomonadaceae > Noviluteimonas > Noviluteimonas caseinilytica. Next base: position 167,267 of record NZ_AP024545.1, on the reverse strand, counting down.
CGTGTTCGACGCGTCAGATCGCGTGCCGAGCGCTGCCGTCGTCGAATGGGCAAGGCAAAAGATCAGGCAGATTGGTAGTTCGGCTAATCGCGACAAGAGCTTTCTCTCCAGCTTCGCCGCAACCGTAGATTTGAGCGCGGTTCTAGCTCGCTCGAACCCTTCTGCGCTGTTGATCGAGAGTGGAAGACTTGCGGAGTTGCTGATGGAGCGATCAGCGCGTCTTTTTACCGTAGAGGACGGTGTAAAGCGCTGGTTGTCCACTGACCTGCAAGAACGCGTGCTAGAGGCGCTGGAGCGCGTCTTTGAGATTGGGTCCAAAGCTGAAAACGGTCGCGATTTCGAAGTGGTCGGAGCGAAGGCGGAGCTTAGAGTGAACAAGGCATCTCTTAGCATCCGGTCAAAGTCGCTCCAGCGTATTCACGTCGACATTGGCGGAGACGTTTCGACGCTACAGTCGCTCATCGTCAAGGGCAATCTGTTTTGCGTTTGCTTTGATGACCCGAAGTACATGTATTTCATGGGGCAATGCTTCGAAGACTCGTCCGGAGTCTCGCAGATCGAAAGTTTGCTCGAAATGCTACACCCCCATGCAGAGCTTTCCAGGGCGACAAGCGAGAAGGGGGAGCCCTTCTCGCGATCGCAAACGCGGTTCAAGCCGACCAGCGTTTTCGACGTTGTGGAGAGAATGCACGCCGCTGAGGATTTCGTGTTCTGTGACGACAAAGGGATTGAGTGGGCGGATCACATCGTTCTAAACCGCAATGAAGGCGTCATTACGTTCATTCATTCAAAGCACGGGAAGCAGAGTACGTCTGCCTCAAAGTTGCACGATGTGGTGGGTCAGGGAATAAAGAACCTAGGGAATATGTTCTTCGATGTCGACCAATTCATGAGCAAGTATGCGAGCAAGCTGCGCCTCGACTACGATTCTACGCAAATCAATCGAAAGAGGAGAGGCAGAGAAGCTGAGCTACGGCCAACACTGAAAGCGTTGCTCGCAAACTATGGTACGCAGCGTAGGTGTGTGCTCGCTTGCGACTTCATTAGTAAAGCAGACGTTTCCGCTCAATTCGCTCGCGTAAAGGCGAGGCAGCCCGTAAAAGGGCACATCATCCAGTTGCTTTGGATCCTGTCCTCCTTTTCCCATGCCGCCAAGGAGGTCTCCGTTGAGCCGCGCATCTACTGCGAGCCGTGAGTCGCGATAGACCGGTCTGGATTCTATTGATTGATGCGGAAGTCCTAGATCCTATGCCGTCTGCGCAATCCCACTGATCCGAAGTGGACGACTGGCCGGGGTCACTCCATAGAGGCGATCCGGCCATTATGGAGCTAGAGCTTAGCCCGGACTTTTCGCACGATTGCCCGCGTGGAGTGCTTCTTTAGCGATTTCAAGTAGCGCTCCTGGCGCTCGTCTGACCGAGCCTTGTCATTTGCCGCATTGCCCAATCGGGCAGCCACGAAGAACTGACGCCGATACTTGGTGGGCAGCGTCGCATAAGCAGCTTCCAGTACATCGTGTCGAATCACCAGCCCACGCCGTAACGCTTGGTGTCCGGCTCTCGTCAGGGTCAGTGCGTGGGTCTTTAAGAACTCGCTACGTTCAACGCCAACTAGATCATTCGACTCTAAACCCCGGATTGTTGTAACTAGGCTGCTGGGCGTTACTCCGATGGCTCTCGCGACTTGTGCTTGATTGCATTCATTACGCGAGTCTGCGCGTTTCGCCATCTCAGCCAGCACCTGCAATCCTGTAATCGTCAAGCGAGGCGTCGATTTCTTGAGGGCCCCGTCAAGCTGCCCAGATAGCCGATTGCAGAACAGGAACAGATCGTCGAAGGCGGGGTACGGGATGTCCTGATTGATAGCCATGAATGTCACGTGGTGGTTTGTTGGATATCAAACATTGCACCATATTTCACTGCGCGAAGCTGCTCCCACCCGAAGCCATCTCGCTTCGGCAATACACGGGAGACTGAAATGGCTAAGCAGGATGATGTCACGCGCAGGTTGCAGGCCGCTCGCCAAGCGGGTGCGCTCGCTCTAGCCCGCAAAATTGTCAGCCGACGCGAACGAGTGATTGCAGAACTCAAGTTGATCCGCACTTGGATCGAGCGCGTAGACCTCGAGCTCGAGCCGGTGGTGCAGGAAACGGCATGGGTGCAATACCGTTACATGTCGCCGCTGGATCGCACGGAACTTTTCACCCAAGCGTATCGCGCCGTCTACGTCGAGATGATTGCAACCCACTTCCCAGATGACGATCCGTCCAAAAAGAATCCGATCGAGGCGGAGTTCGCACGGAACAGCTTCGCCGACATGAAGTGTTTGTGGAATGCGCGGCAGATGGCAGACATGTTGGGCGTCCCGTACGACCTCTATCTTCGCAAAGTCATGGAGGGCTTGTTGGTCAACGGCAAGTGGAAACGGCCACCCCGTCCGAATCAACTGATCGATGACCAAACAGGGCCCCGGCTGCGCGGAGCGCTTGACCGCGACGAACTAATGGAACGCCTATACGGTGCTGACTGGGATCCCCGCTTCAAAGCAACCGTGTACACCGGCGATCCCGTTCAGGAAACCGCATTGCAAATGGTTGTGCCGATCATCAGGGATGCAGACCAGCCCGCAAGCGTGCTAGCGGAATACCTGTGCGAGCGGCAGGTGATTGCCTGGGAACGTGCTGAGGAATTGTTCGGCGAGCAGTTGGTTGCCGAAGCCATGGAGTTGAGCAGCAGGCCGGCCCTTAGCGGGCTCGCCGAAGGACGGCCGGTAACACCAGCTTGTGCGGGGTTGCCTGCAGTAAGCGACAGCTCGCCATGTACAACGTGCCGAGTGGTTGATCCGTGTTTGCTGTTGGCGAAACGCGTCCGGGAAGACTTGATTGCATCAACAGGATCGGACGATCCACGCGCTGCCGGCAAGCGTCATAAGGCGAATATGCGTAAGCGAAAGCAGCGTGAGAACCAGAGGGCTAACGACCAGACACGGTCTTAGCCGTGCCACGCATCTGATCCGTCGTCGGTTGGGCGCCTTGTCTTGGCGCCCGACCTAATTTATTTGTGCGTGACATTTACGATTCTGTGACAGCAAGGATGTCACGCGTCCCATAAAAGCTATTACTACCTTGGTCTTTAAGAAGACTTAAAGTAACTAGAAAACCGTCACGCTACTGGGGGCTGAAAGCGCACATGGACCTTCGGTACGGTCGGGCTTCGCCCTCCCTGCCTTCGGTCCATGTGTGGCGCCTTCGGCGCCGGGGATTTAGTTCCGAAGGTTCTAGATGATCTCGGGATGCCGTAAATTCTGAGACATCACGGAATTGCTTCCAGCCCGGCACACCCATGCCGGGCCTTCGGCCCCCATGGGCGCATCCGGAAAGCGCCGTGGTTCCGCTCGGTATAAGGCGATTACGCTGCAAGGCTTCATACGTGGCGCGCCTGCGTTTGGGGGGGGGGCGGAAATCATTATCCAAACCGCGCGCCAAACCGCGCCAGACGCGCTACAGCGTGCGTGTGGGAGTCGATAGCTACGTGGGTACCACTTGAAGCTCACGCAGCACCTGATGTCAGTTATCGCGTTCTACGTATGAAGTTACACCATTCGCTCGGCTAGGCCATCGAGCCAGCTAGCCTCATTGACATTGGCAACAGCTTCGATCGATCCGTCTGCCCAGTCCAACGCGACCTTGGCTTCGAGTTCCGGCGTCGTTGGAAAGAACGGTCCGTCCGGCTTCGTCAGGAACCAGTCGCCTTGCAGCGCTTCACAGTGCACGCAAGTATTCGACCAATACGAGATCCCCGCAGTGCGTGAGGGCGTGTTGCGAACCCAAGGGGCAGCATTGCGCCATATGGCCAGAGCCTCCGCGTTGACGTCTTGGACGTACAGCAGTAGCCCAGCACCCTCGATGGGATACCAGTAATCGTCCTCGTCGTCCGGTTCGTTGCGCCATTGTCCACCGCGAACGAGCAACGCTTTGACCGGTGTCCATTCGCCACATGCATGACACTTGGTTGAGCTGCTGACAACGCCGAATCGATCGGATTTGACTGTGGGTGTCATGTGCTCAGTAAGTCGATGATCGGACAGCGCTAGGGCTTCACCAAACAATCCAGGAACCAATCCTAGCGCGCGATAGCTACGTGGGTAGCTCCAGGGCGCAGGAGCGCGCTAGGTCGCGATTGGTTGGTTCGTGCAGGACGAGGATCACCCGCGTTTCTTAGGCGATGCCTGCTGCTCCAGGCGGGCGATTGCATCGCGCTTGCCTAGTCCACGCAGCACTGCAAGCGCCGCAACCTGTGACTGTCGGGGGATCGTCTTGCCGGTCTCCCATCCATAAACCGATTGCCCCGACACTCCAGCGAGGCGCCCGTAATCATTTGCGGACAACCCCAGCTTGGCACGGTGTGATTTCAAGCCCTTAGCGGAAAAGCGGACTCTGCCTGACTCAGTCGATTCCAACGGAGCTGCTCGCTTTGTGCCCCAGACCGCAGTCGCCAACTGACGTTGGAGGTCAGTGACCTGGCGTTTTAGGGCTGCGATGTCCCGCCTGTATGAAGCGCCGGACTTACGCAACGCGTCGGTTTGGGCTTTGACTTCCTTGCGGGCAAGGCGGGTAATTTCGGACTTGAGCAGGGTGCCGATGTTGGCCATGTATGGAGCTCATTGGGGGATGCTCGATGCTACATGGGATAAGAAAAATTCCTAGACTCAAGGCGTCCTTGGGCTGTTAGACCGTCGAAACCTAATGAAAAGCGCAAGTCCGGATGCGCTTTTGGCGCAACTTGCCGAGGTAGCGGTGCTCTAGATAAAACGTTGAGGGGTGGCTCTCGCATACAAAACCTCACAGTTATATGGAGTGTGAGCCATGCATTGTGCATAAATCGGCGCGAGACGTTGCCCCGCTCTGACGTTAGGAGGGTGTGGTGGTTCAAACCACGATCATTGGAATCGACTGCGCAACCGAGGACTCGAAAGTCGGGTTGGCTTTGGCGGTTGTGAGTGAGGATGGGTGTCAGCTTGTGCAGGCGTCCGCATGTCCCAGTGAGCAGAAAGTTGCTGAGCTAGTAAGTACCTGGATTCGCGAGGCCGACCGTGTGCTGATTGCACTTGACGCTCCGTTGGGCTGGCCGCGATCCCTCGGGGAGGCGTTGCCGGCACATCGTGCGGGACAGGTGCTGCGGCAAGATGCGAATAAACTCTTTAGGCGAACGACTGACGAATTCATTCGCAAACACTTAGGGAAGCAGTCACTAGATGTCGGTGCTGACCGGATTGCCAGAACGGCACACTCGGCATTGCGGCTACTTGATGAACTTCGCAAGCGGACAGGTTATGCGGTTCCTCTTGCCTGGGAGCCGTTCTACTCGGAACGCGCAGCGGCAATCGAGGTCTATCCGGCAGCGACCCTCATCGCCCATGGGATTCAGTCATCCCGATACAAGAAGCGGGATGCCACAGTAGATCGCGCGGCCATCTTAGAGAGACTAAACAAAGTACTCGGCTTGCCGGACGATCTGTCTTCGATGGTGAACAATGCAGACGCATTGGATGCCGCGATCTGTACCCTTGCTGGGTTCGATTTCTTAAAAGGGCTTGGGAGCCAACCAGAGGAAACAGAAACGGCAGTGCGTGAAGGCTGGATCTGGGTGCGCGAGCGGGCAGACCAGCGGTAGCCGATGGCCGCGCTGTTGTCCGACATCTTCTGGCCTGGCAACCTGAGCGCTGGCTTTGCGCTTGGGGGAGAGCCATGGCTAGCGGATGGAGTGATGACGAACTTGCTGCATCGGTTGCAGCGTATCGAGACATGGCCGCAAAGGAGGGCGCAGGGGAGGCGTACTCCAAGCGGCAGGTCTACAGGGAGCTAGCTAATAGGTTCAACAGGTCCGAGAAGGCTTTTGAGTACCGGATGCAGAATATTTCGGCTGTCTTGGACGAGCTCGGGCAGCCATGGATCAATGGCTTGAAGCCTGCGGCCAATGTAGGGGAGGGCGTGAAGCCGCGCCTCGTAGCCCTTCTCCAGGGCCAGACTGCCGAAGCGCCACAGGGCGGCAGTTACAGATATGGCGGGCAGCCGCATTGGAAGCTCGCGCTTGATGCGGTAGTTGCCCTTGGAGGAACAGCCAGTCCGCAGCAGGCCTTCGCATGGATTTTGGCCAGATTCCCTGATTACGTCCAATCAAATCTCGGGGCGGACCTAGCAGCCTTGTCGGTCAACTCACCGTCTAGAACTTCCTATTCGCAGAACTCAAAGCCAAGGCGCACCGATCAAGGCAGTCAGTACGACCGACTGTTCAAAATCGGCGACGGGCCCGGCGTCGTGTTCGAACTGTACGACCCGGCACAGCATGGCGTGTGGGAGATATTCCCGGACGCAACGGCAGGAAATCGTCACGGGATGGGCGTACGGCAAGTCGTGAATCCCGTGACGACTGGGATAGCGGATGCGGTGCAGGAAGCGGAGAACACAGGGGCATTTGATGCCAAAAACGTCGAAGATGCGAGGAAGCGGGTTTTGGCCGGAATTGTCCGCAGGCAAGGACAGCCAGCTTTCCGTAAAGCATTGATCGATGCTTACGGTGGCTCATGCGCTATTACTGGCTGCGCGTTAATTGCCATCCTGGAAGCGGCTCACGTGCATCCGTACAGGGGCGAGCACACCAACGTGGTGTCCAATGGACTCTTGCTGCGGACCGACATACACACGCTGTTCGATCTGCGATTGATAGCAATTGACCCGGAAACATTGACCGTCCTGGTTTCGCCGGAACTGGATGGAACTGATTACGCGAGGTTACGGGGTGGGGCACTGCTCGCGCCCACGAAGGTCGCCCACTGGGTTAGCGTTGACGCTTTGACTTGGCATCGCAGTCGATGCGGATGGTGAACGGAAAGCCGATTAGAGATCGAGGGATGACGCAAAAAATTCGGGCTGCTGCTGGAATCGCCATTGGTTTCGCTTGCTTTCTAGTGCTGGCCCACCTAGTACCTGACTCGGTGTGCAGAGACGGGTGGCAGTCGCCATCCATAGGAAGGCAGGGGGCTTGCTCACACCATGGTGGAGTCAGGATTTACAGCGCTCTTTATTTGCCGATTTTCGGCGTAGCTACTTTTCTCGGACTTTGGATCGGTGGCGGATTGCCGAGACGTGGCATCAAATCGGATACGGTCAATTCGGCTCCGCACGTGTTTCAGTCCACAGAGGAACAATTGATTCGCGCGGCAATTGAAGAAAAGAAGCGATTGTGTTTCTTGTATTGCAAGCATGGCAGCTCGCGATGGACTCAAAGACGAGTAAGGCCAATGCAGTATCGGGAGCGTTTGGGTCGGGAGCGAGTTCCCGCTGCATGCCTAGTGGCATTCTGCGAGGAACGACAAGCAGAGCGTATTTTTCTACTTCGACGAATGCGAGATTTGATTGTCGTTGACTAGTCGTCAGAAGCACCCATATCGCGTCGCCTTGACTTGGGTTGTTGGGGCGTCATAGCGATTTGCTCGTGTACTCGTCGCGCTTTCGGATGCCCTGGGCCTTGCGCCTGCGTTTCGAGAGATGGGTCATAAGTCGAGGCATGCATGGTGGATGCGACAATCGCAACATCTCAAGGCGGCGCATCACGTCATTCATGGATTGAAGACGATATGGGTTCACCCATGTTCTTACGGCACCTCCTTCCTTATTTACGTAGCCGGTTCGCATCTCGTCGCCAGGAATAACAAAATAATCCAGGATGACGTCCCCTTCGCACGCGAGCCGTGCCACAAGACTAACGTCGGGGGCAACGCGCCGGTCTGGGGAAATGAGCCAAAACGGTTGGCCGTTTGTCGTGCGATAAGCCTGCGTGCTCCTCACGGACAGGGTGAGCCCGCCCTCTACGCAAGCGCGACGTGTTTGGGGATGCCAGTAGAAGCCCACGCCCATGTTGGCGTAGTGGTCTGCCAGTTCTTTGAGCAGCAGAAGCTTCGTCGTTCTGCGCCGGTGAATGATGTTACGTCGTGAGCATTGTTTGGCATTTGGACGAACTCCAGCCGCTTCACAGGCGTCCGCCATTGAACCGAAATGAAAGATAAAAAGCGTAGTCTGAGGTGCTCCTGGTTCCTTCATCATCAACGCGGGCGTTACATCCCCGTGCTTTGCGTGAACTCGGCGGACAACGTCGAGCAATTCATCATCTGACCAGTAGTGCCGTTGCCGCGCCTCCAAGTTAACTCTGGCTTTCTCAAAAGTATCTCGGGACACGACCGCCGGAAATGCATCCTCTGCACGAACCCACCTTTCTGGCGGATTCTCATGCCACGGCGTCTTTAAGCTGCACGAGCGCCTCGCGTACAAAGTAGTTCCGGTGTACCGCTCATTTCGCAGAATCGAGCGAATCATTTCACCGCGCCAAGGGAGCATTCCTGTGCGGCTCGGGTACCCACCCCAATTGAGCTGCCTTGCAATGTCTGCCTCAGACATTCGCCTTTCGACAAACAGGTAAAAAATCAACCTGATCAATCCGCAATCGAGGGGATCCCCTAGAGCGAGCAGCACGCGATCCGTTTGGATCGACTTGCGCTGACGCCTGCCCAACTCTCCCTTGACCTCTCCGGTCTCTGACACCAGAACGCGTTTAAGGCCGAAGCTGGGAAATCCGCCCATGTGAAAGCCTCGGCCCGCCAGCAGGCTCTGGCCCGCGAACACCTTCGCACCCAGTTCGCGGCTGTACTCTGCTGCCATTGCGCGTTTGACGCTCTTTATTACGACTGCCATCGGCCCAGGCACGTCAGCAAATGGCTCGGCGCAATACAGGACGGGTACGCCGGCCCGTCTACAAACGAACTCGTAATACGCACTTTCATCCACGTCTTGGAAGCGGCCCCAACGACTCACGTCGAAGACCAGAATCGCCTGGAAAGCGCGACGCATGCTCAATACGTCGTCCAGCATCGCTTGAAGTCCGGGGCGTCCCCAAAGAGTCAATCCGCTCTTGCCCGAATCCTCGTACGTAACCACGACTCGCATGCCGTGCGTCGCAGCATATCGATTGATCTCTAATCGTTGGTTGGTTGTTGAATAGCGCTGATGCTCCGTCGACATACGGAGGTACTGCGCGACGGGAATCGGGGCGGCTCTAGAATCGGGCATAGGGGCCTTTTCCTCCATCTCCACCCATTGCACAGTCACCCGTGCGGGCGCAACTCGCAGCGCTGGCGAGCGCAGCCTCGCCCAGCCGGGTGACTTACAAATCGCAAGGCGCGCGCACAGATTCGTGCCATGTCCCAGCCGACGGATGCGAACTTAGTGCCGGTTGCTCAGTACTTGCGTATGTCCGCCGAGCACCAACGGTACTCCACGACCAATCAGCGAGAGGCTATTGGTCAGTACGCGCGTGCAAACGGTATGGAAGTTGTCTGTACGTACGAAGATAGCGGTAGAAGCGGGCTGACGCTTCGTGGTCGTCCAGCGTTGCAGAGGTTGCTAACCGAGGTGCACGACGCATCTAGGTGTTTCAAGGCAATCGTCGTGTTTGATGTTAGCCGCTGGGGGCGGTTTCAAGACGTAGACGAGAGCGCCTTCTACGAGTTTCTGTGCCGACGCGCAGGCGTCAATGTCCACTATTGCGCGGAGTCGTTTGATTGCGTCCCTGGCCCCATGGCCGCAGTGGTCAAGAGCATAAAGAGGGCCATGGCCGCTGAATACAGCAAAGAGTTGAGCGGGAAGGTGTACTCCTCGCTCCAAGCGTTGGCTAGACGAGGTTTTCACACTGGCGGGCCGGCCGGATTTGGACTAAAGCGCGTCCAGGTGTCACCAGACGGTCGCGTGCGCCGAGAGCTGCCGCCTGGCGAGCGGAAGTCGCGCGCAGATGACCACGTTGAGCTAGAACCAGGAGACGCATTTGACTGTGGCTTGGTTCGTCTGATTTTTCATCTCTTTGTCCATTGCAAGATGAAGGAGGCAGACATCGCTTTGCAACTCAATTGGAGCTGTTACCCAAGTCAAATCGGGCTGATCCCGTGGCGAGCGGATGCTATTCGCACCGTCTTGCGGCGCGAGCAATACGTTGGAACCAATGTGTTCGGACTTCACACTCAGAAACTCAAGTCAGCTTCCCGCTACGTGCGGAAGGATCAACGCATTCGGGTGCCGAACAGCTTCACGCCGGTTGTTTCGCAACTAGACTTCGATGCCGCCCAGCTACTAGTTGGAGACCGATTGCCACGTCGGAAGTGGTCGCGCTCGGACCTTATACGTCTAGTTCGCAGCGAAGCTGCCGAGTTCGGACGGTTCAATGTTGCAGCGTTACACCGTCGCGGAGGGCCGGCGGCCCTGCGATTTATTGAGTGCTTTGGATCGGTTGCCGATGCGTGCAGTGCTGCCAACGTTCCGATTTGCAGGCGCACGGCTACGTCTGGGCGCCGTCGCAAACAGCGGCAAGCAATTAAAGTTCAAATTCTCGACTGGCTAGCAGAACATTACAGGGAAAGTGGACGGACTTTCTACTGCCATACCTCCACTAGGCGAGCCTGCATCGAAGACTCGCTCACGATCTCGGTGCGCGTAGCTCACCCTCAAGTTTCTCATGACTCCTTTGGCTGGACCCTTCGTCCCGACAAATTGGTGGATGCGGATTTGGGCATATTTGCGCGGGTGAATGACAAGGCTGAGATTCTCGACTATTTCGTCATCCCCAGAGAAGAGGATCGCAACGGCTTTGTGAATTCGAAAGGAGCGGTAACCGGTAATTGGTTGGAGCAATGTAGGTGCGCATCTCCAGCCGATGTCATATACAGGCTCGAATCAAGTGGAAGTTCGAAAATCTGTGGGGTTACGCGCATGTTGCGCCAGTCGGAAGCTCGCCGTACGCGCAATCTGCACTCGGCCGAGCGGACGGTCGTAAAAGATGTAGGTGCTTTTCCCTAGCCCTTTAGGGCAAGTCCCTCTAAATCTACGAGACTGACGCGGATTTGCTGTTAGGGTCGAACGCATGAGTAGCGACACGCCGCCACCCAGCCCAATCCCGGTCGCACAGTACGTCCGCATGTCCACCGACATGCAGAAGTATTCAACGGCCAACCAGGAGGCGGCTATAGCTCGCTTCGCTGATTCGCATGGTATGCAGGTTGTTCGAACCTATCGGGATGATGGCAAGAGTGGATTGCGCATTCGCGGTCGTACCGGACTACAGGCCCTAATGCGCGATGTGCACATCGAGCCGCGCGGTTTCAACGCAATACTCGTCTACGATGTTAGTCGGTGGGGCAGGTTCCAGAATCCCGACGAAAGCGCGCACTACGAGTTTTTGTGCACTCGCGCGGGTGCACCTGTTGTTTATTGCGCGGAGCTATTTCCTGATATGACCGGCCCAATGGCTGCCGTCCTGAAATCCATTAAGCGAAGCATGGCCGCAGAGTTCAGTCGCGAGCTGGCAGTAAAGGTGAGAGCCGGCCAATCTCGTGTTGCGCAGATGGGATTTTTCACAGGCGGGGTGACGAACTTTGGCATGGCTCGGAAACTGTTGGGAGATGGAGTCGAAGATCGCGGACTCCTGCGGATTGGACAGCATAAGGCTCTGAACAGCGATCGAGTGGTTCTGACGGCCGGCAAAGGTTGGGAGGTCGCTGTAGTGAGACTGATCTTCTACCTTTACGTCAAAGAGAGAATGGGAGAGCTTGCAATCTCGCGACACCTGAACTCACGTGGCATCACCACAAGACGAGGTGCTCGATGGGAGACGTTACATATCGTCCGCATTCTGAGAAACGAGGTGTATGTCGGCGTCACCTGGTACAACCGAACGACTCGACCGCTCGGCGCGTCGCCGATCCGCAACCCCCCGGAAGAGTGGGTGCGCGGGGACGCGCCGTTTGCGAAACCTGTAATCAGTCGCAGGATGTTCGATGAAGCTCAGAAGATCAAAGCGAGCAGGCCCAAGAGGCCCACTGAGGAGCAGTATCTAGATGTCTTGCGCGCCATATATCGAGCCGAAGGAAAGATCACCGTGCGGTTGGTTAGAGCCTCTCCTTACGTACCCAACTACAAGTGGTTCTATCGTCGCTTTGGGAGCCTGCCCGCAGCGTGCCGCGCAGCAGGAATTCCTCCCGCTCCCTTGGGGCCGCCAAAACGCCCCCGGATAGGCAACGGGCGGCGAAGTGCTCACCAGTCCGCATAGCTTCCAAAGGTGATGCGAAGGGCAGCGAGCAGTCCCTCGACGGGACCTGCCAGGCGGTCCCTTTGGTCACTGGCGCGGAGCGTCTGGAAGAGTAAGGTTGCGTCGCGGAGGCTGATTCGGGCGGCGGTTGAACCGTTCATGAGCCTTAATGATGGGCCCCGCGAGGAGGTTCTATGCGACGTGCCATCCGTTGGCTTTGCAGCCTAGTTGCCCTTGTCGCCTTAGTTAGCTGCGTCAGCACGCCCGAGACTCGTGCGGACTACGACAAGACTGTGAATTTTGCGCAGTACCGCAGCTTCGCGTTCTTCGACAAGGTCGGCACCGACGACGCCGATTACGAATCACTGATGACCAGGCAGCTGAAAGACTCGACGCGCCGCGAACTTGAAGCCCGCGGCTATCGATACAACGAGTCGGCGCCAGATTTGCTCGTGAACTTCAAGGCCAGCGTCACGCAACAGACGCGCGTGCACCCCGGGCCGATGCCCTACTGGGGCGGCTACTACGGTTACGGGTGGCCTGGCTACTACGGCTTCTGGGGCGGCTATTACGAGCCGTACGTGGACCAGTACGACGAGGGCACGTTGAACATTGACATTGTCGATGCCAGACGCAAGCAGCTTGTTTGGGAGGGGGTCACCACCGGCCGCATCACCGACAAGGCAAGGAATAACCGCTCGGCTGCAATAGATACGGCTGTGCGGGACATGTTTACGCAGTTCCCATTCCGCGCTGGTGGTGCTCCTGAGTAATTGACACACACCAGCATCCGTCGCCGCCTACCTAAGGAACATTCCCACATGGCTCCGAATTGGTCGCTTCGCGTTGCCGCACTCACGACCCTAACCCTCGCAAGCGGTTTGGCACAGGCATCGCCGTCCAGTGGATGGGACTGGGCCATCGCCCCTTACATCTGGGGTATCAACGTCAAAACGGACCTCGACCGAACGACGCCCCCGGTAAGCATCAGCAACGAGTCGCGATTTGACGACGTGCTCGACCAGTTCGATGGCGCCTTCCAGGTGCACGCTGAGGGCGAAGGCGACGATTGGGGGCTGTTCGCCGACTTCACCTATCTCGGACTGTCATCGGGCGACGACCGTCGTTTTCTACACACAGAGACCGACCTAGACACACGGCTACTTGAGGTTGCGGGTGTGTGGTCGCCTGGCCCCGAACGCGGACGCGGCTGGAACCTCTTCGCTGGCGGTCGCTTCATCGATCTCGACTACACCACGGTATTCATCCCCAACGACCCGGCCTTCGCGCCTGCTTCGGTCCATGTCGGCGAAACCTATACAGACTTCATGCTCGGCGCGCGTTACACATGGGCGCTTTCGGATCGGTGGTCGATCACGCTACGCGGGGATGGTTCGTTCGGCGACACCGACGGGACCTGGAACGCAAGCGGGGTGGCCCAGTACAACATGAGCAATGGCGCTTGGGTGTTCGGTTACCGGTATTTGGACGTTGGCTTCAAGCGGACCCAAGACAACTCGCTGAGCATCAACTTACACGGACCGGAAATCGGCTATGCGTTTCGGTTCTGATTTCGATGTGAATGCTTAGCCGCAAGCGAGGCACAACTGAGCTTCGCCACTGCCGCAGCAAGGTGGTCTGGTCCAAGGTGTGAGTAGCGCAACGTCATCTTGATGTCGGAGTGGCCTAGCAACTCGCGCACGGTGTTTAAGTCCACGCCAGCCATTACCAGTTTGCTAGCGAAGTGATGTCGCAAGTCGTGGAATCGAAACTTTTCCAGGCCTGCGGACTGAATTAGCGAATTCCAGGCGGTTTTGATGTCAGCGATGTCAAACACGCCCGCGCCGGTGGATCGTCTAACCCAGGACCGAAGCACGCCGGTGGCTTCGGCATTGAGCGGGATATGGCGTTGTCGACCGTTCTTCGCATTCTCAGAGCGAACCGTCAGAATGCGCGCATCGAAATCAACGTCCGTCCAGTTCAACGACAGTAGCTCTCCTCGACGCAGGCCCGTGTTCATCGCCAGTAGCACTACGGGCGTCAGATGATCTCCAAAACCGTCCGAGTCAATTACGGGCAATAGCGGCTTGCTACGTGCAATTCGCCAGCTGTTACCGGACTCGCGGGATGCGATCATTGCAGCATCTCGATCAGCTAGTGCTTGGCGCAGCATCCGTTCTTCGGACTGGTTGAGAAATCGAACAACCCGGCGTGATTCGACAGGGCGAATTTGCAGATCAGAAAGGGGATTTTGATCAAGCACGCCCCATTTTGTGGCCTTGTTCATGGCCGCGCGTAGGCATGCCAGATCACGAGATGCAGTTGCTCGGGACACGGCAGCGATCCGCTTAAGCCACCACTGGTCGACCCACGCTGCGTTGATTTCCGAGAGATCGCGGGGCAGGGCGTCAGAAAACGCAGCTTCGATTCGATCAACCCACTGCTGACCTCGTCGCAGGTGGGAGACTGCCCACGGCGCGTAGCGATCGCTCAAGAAGCCAGCCAGTGAGCACCTGGCGCGTTCCTGCCTCGCGATGCTAGGTAGCCCACGCTGGATGTGCTCCGCCATCGCCTGGGACGCGTGTGCGCGCGCCTGATCGAGTGTCAGGTGACCCAGTGCCCCGAGGGTCCGTCGCTTACCCCGGGTCCACTCGATGATCCAAGCCTTGTGCCCCGAAGGCTGCACCCGCAACAGCAACCCTCGTACTTGAGTGTCCCTGAGCTCATAGGGGCGCTCTTGGGGCTGGGATGACTGAATAAGGCGCTTGGTGAGCTGAGCTCGCATGTGATCCCTCGTAAGTGCACGTGTAAGTGCACGCTAGGAAGCACCGCGAATCCGTGTTCGGATAAGGACCATCCGCGTTGGCGCACTCGGCGCACGGAAGTCCTTGAAAAGAAAAGGCTCGCCGAAGCGAGCCTTTAAATCGTGGTGGAGCGGAGGAGGATCGAACTCCCGACCTTCGCATTGCGAACGCGACGCTCTCCCAGCTGAGCTACCGCCCCACGAAAGGCGCGCAGTATACGGACGGCGGCGGTGACTGCCAAGCGGGGAAGGTGCGAATTCGCGCCGGCTGCACGCGGGTTTGGGCCTGCTGGGGCCCCACCGGAGGCGCCATGTACCTGGTCCAGTTGCTGCTCCCCGTCTACGACGCCTCGGGCACGCCGTTCCCGCGCGCGCGCTTCGATGCGGTCCGGCGCGCGCTCGCGGATCAATTCGGCGGCGTGACGGCGTACATGCGCGCGCCGGCGCAGGGCCTGTGGGAAGACGATGCAGGGCACATGGAGCGGGACGAGGTGCTGCTGTTCGAAGTGATGGTCGAGGCGCTGGACCACGGGTGGTGGGCGGCGTACCGGCAATCGCTGGAGGCGGACTTCGCGCAGGACGAGATCCTGGTGCGGGCCTCGCCGGTGGAGCGGCTGTAAGGGCACGCCGGGACGCGCTACCGTTTCGCCAGGCGTGAATGGGGAACCGACGATGCGACTTGCGATGTGCCTGCTGGCCATGGGCCTCGGCGCCTGTGCGGCCACGCCGCCCGCGACGGGGCCGCGGACGTCGAGGGCCACCACGCCCGACGCCGCCGGCCTGGTCTCGATCCAGGCCCTCGTCCCCGACATCGACCTCGACATCCGCTACGCCGGCCACCACAACTTCACCGGCGCGCCGGTCGATGGCTACGACGCGCCGCGCTGCTACCTGTTGCGTCCCGCCGCCGAAGCGCTGGCCCGCGTCGAAACCGCGCTGCGCCCGCAGGGCTATCGCCTCCGCATCTTCGATTGCTACCGCCCCGTGCGCGCCGTGCGCGATTTCATGGCGTGGATCGACACGCCGGACGATGCGGCCACCAAAGCCGCCTGGTATCCGCAGCTCGACAAGCGCAGCCTGCGCGGCGACTACATCGCGCCCACCTCGGGCCACAGCCGCGGCGCGACGCTCGACCTCACGCTGCTGCGCTGCGAACACGATGCGTGCACGCCGCTCGACATGGGCACGCCGTTCGATTTCTTCGACACCAGCGCCAACACCGATTCGCCGAAGGTCACGCCCGCGCAGCGCGCCAATCGCCACGTGCTCGGCGACGCGATGACACGCGGAGGCTTCCGCAACTACCCGATGGAGTGGTGGCACTTCACGTTGCAGCCCGAACCCACGCCCGACACGCAGTACGACGTGCCCGTGCGTTAGTCGAGGTACAAGGCGGCGATCTTCTTCGCGGTGGCGTAGGGCTCCGGATCGTCGCGATTGGTCAGCACCACCACGGTCAGCTTGCGCGCCGGATAGCGCACGATCACGTTGCGGAACCCGACCGTTTCGCCGGAATGCCACAACGTCTCCCCGGTGATCCGCCACCCGAAGCCGTATTGCACGTCCGCTTCGTCGGTTTTCGTCGCGGGCGTGAAGGCCTGCGCCCACGTCGCCGGCTTGAGCAGGCGTTGTTCGCGGATCGCGGCGTCCCAGTGCACGAGGTCGTCGATCGACGAATAGATCCCGCCATCGCCGAGCACCGCGCTCGTCGTGCTCTGGTCGGTGCGCATCCAGCGGCCTTGCTGGAAGGTGTGGCCAAACGCGCGATGGGCGACGGTCGAACGTCCCGCTTCGAACGCGACGGTATTGCGCATCCCCAGAGGTTCGAAGATGCGCGTGCGCAGGAAATCCGCGTACCGCATCCCGGACGCACGCTCGACCACGAGCGACAGCAGCGCATAGCCGCTGTTGCTGTAGCGATACCCGGTGCCCGGCGCGAAATACGTGCGCGGCTGGCCTTCGAGCAGCTTCAATACATCCGCGTCGTGCACCTGCACGTCGCTCGCCGGATCCATCACGTCTTCGTAGTCGATCAGCCCCGCGGTGTGCGTGAGCAGGTGGCGCAACGTCACGGCATCCACCGCCGCCGGCAGCGAGGGCAACCAGCGTCGCACCGGATCGTCCAGGCGCAGCTTGCCGTCCTCCATCAGCAACAACACCGACGCGGCGGTGAACTGCTTGCTGACCGACGCGAGGCGGTAATTGGTGGCCGGCGTGGCGCGCACCTCGCCGTCGAGGTCGGCGAAGCCGTAGCTGCGGCGCACGATCGGCACGCCGTCGCGCACCACCAGCACGGAGGCGCCGGGCACGTGGCCGTCGTAGTCGCGCATCAGTGCGTCGATGTCGCGCGTCATGTCGACGGGCCCCGTGTCGTGCGATGCGGAGGCGCAGCCGGCCAGGGCCAGTGCGGCGAGGAATCCAGCGGCGATCCGGGGCAGGGGGCGCATTCAGGCGATGCTACCTCCGACGCAGCCGGATGCGAGAAATTTTCTGATGGGGGGCGGGCACGCCGCGCGCGATGATCCTGCCCAAGCGCGAGTGCCGTCGCGCCCGTTGGATCCAAAGCCTGGTACGCGTTGGAGAAACGAACCGCTGCGGACGGCGGCGGTTCTGGGCGGTAGGGCTGGCCTGCTGGCTGTTTCGGGGGAATCAGCGGCAGGCCGGCTTCCTATCCCGCAGGCACGCGCACATCGAGCAGGTGCCGCGGGTACCCCGAGTCCGGGTTGAACACGTACTCCGCACCGATCGCATCCGCGCGATCGTGGATGTTCTGCAGTCCCAGTCCCTTGCCGTTGCCCGGGTCGAACGCGCCGCCATCGTCTTCGATGCGCAGGTGCACGTCGGCCGCCGACGCGTGTTCCCACACCGCGAGGTGCACGGCGATGCGGCCACCGCATCCATGGCGCACGCAGTTGGTCGTGGCTTCCTGGCAGATGCGGTAGAGCGCGGTCGCCACTTCCGGCGGCACGCGGTCCACGTTGCCTTCGATCGTGCACTGGTAGGTGATGCCGTGGTCGCGCGCGAGTTCGTGCATCGGGCCTTCCGACAAAGCGCGCGCCAGGCCGAAGCGATGCAGCACGAGCGGATGCAAGGCCTGGATCACTTCGCGCAGGTGTTCGTGCGCATCGCCGACCAGGTCGGCGATCGAGCGCAGGCCATCGCGCATCGCGTCCTGGTCCGGCGTGCGCTCCACCAGGCGCAGGCGCGTGGCGATGGCGGTCATGTCCTGGCCGAGCTGGTCGTGAAGCTCCGCGCCGATGCGGCGGCGTTCTTCTTCCTGTTGCGAAACCAGGCGATTGGCGGTGTCGGACAACGCGCGCGTGCGCGACGAGAGCATGTCGACCGTGTTCTTCAACGCCTTGCCCTGCGTGCGCAACGCATCGCCGGACACGCCGAGCGACAGGCCCGCGAACCCGGATGCGGCAATCAGCAATTGCAGTTGCGGCAAGGGCCAGGAGCTGCCGAGCGTGCCCACGCCCAAGCCGTGCACCGCGGCGCTCAACAAGCCCAGGGCCACCGAACACGCACGCCATCCGTAATGGAACGACAGCCAGAACAACGGGAAGATCGCCAGCATCACCGGGTACAGCGGCACGTTCCGGTGCGGGAGCGCCGACAGCACCAGCACTACCAGCACCGGCGCCAGCACCCAGCCTTCGCCGAACACGACGTGCCACGGCACGCGCTGCGGCCCGAGTTGTCCGAGCAACGTCCGCGCGAGCGACGCGACGACCAGGATGCCGATGAAATCGCCCACCGCGAAGCTGTAGAGCATCGCGACCGGCGGCTGCGGCAGCACGCCGTCGTCCATCAGGTTGATCAGTACCAGCGCGCCCGCCGTGACCACCGAGGCCGCGATGCCGCACAGCAGGAACCGCATCATCGTGTCGGGCGTGGGGCTGGGCCCGGGCGAGCGCGCGAACGTGCCCACGATCAGCGCATACAGGCACCACGGCACGGTCGCGGCGAGCAGCAGCGCCACCGGATCGGTGAACGTGCCGCGCGCCAGCGCGACCAGCACGATGGCCGCGGCTTCGCACAGCGCGATCGCCCACCACCAGCGGCGCGGCATCAGCCACAGCGCCGCCAGCCGCAGGCCGGCGGGCAGGAACCAGTGCATGCTCGACAGCAGGTAGAGCCCCGCCCAGAGCGCGATGTACGCGGGCGCCATCCACCACTGGATTGGACGCTGGGCCGGTCGCCGCGTTTCAATGCGCATCCCGCTCCTGGATTCCGTCCCCATGCCGCCTCTTCGCATCGTGCTGGTCGACGATCATCCCATCGTTCGCGCGGGCTTTCGACAGTTGCTGGAGATGGAGCCCGGCTGGGAAGTCACCGACGAACTCGGCAGCGCGCGTGAAGTCGCCGCGTGGCTGCTCACCGCGGCGTGCGACGTGCTGGTGATGGACCTCTCGCTGCCCGACGGCGACGGCCTGGTGCTGATCCGCCACGTGCTCGCGCAGAAGCCGGGCATGGCGATCGTGGTGATGAGCATGCATGACGGCGCGTTGTACGTGCAGGACGCGTTGTCGGCGGGGGCGCGCGGCTATGTCACCAAGCGCGCGGCGCCGGACGAACTGGTGGATGCGATCCGCGCGGCGGGGCGCGGCGAGCGCTTCCTCGGCAAGGACGTGCGCGCGCAGAACCACGAGGAAACCGACGAAGCCGCGGGTTTGCCGGAGCTCACCAGCCGCGAAGCGCAGGTGTTCCTGCTGCTGGCGCGCGGGCATTCGGTGTCGCGCGTGGCGGCGACCATCGGCATCAGCAACAAGACGGCGTACGCGCACCGCGCCAACATCTACGCCAAGCTCCACCTGCAATCCGACCACCAGCTGCGCGTGCTCGCGGAGCGACGCGGGCTGGTGTCGTAGCGGGCGTCAGTTCGCGGGCGAGGGCGCCAGCAGCGGCTTGAGCCGCGGTTCGAGTTGCGCGCGCCGCCAGCCCGACAACGCACCGGGCCAGTCGTGGCCGTCGAGCAGCGCTTCCAGCCAGCGTCGCGAAGCGAGCACGCCATCGGGCAGGCCGAGTTCGCGCGAGACTTCCGCGGTGGTGTCCTGCAACTTGCGCAGCGCGAGCTTGTCGCGCTCTTCGCTGCGCGGCAACGGTGCTTCGGCTTCATCGGGCAGCGGCGTCGTCAATGCGGTCCACAGCGCATCGACGAGGCTGCGCGGGGATTTCGGGATCGTGTCGAGGTGGCGCTTCAATGCATCGCGGTCGATCGGCGGCGTGCGCGCGAGCGCGGTGGCCAGTTCGTTGTCGAGGATCCAGGTGCGCGGCCGGTCGCTCGTGCGCGCATACGCATCGCGCCAGCGCAGCAAGCGCAGCAGGCGATGCTGCGCGTCGGTGTCGAGAAATTGCGCGGCGCGCAGCGCCAGGTGGGGCCAGCGTTCGCCGGCTTCGTCCACGCCGAGCGCGAGGCGCGCGCTGTCTTCCTCCAGCCACGCGCGGCGGCCCAGCGTGTCCAGGCGCGCCGACAGTTCGCGATACAGCGCGTCCAGGTACACCACGTCCTCGGCGGCGTAGTGGCGTTGCGAATCCGTCAGCGGGCGGCGCAACCAGTCCGAGCGCTGCTCGCCCTTCTGCAGCGCCACGCCCAGCAGGTCCTGCACGATGCGCTGGTAGCCCATGCCCGCGCCGACGCCCGCGATGCCCGCGGCGATCTGCGTATCGAACAAGGGCGAGGGTGCCACGCCGCAACTGCGCTTGAGCGCCACGATGTCTTCGCTCGCGCTGTGCATCACCTTCAGCACGTTCGGATCGGCGAGGAGCGGTGCGAGGGCTTCACACATGCCGGGCACCAGCATGTCGGCGAGCAGGATGGTCTGGTCGTCGCTGCGTCCGTCGCCCGCGTTGCCGGCGTAGGCGATCTGCACCAGGGCCAGTTGCGGCCAGTAGGTGCGTTCGCGGATGAATTCGGTGTCCAGGCCCACGCGGGCGGGGCGGTGCGCGAGGCGCGCGGCGAGGTCGGCGGGGTCGGTGATCCAGTGGTGCACGCAGGGACTTCGAAACGATCGGGCGGCCAGACTACCGGTCCCCCGCGGGCACTGTCGAACGCCGGCGGTTGCCGGATCGCGTCGCCATGGCCCACCATCGGCCGCGTCGACGCCACCGGACGCTCCATGGCCCACCCGCGCAGCACGCCTTCCCCCATCGCCGCGCTGGTCCTTGCGTTGCTGCTGGCGGGCTGTGGCGACAAGGGTGCGCAGGGGCCGGCGCCGGAAGCGGCGGGCCGCGATCCCACGGTCACCATTTCGGGCGACGAAGCCGTGGTGGTGCCGGCCTGGCAACCTGCGCCGGTGCAGATCGCCGTGGGCGACGAACCCAAGGTGCTCGCCGAAGCCATCGCCGCGCTCGATGCCGGCAAGCTCTTCGGGGGCGATCGCGACGCGATGCCGTTGCTCATCGAGCTGCATGCGCGCCTCCCCGACGATCCCGAAGTCTCCCGCGTCCACGCACGCGCCGTCGCGATGCTGCTCGCCGAAGGCGACGCGGCCCTCGCGGCCATGGACACCGATCCGAACGGCCTGCGCCACGCGCACGAAGTCGGCGAAGTGGCGCGCACGGCCGCAGCCGATGCACCGACCGTGCGCGCCTATCTCTCGCGCGTGGATGCCGCCGATGCGTCCGTGCAGCTCGATCATCGCGGCGAGCGCGAACTCCAGGCCGATCGCCTCGGCGAAGGCGACACCCGCGGTGCGTTGCAGTATTTCCGCGAAGCGCTCGTCAAGCGCCCCGGCGATGCGCGCGCGGCGCAAGGCATCGCGGCGGTGGAAAGCGCGTTGATCCGGCGCGCGGAAACCGCGGCGGCCACGTCGGATTTCGCGCAGGCCGAAACCTGGTTGCAGCACGCAGCCCCCATCCGCCCCGGCATGTCCACCGTCGCCGACGCGCGCCTGCGCATCGGCGCATTGCGCACCGAGCGCGTCAACACGCTGCGCGACCAGGGCCTCGCCTTGCTGATGCGCGACGGCGGCCTGCCGCAGGCGCGCCGCATCCTGTCGGACGTGTTGCGCATCGCACCGCCCGCCGATCCGGCCGCCACGGAATTGCGCGAACGCATCGACCTGGTCGCGCACTACGGCTTGTTCCGGCCGGGCCAGGCGTTCACCGATGCGTTGCGCAGCGGCGCGCGCGGCCCGCAGATGATCGTCGTGCCGCACGGCGGATTCCGCATGGGCGCGCGCGATGGCGAAACCGATGCGTTGCCGAACGAACGCCCGCTGCACTACGTGCGCTTCGACCGCGGCTTCGCAATGGCGCGCACCGAAACCACCGTGGGCGAATTCCGCCGCTTCGTCGACGCCACCGGCTATCGCAGCCGCGCGGTGCGGCGCGGCCATTCGATCGTGTACGACGAACGCAGCGGCAATCTGGTGCGCCGCAGCGGCGTGGACTGGCGCCACGACTACAACGGCGCGATCGCGCGCGACGACATGCCCGTCCTGCACGTGAGCGCGCGCGATGCCGAGGCGTACGCGCACTGGCTCTCGCAGCAGACCGGCGAGCGCTATGCGCTGCCGAGCGAGGCGCAGTTCGAATACGCCGTGCGCGCGGGCAGCGAAGGCAGCCTGCCGTGGCGTTCGCGCATTCCGCCCCGCAGCGCGGGCAACGTCACCGGTTCGCTGGATCGCTCGCCGACGGGCCGCACGTGGCGCAACGCCTTCCAGGGCTACGGGGACGGGTGGTGGGGGCCGGCTCCGGTGGCCAGCTTCGCGCCGAATGCATTCAGCCTTCACGACCTGGCCGGCAACGTCAGCGAGTGGGTGGCCGATTGCTGGCACGAAGGCTATCGGCGCGCCCCCGCGGACGGACAACCCTGGGTCAACCCGGGCTGCCGCACGCGCGTGATCCGCGGCGGCTCGTGGGCGAGCGCACCTGCGCAGGTGCGGGCGGCCTGGCGTCTGTCGACGGACGGTGACACCACCAATGCGCGCCTCGGGTTCCGCCTCGTGCGAGAACTCTGAGCCGCGCGACACAAGGAGATTGCACGCGATGGCCATCGATCCGTACGGCAACCAGGCACAGGGCGGACAACGGCGCGGCTTCGGCTTCGGCGGCATCCGCTGGTGGGTGTTGCTGCTGTTCGCCGGGTACGCCGCGTACTACTGGATCTCCAATCGCTCGACCGATCCGCTGACCGGCGAGGCGGTGGTGATCGACAAGAACATCTCGCCCGAGGACGAAAAGGCGCTCGGCCTGCAGGCGTGGGAAGAGCTGCTCACGACCGAGAAACCCATTTCGCCCAGCGATCCGAACGCGCAGGCCGTGCGCGCGATCATGCAGCGCCTGGTGGCGAAGATCCCGCAGGTCGAGGACGCGCTCGCGGCCGAACACAACCTGACGGCGCCGCACATCGAGAAGACGTTCGAGTGGGACGTCAACCTGCTGCAGTCCGACCAGGTCAACGCGTTCTGCCTGCCGGGCGGCAAGATGGCGGTGTACACCGGCCTGATCCCCGTCGCGCAGAACGACAACGCGATGGCGATCGTGATGGGACACGAGATCACGCACGCGTTGCTGCGCCACGGGGCGCAGCGCATGACGGAACAGAAGCTCGCGCAGATCGGCCAGATGGCCGGCGCGATGAGCGGCATGGACCAGTCGCAGATGCAGGCGGTGATGGCGGTGTACGGCTACGGTCGTGCGCTGCCCTATGCGCGCAAGCAGGAAACGCAGGCGGACGAGATGGGGCTGATGCTGGCCGCGGCCGCGTGCTTCGATCCGCGCGAAGCGATCCCGCTGTGGGAGCGCATGGATGCCGCGAGCGGTGGCGAGGCGCCGCCGGAATTCTCGTCGACGCATCCCAATCCCGGCACGCGCATCCAGAACCTGCAGGCGCTGATGCCGAAGGCGATGGAGTATCGGGCGAAGTTCTGCGAGTCGGCGAAGTAACACCCGCCTGCAAAAAGAAAGCCGCGGCAGTGCCGCGGCTTTTTTGTTTCCGGGTTTCGGCGAACTCAGAAGCTCATGAACAGACCGCCGTTGACCGGGATGTTCGCGCCGGTAATGAACCCCGCGTCGTCATGCGTCAGGAACTCCACCGTGCGCGCGATCTCGCTCGGCTTGCCCAGGCGGCCCACCGGCACGCCGTCGACGATCTTCGTGCGCACCTCTTCCGGCACCGCCATTACCATCGCCGTTTCGCAGTAGCCCGGCGACACGCTGTTGACCGTGACGCCCTTGCGCGCGACTTCGCGCGCCAGCGCCATCGTGAAGCCATGCATGCCGGCCTTCGCCGCCGAATAGTTGGTCTGGCCGAACTGGCCCGTCTGGCCGTTGACCGAGCTGATGTTCACCACGCGCCCGAAGCCGCGCGAGGTCATGCCATCGACCACGTGGCGGCACATGTTGAACACGCCGTCGAGGTTGATGTTCAGCACGGCGTCCCAGTCGGTGCGCTCCATCTTGCGCAGCGTGGTGTCGCGCGTGATGCCGGCGGCGTTGACGAGGATGTCGACCGAACCGCGTTCGGCCTCCAGCTTGCGCACGAGCGCGCCGCAGGCTTCGTAGTCGCCGACGTTGCCGGGCTCGAAGTGGATGTCCAGGCCTTCGACGTCGCGGCGGAACTCGGCGATGCGGTCCTCGCGCGCGGCCAGGTCGGTCGCCACCACGGTGCGCCCGGCACGGGCGAGGGTCTTGCAGATCTCGGTGCCGAGACCACCGATGCCGCCGGTCACGACGGCCACGCGCTTGCTCATGTCATCCCCAGGAAAGGTGTTTGGTGCGGTGCAGCAGGCGATGGTGCCGCTGCGCCGGTGGTGCGTCAAATGCGGGTGGCGGGACGCGCGGACGGGGTCGCGGTCTGGCAAAAAAAAAGCCGCGATCGCGGCTTTTCTGCGGTTCCCACCCCGGATTCAGGCCTTCGTCTCGTCCTTGGCCTTCCCCGAGCGCGCCGCCGGGCGGCCCATGGTCCCGCCGACGAGGTTCTGCTGGAAATCCTTCCACAGCTCCAGGTTCTTCTCGGTCAGCTGGTTGAGCATGGTCCACGGCGCCTGGCCGATCAGCCCGCTCATCTGCTGGCGGAACTGCTGCTGCTGTTCCAGGAACATCGTCATCGAGCGTTCCAGGTAACTGCCCATGAAGCCCTGCAGCGAATCCCCGTAGAACCGGATGATCTGGCTGAGCAGCTGGGTGGACAGCATCGGCTCGCCCTCCTGCTCGTGCTCCGAGATGATCTGGAGCAGCACGCAGCGGGTGAGGTCATCGCCGGTCTTGGCGTCGCGCACTTCGAACTCTTCGCCATCGACGATGAGCTGGCGCACGTCTTCGATCGTGATGTAGCTGGAGATGCGCGTGTCGTACAGACGGCGATTCGGATATTTCTTGATGACGCGGACTGGCATGTGCGGTCGACCCCCGAGGAACGCGGAGCCGAGCATGGCGCAGTGCAGCAGCGGAATGCAATAACCCTGTCAAGAGCCTCAGGTCATCATCGTGAACGGGCGGTTGGACGGGGTTTAGCGAAGCCGCGTGGCCCGCTCCCGACCTCCCCCGCGCGGCGGGGGAGGAGGCAGGCGCCGATTACCAACCCATGTATTGGCCGCCGTTGGCGGACAGGTTGGCGCCGGTGATCCAGCCGGCTTCGTCCGGCAGGAAGAACGACACGGCGTAGGCGATCTCGTCGGGCTCGCCGAGGCGGCCGGTCGGGATCTGCGCGACGATCTTGTTGCGCACGTCCTCCGGCACGGCCATGACCATGTCGGTGCCGATGTAGCCGGGCGAAACGGTGTTGACGGTGATGCCGAACTTCGCGTTCTCCTGCGCCAGCGAGATCGTGAAGCCGTGCATGCCGGCCTTCGCGGCGGCGTAGTTGGCCTGGCCGTACTGGCCCTTCTGGCCGTTGATCGAGGCGATCTGCACGATGCGGCCCCACTTGCGGGCGCGCATGCCTTCGATCACCGGGCGCGTGACGTTGAAGCAGGAATTGAGGTTGGTGCAGATCACCTCGGTCCACTGCTGCGAGGTCATCTTGTGGAAGGTGGTGTCGCGCGTGATGCCCGCGTTGTTCACCAGGATGTCGACGGGCCCGAGCTGGCGTTCGACCTCCTGGACCATCGCGGCGGCATCGTCGGCCGAGGCCACGTCGCCCTTCGCCAGCGCGATGTCCAGGCCTTCGCCGCGCAGCTTTTCCTGCCACTCGCGGGCTTTCTCTTCATTGCGGTAGTTGGTCGCCACGCGGTGGCCGGCGAGCGCCAACCGCTTGCAGATGGCCGTGCCGATCCCGCCCGTGCCGCCTGTCACCAACGCTATTTTTGCGCTCATGTGCCTCTCCCTTTGCAGTTCGCCCGAGTCTAGGCGTCGGATGCGACAGTGGCGTTGTGCAGTGCAATGGAGCGCGAAGGGATGCGTGAGGGATCGAACTCGACCAGTGCGGCCGCCAATGCAGCCCCTGGCGAGGCGCAATCGGCCAGTGCGGCCGGCGACTGGCCGAGCGCGGCCCACGCGAAGCGCAAGGCCGGGAGCGGATCGGCCGCATCGATCGGCAAGGCCGCCTGCGATTTCGAGAGCTTTCGGCCTGCGTCGTCGACGACCAGCGGCAAATGCGCGTAGCGCGGCGTCGGCAGGCCGAGCGCGCGCTGGAGGACGATCTGCCGCGGCGTGGAGTCGAGCAGGTCGGCGCCGCGGACGATGTCGGTGATGCCTTGCGCGGCGTCGTCGACGACCACGGCGAGCTGGTAAGCCCACAAGCCATCGGCGCGACGCAGCACGAAATCGCCGACCTCCGCGCTGACGTCCTGCACCACGCGACCCTGGATCGCGTCGTCGAACGCAACGTGCGTCCCCGCCGGCACGCGCAGCCGCACCGCGGGCGTGCGGCCGGGCTGCGGGCCCGCTACGCAGGCGTGGTGGATACCGCCGGCGGGCGCAAGGTCGGTGCGGCTGCACCAGCATTCGAACGCGGTGCCGGCATCGATGAGTTGCCCGAGCGCCTCGGCGTAGGCGGCATCGCGCGTCGACTGGTACAGCACGGCCTCGTCCGGCGTGAAGCCGAAGGCGGCGAGGGTGCGCAGTTGGTGGTCGATCGCGCCCGCCTGTTCGCGCGGCGGATCGATGTCCTCCACGCGCACCAGCCACGCGCCCCGCGCATGGTGCGCGAACAACCAACTGCCGAGCGCAGCCAGCAGCGACCCCGGATGCAGCGGGCCGGTGGGCGAGGGCGCGAAGCGCCCGCGGACGTGGGTGTCGGTGAACATTCGACTTGAATTTAACCGGCCCGCGCCTCAGTTTTCGACCACGGCCGCGACCCCCGGCGGCCAGGACCCCCGCCATGTTCAAGCGCGTCGCCCTGTTCCTCGCCACCAACCTCGCCGTCCTCGCGCTGTTGAGCATCGTGATGTCGGTGCTGGGCCTCAATCCCTCGAGCATGGCCGGCCTGCTGGTGATGGCCGCGGTCTTCGGTTTCGGCGGGTCGATCATCTCCCTGCTGTCGTCGAAGTGGATCGCCAAGCGCACCACCGGCGCCCACGTCATCGACCAGCCGCGCAACGAAACCGAACGCTGGCTCGTCGACACCGTGCGCCGCCAGGCGCAGGCCGCCGGCATCGGCATGCCGGAAGTCGCCGTCTACGACGCGCCGGAAATCAACGCCTTCGCCACCGGCGCCAACCGCAACAAGGCGCTGGTCGCCGTCTCCACCGGCCTGCTGCGCGCCATGGAGCGCGACGAAGCCGAAGCGGTGCTGGGCCATGAAGTCAGCCACGTCGCCAACGGCGACATGGTCACGATGGCCTTGCTGCAGGGCGTGCTGAACACCTTCGTGATCGTGCTTTCGCGCGTGGTCGGCCGCGTGATCGACGGCTACCTCAGCGGCGGTCGCGACAGCGGCGGTGGCGGCATCGGCTATTTCGTCACCGTGTTCGTGCTCGACATGGTGTTCGGCCTGTTCGCCAGCATGATCGCGATGTGGTTCTCGCGTCATCGCGAATTCCGCGCCGACGCCGGCGGCGCCACGCTGGCCGGCCGCGACAAGATGGTCGCCGCGTTGCAGCGCCTGTCGCAGACCTACGGCGCGAGCACGCTGCCGAAGCAGGTGGCCGCGTTCGGCATCAGCGGCGGCGTGGGGCACGGGTTGAAGCGCCTGTTCCTCAGCCATCCGCCGCTGGAGGAACGCATCGAAGCGCTGCGGAACTGGCAGCCGAATTCCGGCGACGTGCGACAGGGTGTCGTCGCGTAAACAAGAAGCCCGCCGGAAGGCGGGCTTTTTCGTTGCAGCGTGCGATGGATTACTGGAATTCGTAATCCATCTCGGGACCCGCGGCTGCCAGGAAATGCCCCTGCACGAAATCCACGCCGCTGGAGAACAGGAACGTCATGCTGCCGGCGTCCTGCACGAACTCGGCGATGGTCTGCGCACCCGTTTCCGCCACGCGCGCGCTCATCTCGCGGATCTTCGCCTGGTTTTCCGGGTTGGACGCCAGGTCCTGGATGAAGGCGCGATCGATCTTCACCAGCGCCGGTTCGAAGTGCTGCATCAGCTGGAACGAGTTGAGGCCCGTGCCGAACTGCTCCAGCCCCACGCGCGTGCCGAAGGCGGCCACCGCGGCGCGGAACGCCTGGGCCTGCTTGAGGTGCGTGAACACCTTGGACTCCGGCAACTGCAGCACCAGGCGCGAGCCCGGCACCTTGTGCACGGCCAGCTGTTCGCCGATGTAGCGCGCCAGCGTGTCGTCCTGCAGCGAGGCCTGGGTGATCTTGACCAGCATCGTGGTTTCTTTCCGCAGGCGCGCGCGCTCGGCGATCACCTGGATCGCGCGGCCCACCACCCAGCGGTCGATTTCCCACAGCAGGCCGTGCTCTTCGGCGATCGGCAGGAACATCTGCGGCGGCACCAGCTCGCCTTCGTTCGCGCCGCGCAGGCGCAGCAGCGATTCGTAGGTTTCGCCTTCGTCGCCGTGCAGGCTGATGACCGGCTGGTAATGCAGCACGAAGCCATCGCCGTCCACCGCCGTGCGGATGCGCTCGACCCACGCGCGCATGCGTTCTTCTTCCGCGCGATCCACCGCGCCCGGGTCGAAGATGTCGGCGCGGTTGCCGCCCACGCCCACCGACGACTGCACGCCCTGGCTCGCCTTGGCGAGCACTTGCGTCACCGAAGCGATCTTCTCGCCGATCTGCACGCCACCGATGCTCACCGTGGCGCTGAGCGAACGCTCGCCCACCGCGAACACGTGGTCGGCGAACGCCGAGCGCATGCGTTCGGCCAGCTCCACCGTGCTCTGGTGGTCGCTGTTGCGCGACAGCACCGCGAACTGGTGTTCGCCGAAGCGCGCCGCGACGTCGTCGTCGCGCAACGCGCTGCGCAGGCGGTCGGCGAGCGCGGCGATCAGGTCGTCCGCCGCCGCCAGGCCGATTTCCTGCAGCAGCTTGACGAAGTGATCGGGCTCCACCAGCAGCAACGCGTGGTGCGCGCCGCTCTGCGCCGTGCCGGCCACCGCGGTCTCGAGGGTCTGCAGGAACGTGGCACGGTTGAGCAGGCCGGTCGCCT
Organism: Noviluteimonas caseinilytica; assembly: GCF_018406605.1. Taxonomy (GTDB): domain Bacteria; phylum Pseudomonadota; class Gammaproteobacteria; order Xanthomonadales; family Xanthomonadaceae; genus Noviluteimonas; species Noviluteimonas caseinilytica. The sequence goes on along the minus strand of NZ_AP024545.1, from coordinate 137,854 downwards.
GGTCGCGCTGGCGCAGCTCTTCGACTTCCCGCGCGAGTTCGGGGTCGGTTTCCTGGCGGCGGAACACGATCTGCACGCACGGCTCGCCTTCGTAGAAGGCGGGCGTGAATTCCATGACCGCCGGGAAGCTGTTGCCTTCCTGGTCGCGCGCTTCCAGTTCGTAGCGCGGCGGGGGCGTCTCGCCCTTCGACAGCTTCTTGAGCAGCGTCTTGAAGTCGGCCACGTCCTTGGACGCGACCAGGTCGAGCAGCGACATGCCTTCGAGGTCCTCGAAGTCGTCGAAGCCGAACATCTCCAGGTACGCCGCGTTCGCGCGGATGTGCATGCCTTCGTGCACGTAGGCGATGGGGTCGCGCGAGGATTCGATGAGTGCGTCGCAGCGGCGTTCGGTCTCGCGCACCTGCGCTTCGAGCAGGCGCTGCGCGCGACGCGCTTCCAGGTCGGCCCATTCGGCGCGCACGGTGCCGAGCAGGTGCGGCGCCCGGCCGCGCAGCACCAGGCCGCGCACGCCGCGTTCCTGGGCCTGCAGCAGGGTGGTGTCGTCGACGGTGTCGACCACCATCAGCACGGGCACGTCCTTGCCGCTGGCATCGAGCGCCTGCATGACCGCCGCCAGCGTGGGCGACTTGGCTTCGCGGGCGACGATGGCGATGTCGAGCGCGCCGCCCAGCAGGGCGGGCAGCTCGGCCTCGGATTCGGGGCGCGCTGCGCGCACGGCGATGCCGGCATTGCGCAGGCCACTGGCGATGGCCTCCGCTGCTTCGACACTGTCGTCGACGATCAGCAGCCGCAGCACGCTGTCCTGTTTGACTCGCATCCGTCTCTCTCTTGATCGGGTCGGCCCGGTCCGCCTCTCCTTCGGCGGGACGACGGTCGCGGGGTGGTTCGCAGGGCTCACGCCCATGCAAACGTTTCCCGACGACGAACGGATGCACTTATGGCACGAATGGTGGCTTGCGGTCCATGCGCCCGCGTCCGTTCAGAGGGGTCGCTTGCCCGGATCGCCGGGCAGTTCACGGACCAGGCGCGGCACGAGGTACCCCGACACCCGCGCGGCGAGGGCCCGGTGCAGGGCGATCGCGGTGGCGTCGTCGACCTCGAAATGGGCCGTGCCCTGCACCCGGTCCAACTGGTGCAGGTAGTAGGGCAGCACGCCGGCGGCCAGGCCCCGCTCGGAAAGCGCGGCCAGTGCGTCCACCGAATCGTTGACCCCGTGCAGCAGCACGGCCTGGTTGAGGAGCAGCGCGCCGGCCTCGCGCAGGCGCGCGAGGGCTTCGTCCACCTCGCCATCGAATTCATGGGCGTGGTTGGCGTGCACCACCACCGTCACCGGCCAGGGCAGGGCGCGCAGCCAGGCGACGAGGTCGGCGTCCACGCGCGCGGGCAGCACGATCGGCAGGCGCGTGTGCACGCGCAGGCGGCGCAGGTGCGGGATCGCGGCCAGTGCATCGGTCAGTTCGGCCAGCTTGTGGGTGGCCAGCGTCCACGGATCGCCGCCGGACAGGATCACTTCCTCCACGCCCGGATCTTCCGCGATGCGGGCCACGGCCTCGCGCCAACCGTTCGCCGCCGCGGTGTCGCCGGCGTAGTCGAAATGGCGGCGGAAGCAGTAGCGGCAATGCACCGCGCAACTCCCCGTGGCGACGAGCAACGCGCGCCCCCGGTACTTCTGCAGCACGCCGTGCGCGGTGCGCGCGGCGAGGTCGCCGACGGCATCCAGGCCGAAGCCGGGGACCAGGCGGTCCTCGTCATCCAGCGGCAGCACCTGCCGCAGCAGCGGATCGCGCGGATCGCCGGCCCGCATGCGCGCCACGAACGCCCGCGGCACCCGCAGCGGGAACTGCGCTGCGGCCGCATCGGAGATCCGCGCCGACAGCGCCTCCAGCCCGAGCATCGACAGCAGTTCCCGCGGGTCGCGGACCGCATCGCGCAATTGCCGTTGCCAGCCGGCGGGGGCAGGCAGCGGCTGCAGGGGAAGGGGTGGGGCGGGTATCATGCCGGGCTAGTCGCTTCAGAGCCCGCCATTCTAGCCGCCGATCGCGGCCCGGCCGGCCCTCGCACACATTCGCAACAGGAGCACCACCGTGGCCACGCTAGGCATGAACGACGTCAAGACCGGACAGAAGATCCTGGTCAACAACGACCCTTGCATCATCATCGACACCGAATACGTCAAGCCGGGCAAGGGCCAGGCGTTCACCCGCGTGAAGTACCGCAGCATCAAGTCGGGCCGCGTCGTCGAAATGACGATGAAGGCCACCGACAGCGTGGAACAGGCCGACGTGGTCGACACCGACATGCAGTACCTCTACGCCGACGGCGAGTACTGGCATTTCATGAACCAGGAATCCTTCGAGCAGGTCCAGTCCGACAAGGCCGGCATGGGCGGCGCGGAGAAGTGGCTCAAGGGCGAAGAGGAATGCGTGGTCACGCTGTGGAACGGCTCGCCGATCATGGTCACCCCGCCCAACTTCGTCGAACTGAAGATCGTCGAGACCGATCCGGGCGTGCGCGGCGACACCTCGGGCGGCGGCGGCAAGCCGGCCACGCTCGAGACCGGCGCGGTGGTCCGCGTGCCGCTGTTCGTCGGCAACGAAGAGATCATCAAGGTCGACACGCGTTCGGGCGAATACGTCAGCCGCGTGAAGTGATGTGACCCAGCCCGCGCCCAACATGATCGAAGGCATGGATTCGCCCGCCGCGTACCTGGCGGTGTGGCTGGTCGGCGTGCTGCTGGCCGCCGGCGCGGTGCTGTGGCTGTGGAACAGCACCCTGCCGCGGATCTTCCCCGGCCAGGTGCGCACGCTGTCCTACGGCGAATCGCTGCGCCTGATGATCCTGGCGTGGCTGCTGTTCGGGGCCGGCGCGTTCGGGCTCACCTACGCGCTCGGGTTCGGCGTCTGGTGACGCGCGAAGCCTGCGACCTGCTGGTCGAAGCCGGCCACGTCGTCCCGGTCGTCCCGCACGGCGTGGTGCTCGAGCGCCATGCCGTCGCCGTGCGCGACGGCGCGATCGTCGCGATCCTGCCCATCGACGCCGCGCGCGAACGCTTCGAAGCGCGCGAAGTCGTCTCGCGCCCCGATGCCGCGCTGATCCCGGGCCTGGTCAACGCGCACACGCACAACCCGATGACGCTGCTGCGCGGCGTCGCCGACGACCTGCCGCTGATGGACTGGCTGCAGGGCCACATCTGGCCGATCGAGGGCGCGGTGATCGGGCCGGATTTCGTTGCCGATGGCGTGTCGCTCGCGATCGCCGAGATGCTGCGCGGCGGCACCACGTGCTGCAACGAAAACTATTTCTTCCCCGACGTGCAGGCCGCGACGTACCGCAAGTTCGGTTTCCGCGCGCGCGTCGGCCTGCCCGTCATCGACTTCCCCACCGCGTGGGCGCGCACGTCGGACGAATATTTCCACCGCGCCGGCGAAGTGCACGACCAGTGGCGCAACGATCCGCTGGTGGCCACCGCGTTCGCGCCGCACGCGCCGTACACCGTGTCGGACGCGAACTTCGAACGCATCCGCATGCTGTCCGACCAGCTCGACGTGCCGGTGCACTGCCACGTGCACGAAACCGCGCACGAAGTGACCGAATCGCAGGCGCAGCACGGCCAGCGTCCGCTCGCGCGGCTGGATCGCCTCGGCCTGGTCAACGATCGGTTGATCGCCGTGCACATGACGCAGCTCACCGACGCGGAAATCGCGCTGTGCGCCGAACGCGGCGTGAGCATCGCGCACTGCCCGGAATCCAACCTCAAGCTCGCCTCCGGCTTCTGCCCGGTCGCGAAGATCACGCACGCCGGCATCAACCTTGCCATCGGCACCGATGGCGCAGCGAGCAACAACGACCTCGACATGTTCGGCGAGCTGCGCACCGCGGCGTTGCTGGCGAAGGGCGTCGGCGAAGACGCATCCGCGCTGGATGCGTTCGCCGCCTTGCGCGCCGCGACGCTCGGTGGTGCGAAGGCGATGGGCTTCGACCATCTCGTCGGCTCGATCGAAACCGGCAAGCAGGCCGACCTCGTGCTCGTCGACCTCGGCGCGCTCGAAACCCAACCTTTGCACCACGTGGTGTCGCAGCTCGTGTACGCGTGCGGCCGCCACCAGGTCAGCGACGTGTGGATCGCGGGGCAGCGCAAGCTCGACAAGCGCATCCTCGTGGACATGGACACCGATGCGCTCGTCGCCAACGCGCGCCAGTGGCGCGACCGCATCGCCACGGTACGCACGGCGTGACGCAGGAGCCCGGCATGCAAGACGCAGCGCGCGACGACAACCCTTCGTCCGACAACTTCCGCCAGGCCGAACTCGATCGCTTCAACGAGCTCGCGCATCGCTGGTGGGATCCCGAAGGTCCGCAGAAGGCGTTGCACGCGCTGAATCCCGCGCGCCTGGCCTACGTCGCCGAACGCGCGCCGCTGCCCGGCACGCGCGTGCTCGACGTCGGATGCGGCGCGGGCTTGCTGAGCGAAGCGATGGCCGCGGCGGGCGCCGATGTGGTCGCGATCGACCTTGCGCCCGACCTGCTGAAGGTCGCGCGCCTCCACGGCCTGGAAACCAACGTGCGCGTGGACTATCGCGAAGTCGCCGCCGAAACGCTGGCGGCCGACATGCCCGCAGCGTTCGACACGATCACCTGCATGGAAATGCTCGAGCACGTGCCGGATCCCGGCGCCGTGCTGTCCGCGTGCGCAGCGATGCTCAAGCCCGGCGGCCGCCTGTTCGTCTCCACGCTCAACCGCACGCCGGCCGCATTCGCGCTGGCGATCGTCGGCGCGGAATACGTCGCGCGCATCCTGCCGAAGGGCACGCACCAGTACCGCGATTTCATCAAGCCGTCCGAACTCTCGGCGTGGCTGCGCGCCGCCGGCCTCGAACTCGAGGACGTCAGCGGCCTGCTGTACGAACCCTGGCGCAATGCCGCGCGCATCGGCCGCCGCACGGACGTGAATTACCTGGCGTGCGCCCGGAAGCCCGGATGAGTGCATCGCAGCAAGCCAGCGCGCCCCGCTTCCCGCGCGCCGTGCTGTTCGACCTGGACGGCACGCTGCTCGACAGCGCGCCGGACATGCTCGCCACGGTGAACGCGATGCGCGCCGCGCGCGGACGCGGCCCGATGGCGATGGACGCGTTGCGCCCGGTCGTGTCGAAAGGCGCGCGCGCGATGGCCGCGGCCGCATTCCCCGATGTCGATGCCGACGAGCGCAACGGCTGGATCCCCGAGTTCCTCGAAATCTACGAACGCGAACTCGGCCACCACGGCGAACTGTTCGACGGCGTCGCGGAGATGCTCGCCGCGCTCGAAGCCGACGGCTGCGCGTGGGGCATCGTCACCAACAAACCCGAATACCTCGCGCGCAAGCTGATGCCGCTGCTCGGCTGGGAAACGCGCTGCGCCGTGCTGATCGGCGGCGACACGCTGCCGCAGCGCAAGCCGCATCCGCTGCCGTTGCTGCACGCGGCCGACGCGATGGGCGTCGCGCCCGCCGATTGCGTGTACGTCGGCGACGACGAACGCGACATCGCCGCCGCGCGTGCTGCGCGCATGCGTTCGGTCGTCGCGCTGTGGGGCTATCGCCTGGACGAAGACGATCCGCAAGCGTGGCAGGGCGACGTGCTCGTCGAAACGCCGCGCCAGTTGCTGGACGCCGCTGCGTGGCCGGCGTGATGCCCGTGCGCGATCCGGCGGTCGACAGCGCGCTGGAAAAGTGGCGCGCGCACTGGCCCGAGTGGACCTTCGCCGAACCCTTCGTGCCGTTCATGCATCGCGAGCGCGCGCAGGCGTGGTTCGCCTTGCGCAGCGAACTGGTGCAAGCCGCGTGGGGCGGCGCCGATCCGCGCCCCGGCGAAGCGAAGCTCGCGTGGTGGGCCGAAGAACTGCAGGGCTGGGCGCGCGGCATGCGCCGCCATCCGCTGGGCAACGTGTTGCAGCGCGAAGCCGCGCCGTGGGGCGACCTGGGCGCGAGCCTGGCGTCGCTGGCCGCATCGCGCCAGCGTGCCGCCAACGAAGACGAAGCGTTCGCGCGCCTCGTGCCGCATGCGCAAGCGCTGTCGTCGATCTCCACGCGGCTGTTCGCCTCGCCGTCGGACGCGGCCCCGGTGCCGAGCGTCGTCGCAGGCCTGCTGGCGGAACAACTCTTCCTGCTGGATGCAGGCGCGGTGCCGCAAGCCTTCGCGTCGGCGCCGGATGCGCCGCGGACCTGGGCGCGCGAATTGTGGAATCGCTGGCCCATCCCGCACGAAGGCGCGGTGGCGGGGCGCCTCTACGCCACGTTGCTGCGCAAGCGCCTGCTCGGATTCTCGAAGGGCGCGGCCCCCGCGACGCCGCTGCCGGCCTGGCGAGCACTGGGTGCAAGCTGGCGCGCCGCAAGGCGCTAGCGCTCGTCGTTCCCGCGAAGGCGGGAACCCATCGATCCGATGGGCGCGTCGGCCTGGATTCCCGCCTTCGCGGGAATGACCTGTTCCGGCCGCGTCGACACGGCCCCGCTCGCCGCGCCGCTACAATGCGCGCCTTCGCATTCCCCCGGCGAACCCCCGATGTCCTCCACGCAAGGCCCCGCCCAGCTCCCCGATGTCGCCTTCGAAGCGGCTGCGCTCGCACGCCCGCTCGACTGGGTGGGCATGGATCGCGTCGCGGTGCCGGTGCGCGTGCATGACGCGGAAGGCGCGACCGTGCAGGTCGCCGCCGATGTCGATGTCGCCGTGGACCTGCGCGATGCCGACGCGCGCGGCATCCACATGTCGCGCCTGTACCTGCAGTTGCAGCAGGCCTTCGCGCGCGAAGCGATCACCGCGCCGGGCCTGCGCCGCGTGCTGCAGGGCTTCATCGATTCGCAGGCTGGCCTGTCGACGCGCGCGCGCCTGCAGGTCCGCTACGACCATCTGCTGCAGCGTCCCGCGCTGGCGAGCGGACACCTGGGCTGGAAGCGCTACCCCGTGTCGATCGACGCCGAACTCGCCGACGGCCACCTGCAGCTCGTGCTCGGCTTCGCCGTCGAGTATTCGAGCACGTGCCCCGCGTCGGCTGCGCTCTCGCGCCAGCGCAACGCCGATCGCTTCAACGAAGACTTCGCCGCCGCGCGCCCGTTGTCGCCGCAGGTCGTGGGCGAATGGCTTGCGTCCGAACGCGGCCTGGCCGCCACGCCGCACGCACAGCGCAGCCGCGCCGACGTGCGCGTGACCTTGCGCCCGGCCTTCGACGAACTCCCGCTGCTCCCGCTCGTCGATGCGGTGGAAGCCGCGCTCGGCACGCCGGTGCAGACGGCGGTGAAGCGCGAGGACGAACAGGCCTTCGCCGAACTCAACGCCGCCAACCTGATGTTCTGCGAGGACGCCGCGCGCCGCGTGGCGGCCGCGCTGGCCAGCGATGCGCGCGTCGAACGCTGGGACGTGCGCGTAGCGCACTTCGAAAGCCTGCACCCGCACGATGCGGTGGCGCGGGTGTCGGGCGCGCACGCTTAACGCGTCGCGTCGTCCCCCAGCACCAGCAGCGGATCGATCCGCACCTCGAACCAGTTCATGCCCCAATGCAGGTGCGGCCCGCTCGCGCGCCCGGTCGCGCCGACGGCGCCGATCACCTGGCCCTGCGCGACGCGATCGCCCACGTGCACATCGATGCGCGACAGGTGCAGGAAATTCGAACTCACGCCGTGGCCGTGGTCGAGCAGCAGCGTGCCGCCGGTGAGATAGAGGTCGGTGGCCGCGAACGTGACGATGCCCGCCGCTGGCGCCAGCACCGGCGTGCCCGTGGGCGCCGCGATGTCCATGCCCGAATGCGGCGCCTGCGGGACGTCCGTGCCGTCCTTCAAGACGTACACGCGCCGGTTGCCGAAGCGTCCGCTGATGCGGCCGCGCACCGGCCAGATGAAGGCCTGTGCAAAATCGCTGCGCGCATCGTCGCGCGTGCGCGCGGCGGCGACGGCGGCCTGTTCGCGTTCGATGCGCGCGGCGATCTCCGGCGGCGGCGACACGGTTTGCGGCGGCACGCCGGTGATGCGTTCGACCGGGAAATCGCGCGGCGTGACGGTGATGCGGTGTTCGATGGGCGCCGACGACGGCGGCGTGATCGCGACGACGATCGAGGCGGGCGCATCGCGCGCCACGCCGATCGCGAACGTGCCATCCGGCGCGACGCGCACCACGCGTCCGGCATATTCGACGCGCGCGTCGGGATGCGTGTGGCCGATGACGAGGGCGCCTTGCTGGACTTCGTCCGGGAGCACGTAGGTCGTGCGCGCGTGCGTCGTCGGCGGCGTGATGACCGCGCCGGTGCCCGGATTGGAAGCGCAGCCTGAAAGCAACAAAGCCGTCATTCCCGCGAAGGCGGGAATCCACGAAGCGCGACGAAGCCCCGGTTTCCCGCCTTCGCGGGAATGACGCGCCATCGACCTCACCGCGCGAATTCCAGCCTCTGCCCGTTCGGCGTCCCCGCCAGTTGGCTGCCGTCCCACACCAGTTCGCCATTCACCCACGTGGCGCCGATGCGCGAATGGAACGTGCGGCCTTCGAACGGCGACCAGCCGCACTTCGACAGCACGTCCTCGCGGCGCACGGTGAACGGCGTGTCGTCGATCAGCACGATGTCCGCAGCAAAGCCTTCGCGCAGGAACCCGCGCTGCGCCACGTCGAACAACTGCGCCGGCGCATGCGACACCTTCTGCACCACCTGCGCGGTGGTGAGCTTGCCTTCGCGCACCAGTTCCAGCGCCGCGACCAGCGCGTACTGCACCAGCGGCAGGCCGCTCGGCGCGCCGGTGTAGGGGCGTGACTTCTCTTCGAGCGTGTGCGGCGCATGGTCCGTTGCCAGCACGTCGATCACGTCCTCGGCGACCGCGGCGATCAACGCCTCGCGATCGCTGGCTTCCTTGATCGACGGATTGCACTTGATCAGGTGCCCGAGCGTCGCGTAATCGGCGCGGTCGAAGCGCAGGAAGTGGATGCAGGTTTCGGCGGTGATGCGCTTGCGCGTGCCGTCGCCGCGGATGAGCGGGCCGCGTTCGAACAGGGCCAGCTCGTCGGCGGTGCTGATGTGCAGCACGTGCAGGCGCGAATCGTTGCGGCGGGCCAGCTCCAGCGCGAGCAGCGTGGACTTCATGCACGCCTGGCGCGAGCGGATGTCGGCGTGGAATTCGGCCGGGATGTCGTCGCCGAAGCGCGCCTTGAACTGCGCCAGGGTGGCGTCGATCATCGGCGTGTCTTCGCAGTGCGTGATGATCGGCGTGGGCGCGTACTTGAAGATCGCGTCCAGGGTCTCCGGGTTGTCGACCAGCATGTTGCCGGTGGAGGCGCCCATGAACACCTTCACGCCCGGCGTGCGCAGCGGATCGATCGCCTTCACCGCTTCCAGGTTGTCGTTGCTGGCGCCCATGTAGAAGCCATAGTTGGCGCGTGCCCGTCCCGCGGCGCGCGCGTACTTGTCTTCCAGCGCCGCCGCGTCCAGCGTGGGCGGGTTGGTGTTGGGCATGTCCATGAAGCTGGTGAGCCCGCCGGCCACCGCGGCCGCGGACTCGGTGGCGATGTCCGCCTTGTATTCCATGCCCGGTTCGCGGAAGTGCACCTGGTCGTCGATCATCCCGGGCAGCACGCGGCGCCCGGCGGCATCCACGACGTGTTCGCCTTCGCGCGCGGACAGGCCGGTGCCGATCTGCGCGATGCGCCCGTTCTCCATGCGCAGGTCGGATTCGAATTCGCGGCCGTCGCTGACGAGGCGGGCGTTGACGATCAGCGTGGGCTTGCTCGCGATGGGGGGCATGCGGAGTTCCTTCTGAATGCGGATCAGCGTGGCGGCACGGGATCGTGCCCGCCGGGGTGGAAGGGATGGCAGCGCGCGACGCGGCGCGCGGCGAGCCAGCTGCCGCGCAGGGCACCGTAGCGTGCCACGGCTTCCATCGCGTACTCCGAACACGTGGGTGCGAATCGGCAGCGCGGGCCGAGCAACGGGCTGATCCAGCGCTTGTAGGCGCGCAGGCAGCCGATGAGCAGACGGTCGATCACGGTGCGCAAACCGGTCCTCGTATAGGCGTGGCGGGACGATGTTGCGCGGGTTGCCGCACCCGGCGGGGCAGGGTATAACAGCGCGCTTTCCCGCCTCAAGGGAACGAGGACGTCACGCTCGTGGCAGCGAAGAAACCAGCGAAGAAGGCCGCCAAGGCCGCGAAGAAGACCAGCGCCGCCAAGCCGGCAGCGAAGAAGCCCGCCGCGAAGAAAGCCGTGCCCGCCAAAAAGGCGACGCCGGCGAAGAAACCCGTAGCGAAGAAGGCAGCCCCGGCGAAGAAGCCGGTCGCGAAGAAGGCAGCGCCGGCGAAGAAGCCCGTCGCCAAGCCCGTCGCGAAGAAACCTGCACCCGTCAAGAAGGCTGCTGCACCGGCGAAAGCCGCGCAGAAGCCGGCAGCCAAGGCTGCCCCCACCAAGGCCGCGCCTGCGAAGGCCGCGCCGATGAAGGCCGCACCCATCAAAACCGCACCCGCAAAAGCCGCACCTGTCAAAGCCGCACCCGTCGCGAAGTCCGCGCCGGCCGCAGTGAAGAAGCCCGCCGCCAAGCCCGCCACGACGAGCGCACCGTTCGACGCACCGGTGGCAAAGCCCGTCGCCACCCCGGCCAAGGCCACCAAGCCCGCCACCGCAAGCGCACCGAAGTCGGCCACCACGTCGGCCGCCGTCACGTCGCGCCCACGTCCGGAGGGGAAAGTGGCGGTTGCCGTCGCAGCCCGTCCGGCTGCGCCCACGCCGCGGGGAAAAGTGAAGGTCGTGCAGTACAAGAACGATGAGACCACGGGTCGTCCCGTCATCCCGCAGGGCTACAAGCCCTCGAATGACGAGGAGTACATGAGCCCGTTGCAGGTCGAGTACTTCCGCCAGCGCCTGCTGTCCTGGCGCAGCGACCTGGTCGAGGAATCCAAGCAGACCATCGAGAACCTCAAGGACGAAGTGCGCGACGTCGGCGACGAAGCCGAACGTGCGACGCGCGAGACCGAGAACTCGCTCGAACTGCGCACGCGCGACCGCTACCGCAAGCTGATCGGCAAGATCGACAGCACGCTCAAGCGCCTGGATGCCGGCGAATACGGCTACAGCGTGGACTCGGGCGAAGAGATCGGCCTGGAGCGCCTCGAAGCGCGCCTCACCGCCGAGCGCACGATCGACGAGCAGGAGCGTTGGGAGCACTTGCAGAAGCAGATGGGCGACTGAGTTCCATCGCCCGTCATTCCCGCGCAGGCGGGGATCCAGGAAGCCCCGCGGAAGCGGGCCTTTTTGTTAGTGCAGCTCGCGCAAGTCCAGCTTGCGCAACTTCGGCGCCAGCTTCGCGGTCGCCGCGACGATGCCCATCGTCATGCACCCGCCGAAGATCACCGACGGCACCAGGCCCAGCAGCTTCGCCGCCAGGCCCGATTCGAACGCACCGAGTTCGTTCGACGATCCGATGAAGATCCCGTTGATCGCGGACACGCGCCCGCGCATCGCGTCGGGCGTGGCGAGCTGCAGGATGGTCGAACGCAGCACCACCGACACACCGTCGAATGCACCGGAGGCGAATAGCAACGCCGCCGACAGCCACATGTTCTTCGACAGCGCGAAGCACACGATGCACAGCCCGAAGCCGAACACCGCCATCAGCAGCAGGCGGCCCGCGTTGCGTTCCGGCGGCTTGCGCGACAGCCACAACCCGACGATCACCGCGCCCGCGGCCGGCGCACCGCGCAGGATGCCGAGCGCTTCCGGCCCCGCGTGCAGCACGTCCTTGATGAAGGCCGGCAGCAACGCGACCGCGCCGCCGAACAACACGGCGAACATGTCGAGCGCGAGCGCGCCGAGCAGGATCTGGTGGCCGAACACGAAGCGCAGTCCTTCGCCGATGCTGGCGAAGATGGGCGCGCGTTCGCCTTCGTGGTGCGGTTCGTGGATCCGCATCAGCAGCAACGCGATCGCCGCTGCGAGTGCGAGCGCCGCGGCCAGGCCATACGCCGCGCCCTTGCCGGCCCACGCGACCAGCGCGCCGCCGAACGCGGGCCCGAGCACGAGTCCCAGCTGGAACACGACGCTGCCGAACCCCGCGCCGCGCGCGAACTGCTCGCGCGGCAACACGCGCGCGAACAAGGTGTTGTAGATCGGCGTCAGGAACGAACGCACCGTGCCGGTGAGCGCGATCGCCGCGTAGATCAGCAGCGTGCCGTGCGGATCGAGCCAGCCTTGCGTGATCGACACCAAGACGAACGCGGTGATCGCCAGCCCCGAACACGCAAGCGCGCCGAGACGCCGCCGCCGCAGGTGATCGACCAGATAGCCGGCGAACGGCGCGACGCAGAAATACGGGATCACTTCCGCCAGCCCCACCAGGCCCAGCGCGAGCGGATCGCGCGTGATCTCGTAGATGTGCCAGCCCACCGTCACCGCGACGATCTGGTACGACAGCATCGCCAGGATGCGATAGCTGAGCAGTTGCAGGAACGCGCGGTTCTTCAGCGGCGCCGGTGCGGCCGCGGCGACGGCTTCGCTCACGCGGCGATCGCCCGTGCGCGGTCGCGGATGAAGCCCAGCAGCGCGGCGTGGCCGTTGCTGCGCGTGGGCGACAGGTGCTTCGACAGGCCGATCTCTTCGATGTACGCAGGTTCCGTGGCGAGGATCTCGTCCGCCGAACGCCCCGAGTAGACGCGCAACGCGAGGAACGCCAGGCCCGACACGATCGCCGAGTCGCTGATCGCGCGGAAATCCAGGCGCGCGCGGTCGCCTTCGCCGACGATCCACACCATCGACTGGCACCCGTGCAGGCGATGGTCTTCGGTCTTCAGCGCATCGGGGAACGCGGGCAGCTTGCGGCCGAGGTCGATCAGGTACTGGTAACGCTCCGACCAGTCACCGAAGAACGCGAACTCCTCGGCGATCGCGGCCTGCGCCTGCGCGGCGCTGGGCTCCAGCGGGAACAACGCGTCGCTCATTCCAGCCACCTGGTTCATGCACGCTTCCAGCGTACGCCCTGGGGCGTGTCTTCCAGGAGAACGCCTTCGTCGGCCAGCTGTTGGCGGATGGCGTCGGCGCGGGCGAAATCGCGCGCGGCCTTGGCGGCGATGCGTTCGTCGATCAGGGCCTGGATGCGGGTGTCGTCGTCTTCGGACGCACCGCGTGCGAACCAGGCTTCGGGCGCCTGTTGCAGCAGGCCCAGCGCGAGCCCGGCCCCGAGCACTGCGGCCTTCGCTTCGCGGCGCGCGGGCCCTTCGGCCTTGCGTGCGTCACCGGCGATGCGGGCGAGTTCGGCGAGCGCCTGCGGCGTGTTGAGGTCGTCGTCGAGCGCGTCTTCGATCGTCGCGGGGATCGCGGGCGCGGCGTCCACGTCCGCGAGGTCGCGCAACGTGCCGTACAGGCGATCGAGCGTGCGCACGGATTGTTCGATCAGCGCCGGCGTCCAGTCGAGCGGCTGGCGGTAGTGCGCCGACAGCAACGCCAGGCGCAGCGCTTCGGCCGGGTGCTTCGCGAGCAGGTCGTGGATGCGCTCGACGTTGCCCACCGACTTGGACATCTTCGCGCCACCGAACACCAGCATCCCGTTGTGCAGCCAGAAGCGCGCGAACGGTTTTCCGCCGTGCGCGCATTCGCTCTGCGCCACTTCGTTCTCGTGGTGCGGGAACTGCAGGTCGATGCCGCCGGCGTGGATGTCGATGGTGTCGCCGAGGTGCGCTTCGGCCATCGCGGAGCACTCGATGTGCCAGCCGGGACGGCCGCGGCCCCACGGCGAATCCCAGCCGGGGAGGTCGTCCGTCGAGGGCTTCCACAACACGAAGTCGCCGGGATCGCGCTTGTACGGCGCCACTTCGACGCGCGCGCCGGCGAGCATGTCGTCGGGATCGCGGCGCGAGAGCTTGCCGTATTCGGAAAAACTTCCGACGGAGAACAGCACGTGGCCTTCCGCCGCGTACGCATGCCCGCTTTCGATGAGGCGCTCGATCATCGCGACGATCTGCGGGATGTGGTCGGTCGCCTTCGGCTGCAGTTCCTGCGGGACCACGCCGAGGGCCGCCATCTCCTCGCGGTAAGCGGCGGTGAAGCGGTCGGTGATCTGGCCGATCGGCACGCCCGCTTCGCGCGCGGCGTTGTTGATCTTGTCGTCGACGTCCGTGATGTTGCGCGCGTAGCGCAGGCCGCCGAAGCGGCGGCGGAGCAGGGCGGCCAGCACGTCGAACACCACGGGCCCGCGCGCGTTGCCGATGTGCACGTAGTTGTAGACCGTCGGCCCGCACAGGTACATCGTCGGGGCGGACGGATCGAGCGGCGCGAAGGGCTCGACCCGGCGCGTGAGGGTGTTGAACAGGCGCAGGTTCATGGCGTCGTACAGGGGGTGACCGGGGCATTCTACCGGTCACGACAGGGCCGATTCAGGCCGAAGGCCCGGTGCGGCGCTTACACTGAATGCGTGCGCACCCTCGCAGCCCCCGTCATCGCCCTGATCCTGTCCGCCTTCGCGGGCGCCATGCCCGTGGTCGCACGGGCCCAGGACAGCGGCACCACGGTGCTCCAGAACGAGAACGTCCGCCTCGACTTCGCCCAGGTGATGCGCGTGCAGCCGATCTACCAGGTGTTGCGCGCCACCCGCATGGAACCGCGCTGCCACGGCGACGCCGAGCCCGCGGGCACCGGCGTGGCGAAGGTGGTCGGCGCCGTGCGCGGGGCCTTCGGCGGCAAGCCCGCGCCGGCGCCGGCCCAGGGCGAGTGCGAGATGGTCCCCGTCGTGCGCGAATTCCGCCGGCCCATCGCCTACGACGTGGACTACGTGTACCGCGGCACCAAGTACCGCTCGCGCCTGCCGTTCGACCCGGGCAACCGCCTGCGGGTCCGCGTTTCGGTGGTGCCCTACATCCCGCCGCGCGCCAGCACGCCCTGACGCTTTCGTTGCATCGCCGCACCCTTGGTGCGACCATGCGCGCCCCATGACGCACCTCCGCGCCGACGCCGACGTCCTCACCTCCGCCTACATGGCGGCCGGGATGACTTCGCGCGCGCGCCGACTGCAGGCCCACAAGTTCGCTGGGTAGCAGCCAGGCGTCATGCTTGCTTGCGAGAAACCCGGCCTCCGTGCCGGGTTTTTGCGTTCCAGCCCCGGCGAAATCCATCCCTCATCGAAGAACGACCCATGAAGCAGGTGCCGCTCCAACATTTCCTCAACACCCAGGACTGGTCGCGCGACCAGCTCGATGCCGTGCTCGCGCAGGCCGCCGAGTTCAAGCGCCAGCCGTTCGGCGCGCCGGGCAAGCCGCGCGCGCTGGAGGGCAAGTCGATCGCGTTGGTGTTCTTCAACAGTTCGCTGCGCACGCGCACCAGCTTCGAGATCGGCGCGTTCCAGATGGGCGGCCATGCGGTCGTGCTGCAGCCGGGCAAGGATGCGTGGCCGATCGAGTTCGACCTGGGCACGGTGATGGACGGCGAGACGGAAGAGCACATCGCCGAAGTCGCGCGCGTGCTGTCGCGCTACGTGGACCTGATCGGCGTGCGCGCCTTCCCGAAGTTCGTGGACTGGTCGGCCGATCGCGAGGACCGCGTGCTGAAGGGCTTTGCGAAATATTCGTCGGTGCCGGTGATCAACATGGAAACGATCACGCATCCGTGCCAGGAGCTCGCGCACATCCTCGCGCTGCAGGAACACTTCGGCACCACCGACCTGCGCGGCAAGAAGTACGTGCTGACGTGGACCTACCATCCCAAGCCGCTCAACACGGCGGTGGCGAACTCTGCGCTCACCATCGCCACGCGCATGGGCATGGACGTGACGCTGCTGTGCCCCACGCCCGAATACGTGCTGGACGCGCGCTACATGGCCTGGGCCGCGCAGAACGTGCAGGAAAGCGGCGGCTCGCTGCAGGTCAGCCACGACATCGAAAGCGCCTACGCCGGCGCCGACATCGTGTACGCGAAGAGCTGGGGCGCGCTGCCGTACTTCGGCAACTGGGCGCCGGAGAAGCCCATCCGCGATACCAACAAGCACTTCATCGTCGACGAAGCCAAGATGGCGCTCACCAACGACGGCGTGTTCTCGCACTGCCTGCCGCTGCGCCGCAACGTGAAGGCCACGGACGGCGTGATGGATTCGCCGCGCTGCATCGCCATCGACGAAGCCGAGAACCGCCTGCACGTGCAGAAGGCCGTGATGGCCACGCTGGCCGGCCAGCGTCGCTGATGTCCACCATCGAATCGAACGGAACGTCCCCCATGGCAAACAAAGACATCGTGCTGGCCTTCTCCGGCGGCCTCGACACTTCCTTCTGCGTTCCCTACCTGCAGGAGCGGGGCTGGAACGTGCACACCGTGTTCGCCGACACCGGCGGCGTCGATGCGGAAGAACGCGCGACGATCGAAGCGCGCGCCGCCGAGCTCGGCGTGGCATCGCACGTCACCATCGATGGCGGCCCGGCGATCTGGGACGGTTTCGTCAAGCCGTTCGTCATGGCGGGCGAGGGCTACCAGGGCCAGTACCCGTTGCTGGTGTCCGATCGCTACCTCATCGTCGATGCATCGCTCGCGCGCGCGCAGGCGCTCGGCACGCGCGCCATCGCGCATGGCTGCACCGGCATGGGCAACGACCAGGTGCGCTTCGACCTGGCGGTGAAGGCGAGCGGCGATTACCAGATCGTCGCGCCGATCCGCGAAATCCAGAAGGAACACACGCAGACGCGCGCGTACGAGCAGGCGTACCTGGAAGAACGCGGCTTCGGCGTGCGCGCCAAGCAGAAGGCCTACACGATCAACGAAAACCTGCTGGGCCTGACGATGTCCGGCGGCGAGATCGACACCTGGGACATCCCGGGCGAAGGCGCGCGCGGCTGGTGCGCGCCGCGCGACCAGTGGCCGAGCGAACCGCTGCGCGTGACGCTGCGCTTCGTCGAAGGCGAAGCGGTCGCGCTCGACGGCATCGCGATGCCGGGCGCGCAGCTGCTCGCGAAGCTCAACGGCCTGTTCGCCGCCTACGGCGTGGGCCGCGGCATGTACACCGGCGACACGACGATCGGCCTGAAGGGCCGCATCGTGTACGAAGCTCCGGGCCTGGCCGCGCTGCTCGCCGCGCACCGCGCGCTGGAGGAAGCCGTGCTCACGAAGCAGCAGAACCGCTTCAAGCCCGACGTCGCGCGCAAGTGGGTGGAGCTGGTGTACGAAGGCTTCTACCACGACCCGCTGAAGACCGACCTCGAAGCCTTCCTCGTGTCGAGCCAGCGCATGGTCAACGGCGAAGTCGTGCTCGAAACGCGCGGCGGTCGCGTGGATGCGGTCGCGTTGCGTTCGCCGCACCTGCTCAACGCAAAGCGCGCCACGTACGCGCAGTCGGCCGACTGGGGCGTGGAGGAAGCCGAAGGCTTCATCCGCCTGTTCGGCATGAGCAGCACGTTGTGGGCGCAGGTCAACGAGGGACAAGGGACCGGGGGCCGGGGACCGGGGCGGAACGGCTGACATGCTCCAGGACGTCCTCCGCCACCTCGACGCGCTCGTTTCCTTCGACACGCGCAACCCGCCGCGCCACATCGGCACGGGCGGGATCTTCGATTACCTGCGCGCGCAGTTGCCGGGCTTCCGCTGCACGGTCACCGACCACGGCGAAGGCGCGGTGTCGCTGCTCGCCGTGCGCGGTGCGCCGACGCGCGTGTTCAACGTGCACCTCGACACCGTGCCGTCGTCGCCGGCGTGGAGCGCGGATCCGCACGCGCTGCGCGTCACCGCCGACCGCGCGATCGGCCTTGGCGCCTGCGACATCAAGGGTGCCGCGGCGGGCTTGGTGACGGCCGCGAACCTGACGACCGGCGACGCCGCCTTCCTCTTCAGCAGCGACGAAGAAGCCAACGATGCCCGTTGCATCGATGCGTTCCTCGCCAGCGACCACGGCTTCACCGAAGCGATCATCGCCGAGCCCACGCTGTGCGAAGCGGTCCTCGCGCATCGCGGCATCAGTTCGGTGCTGATGCGCTTCAAGGGGCAGGCGGGGCACGCGTCGGGGCCGACGGCGCTGCAGGCCAGCGCATTGCACCAGGCGATGCGCTGGGGCACGCGCGCGCTGGATTTCGTCGAAGGCCAGGCGCACCAGCGCTTCGGCGGGCTGACCGGCCTGCGCTTCAACATCGGTCGCCTGGAAGGCGGCATCAAGGCGAACGTGATCGCGCCGAGCGCGGAAGTGCGCTTCGGCTTCCGCCCGCTGCCGTCGATGGCGTTCGAACACCTGCACGAAACCTTCGGCACGCTCGCCGATCCGGGCGCACTCGATCGCTACGAAGAAACCTTCCGCGGTCCGTCGCTGCCGTCGGGCGATGTCGCCATCGCAGAAGAACGCCGCCTGGCCGCGCGCGACCTCGCGGACGAACTGGGCTTCACCATCGGCAACGCGGTGGATTTCTGGACCGAAGCCTCGCTGTTCTCGCGGGCCGGCCTCACCGCGTTCGTGTACGGCCCCGGCGACATCGCGCAGGCGCACACCGCCGACGAGTGGGTCGCCCTCGAACAACTCCAGCGTTACACCGAATCGATCAAGCGCATCCTCCAATGAATCCTGCCTTCAACCAGCACGCGCTCAACAAGCACGTCCACGATCCGCAAACGCGCCAGACCATCGTCCGCCTGCTCTCGAGCATGGCCGGCGCGAAGGAGATCTCGCAGTACCTCAAGCGCTTCTCGCAACTGGACGCGGCGCGCTTCGCCGTCGTCAAGGTGGGCGGCGCGGTGCTGCGCGACGACCTGGACGCGCTGACGTCCTCGCTCGCCTTCCTGCAGGACGTGGGCCTGACGCCGATCGTCATCCACGGCGCGGGCCCGCAGCTCGACGAGGAACTCACCGCCGCCGGCATCGAGAAGCAGACGGTGAACGGGCTGCGCGTGACGTCGCCCGAAGCGCTGGCGATCGTGCGCCGCGTGTTCCATTCGCAGAACCTCAAGCTGGTCGAAGCGCTGCAGGCGCAGGATGCGCGCGCGACGTCGATCGTGTCGGGCGTGTTCGAAGCCGATTACCTCGACCGCCACACCTACGGCCTCGTCGGCGAAGTGAAGCGCGTGGACCTCGCGCCGATCAACGCGAGCCTGCAGGCCGGTTCGATCCCCGTCATCGCGAGCCTGGGCGAAACCGCGGGCGGGCAGATCCTCAACGTCAACGCCGACTTCGCCGCCAACGAACTGGTGCAGGTGCTGCAGCCGTACAAGATCGTCTTCCTCACCGGCACCGGCGGCCTGCTGGACGACGGCGGCAACGTGATCGATTCGATCAACCTGTCCACCGAGTACGACGACCTGGTCGCGCAGCCGTGGATCCACGGCGGCATGAAGGTGAAGCTGGAACAGATCAAGGTGCTGCTCGACAAGCTGCCGTTGTCGTCGTCCGTCTCGATCACGCGGCCGGGCGAACTGGCGAAGGAACTGTTCACGCACACGGGTTCCGGCACGCTGGTGCGGCGCGGCGAGCGCGTGCTCACGGCGGAGTCGTGGGACCAGCTCGACCTGGGCCGGCTGCGCAAGCTCATCGAATCCGCCTTCGGCCGCAAGCTGCTGCCGGATTACTTCGAGCGCACGCGCCTGCATCGCGCCTACGTGAGCGAGAACTACCGCGTCGCCGTGATCCTCACGCAGGAAGACGCGGGCGTGTACCTCGACAAGTTCGCGGTGCTGGACGAAGCGCAGGGCGAGGGCCTGGGCCGCGCGGTGTGGCACGTGATGCGCGAGCATAATCCGCGCCTGTTCTGGCGCTCGCGCCTGGGCAACCCGGTCAATGCGTTCTATGCCGCGGAAAGCGACGGCACGTTGAAGCAGGCGCGCTGGCAGGTGTTCTGGTACGGCTTCGAATCGTTCGATGACATCCGCGCGTGCGTCGAACATTGCGCACACCGCCCCGCGACGCTGGAGGATTGATGGCTGCGATCACCGACTGGACCACGCCGCCGACCCTGCGCGGCACGCACGTGGGCCTGGAACCGCTGGCGATGGCGCACGTGCCCGGCCTGCAGGACGCCGTCGAGGATGGCCGCCTGTATGACCTCTGGTACACCAACGTGCCCGAAGCGAAGGACGTGGAGGCTTTCGTCGCCGGCGCGCTGGAGAAGCAGGCCGGCGGCACGCAGCTCGCCTTCGCGGTGCGCGATGCCAACGGCCGCGTCGTCGGCACCACGCGCTACTACGAGATCGAACCCAACACGCCGCGCCTGCAGATCGGCTACACCTGGTACGCCGCGAGCGTGCAGCGCACCGGCCTGAACACCGAAGCCAAGCTGTTGCTGCTCGGGCATGCGTTCGACGTACTGCGTTGCGCGTCGGTGGGCCTGCAGACGAGCTGGTTCAACCATGCCTCGCGCGCGGCCATCGCGCGCCTGGGCGCGAAGGAAGAAGGCATCACGCGCAACCACGTGCGCCATCGCGACGGCACGCTGCGCGACACGGTCAACTTCTCCATCCTCGATACCGAATGGGCGTGCGTGAAGCGCAACCTGCAGGCCCGCATGGCGAAGCACGCATGAACCCGAAGCTCGGACTCGTCGGCGCGCGCGGCCATGTCGGCGCGGAACTGATCAAGCTGGTCGCGGGCCATCCGCATTTCGACTTCGCGTTCGTGTCCTCGCGCGAACTGGAAGGGCAGTTGGTCGCGGACCACCATCCTGCGTATCGCGGCGACCTGCGCTACATCGCGCCGGCGCATGAAACGCTGCCCGCGTTCGGCGCCGATGCGGTCGTGCTCGCGCTGCCGAACGGCAAGGCGAAGGTGTGCGTGGATGCGTTCGATGCGGCGGGGCTGGATCCCGTCATCATCGATCTGTCCGCGGACTATCGCTTCGATCCGGCCTGGTATTACGGCCTGCCGGAACTCACGCGCGCCCGTTATCAGGGCCAGCGCCGCATCAGCAATCCGGGCTGCTACGCGACGGCCATGCAGTTGGCGGTCGCGCCGATGCTGGATGCGCTCGACGGCCCGGTGCAGTGCTTCGGTGTCTCCGGGTATTCCGGCGCGGGCACCACGCCGTCGGACAAGAACGATCCCGACAAGCTGCGCCACAACCTGATGCCCTACGCGTTGACCGGCCACGTGCATGAGCGCGAGGCCAGCACGCAGCTCGGCCATCCGGTGGAATTCATGCCGCACGTCGCGCCGCATTTCCGCGGCCTGACGATCACGGCGAACCTGCACCTGGCGCGTGCCTTCAACCGCGACGACATCCTCGCGCGTTACCGCGAACGCTACGCCGCCGAACCCCTCGTGCGCGTCGGCGACGAAGCGCCGTGGGTCAGCCACATCGCGGGCGCGCAACACGTCGACGTCGGTGGCTTCACCTTGTCGGAGGACGGCCGACGCCTGGTCGTCGTCGCCACGGAAGACAACCTGCTGAAGGGCGCCGCCACGCAGGCGCTGCAGAACCTCAACCTCGCCTTCGGTTTCGACGAATTCGCCGGCATTCCCCTGGAGACGCACGCATGAGCGACCTGTTGTGGCAGAAGCCGGGCGTCACCGTGGACTCGGGCATCCAGGCGTTCCTCGCAGGCGACGACGTGATCCTGGATCGTGAATTCTTCCAGCACGACATCGTCGCCAGCCGCGCGCACGCGCAGGGCCTGCAGCGCATCGGCGTGCTGTCGGCGGACGAACTGGTGGTGCTGGAGCGCGAACTCGCCACGCTCGCGGAGGATTTCCGCAGCGGCGCGTTCGTGCTCGACGAGACGTTCGAAGACGGCCATTCCGCCATCGAAGCGCGCCTCACCGAACGCCTCGGCGACACCGGCCGCCGCATCCACACTGGCCGCAGCCGCAACGACCAGGTGCTCGTCGCCACGCGCCTGTGGCTGAAGGAAAAACTCGAACGCGTGCAGGCGTTGTGCCGCGAAGTCGCCACGGTTGCGCTGGATCGTGCAGGAGCGGAGCAGGGCATTCCGATGCCCGGCTACACGCATCTGCAACGTGCCGTCGTTTCGTCCGTCGGCATGTGGTGGGCGGGATGGGCCGAGGCCTTCATCGACAACGCGCGTCGCGCCGCCGACACGCTCGCGTGGGTCGACGCCAATCCGCTCGGCACGGCCGCCGGGTACGGTGTCAACCTGCCGCTCGCGCGCGACCACGCGACGCAGGCGCTCGGCTTCGGCCGCCTGCAGGTGTCGCCGTTGTATGCGCAGCTTTCGCGCGGCAAGTTCGAACTCGCCGCGCTCGAAGCCTTGAACAGCGCGATGCTCGACCTGCGCCGCCTCGCGTGGGACCTGAGCCTGTTCACCAGCGCCGAGTTCGGATTCGTGCGCTTGCCGTCGCAGTACACGACGGGCAGTTCGATCATGCCGAACAAGCGCAATCCCGATGTCGTGGAGTTGATGCGCGGCACGTACGCGAGCGTCGCCGCCGCGCGCACGGAGATCGAACACCTGCTGTCGCTGCCGGGCGGTTACCACCGCGACCTGCAGATCACCAAGGGCGCGCTGTTCCATGGCTTCGGCAAGGGCCTCGGCGCGCTGTCGCTACTGCCCGACCTGCTGCGCAACCTCGACTGGAACAGCGAGCGCATGCAGGCGGCGCTCGAACCTTCGATGTACGCGACCGACCTCGCCGTGGATCTCGCGAAGCAGGGCATGCCGTTCCGCGATGCGTACAAGCAGGCGGCCGATCCTGCGCGCTGGTCCGCGGGCGATCCGCAGGAAAGCCTCGCGGCGCGCACGTCGCCGGGCGGGGCAGGGGATCTGCGACTGAAGGACCTGCGCGATCGCCTCGGGGGCTGATGCCCCGGGTCGCGCAACCGCACTCGCGTTTCACGGGCGCGTTCGGCCAGCACCGCTGAGCCATGCGGCAAAAGCCTGCTGCGAAGCAGCGAACATTCTCCTCGGTGCGAGGTGCGCCACCGCCTAAGGTGCGCGCCGCGACGCATTCCGCGTCTGCCCTGGAGTGCCCACATGTTCCGACTTTCGATGCGCCATGCCGGCGCCGCGCTGGCGTTGTCGTGCCTGGCGTGCCTGCCCGTCGGGCAGGCCGCCGCCCACTGGGACAACGCCTACTACCACGACTACGACGACCTCCCCTTGCAAAGCCGCTGGATGGCGACGCTCGACGACAAGACGCCGCTCAGCATGATCACCCTCCCGGGGACGCATGGGTCCGCCGCGCGTCACGGCGGGTGGATCGTCGAGAACCAGACGTTGACGATCCCGCAGCAGCTCAATGCGGGGATCCGGTTTTTGGACCTGCGCACGCGGCACTACCGCAACAATCTGTACCTGCACCACGGTGCCTTCTACCAGCACCAGAAGCTGGACGATGCGTTGAACGCCGTCGTGCGGTTCCTGCGAGAAAACCCGACCGAGACCGTGCTGGTCCGCGTCAAGGACGACGAACACACCGCGGCGGGCAATACGCGTTCGTTCCGGGAGACGATCTACAACTACTACTTCAACTACAAACACCACTTCGCCATTGGCGCGAAGGAGAACGCGCCGCTGGGATCGCTGCGCGGGAAAATGGTGATGCTGCGGAACTACACCGTCACGGACCGCGACCCGTTCGAGGGAATCGGCTTCAGGGAGCACCTGGAACGACAGGACGCGTTCCACCTCCGCACGAACTGGGACTTGTACGGAAAGTGGGAGAAGGTGAAGGCCCACATCAACCACGCGAACCATTTCAACACCAACGGCCAGGCCGTCACGCCCTTCATCAATTTCCTGTCGGGCTCGGGCGGTGCGTTCCCGTATTTCGTCGCCAGCGGGCACAGCGATCCGCGCACGGGGGCGCCCGCCCTGGTGACGGGCAAGGCGACGCCGTTCTTCAACGACTGGCCCGACTTCCCTCGCGGTGCGTGCCTGCTGTGGTTCTGCACCATCTACTTCGAAGGCACCAACACGCTCACGAAGCATTACCTCAACAACAACGCGCACATCCAGTACGCCGGCATCGTCGCGGCCGACTTCCCCGGTTCGGGCCTGATCCATTCCGTCGTGCAGGTCAACCGCACCAACCGGTTGATGGTAAGCGCCAACAACGGTCAATGCCTGGACATCGAAGGCGGCGTGCGCAACGGCGGCAACCTGATCACGTGGCCCTGCCACGGTGGTGCGAACCAGCGCTTCACCTTCCGCCACGGCCGGATCCTGGTGGGCGGGCTGTGCCTGCAGGTGGAGGGCTTTCCCTTTGTCCGGCAGGGGGCGCATGTCCGCGCCAGGCCGTGCTCGCCTTACGTGGAGCAGCAGTGGGGCGTGGCGAACGACGGGACGATCCGCAGCATGCTGTCCGGCGCCCATCGCTGCCTCGACCTGATCGTGGAAGACCGCAATCGCGTCGGCCTGTGGGGCTGCCATGCTCCCAGCCCCGACCAGCAGTTCCGGACCCGGGTCCGCTGAGCGACCCTCCATCGCCGGGGAAGCCCGCTTCCCTGGCGATGGTTCATCCCGTCCGGCCGTGAAGGCGGCCTTGCGGGTGTAGAATGCCGCGGCACTCGGCTGCCTTCCTGGCGCCGTGCATCCGAGCCTCCGTGCAGCTCCCTCGCGGACCTGTGCCTGCCGTCGGATGTCGACCCCCCACCCGGATACCTACCTCGACGCCCCCGACACGGGTGTCGCCGCCGATTGTGCCCACTGCGATGCGGTCTGCTGCCGTCTCACCGTGGTGGTCCAGCCCGAGGATCGCATCCCCGGACACCTGCTCGAGGAGCGCGACGGCCTGACCGTCATGGCGCGCGACGAGGAGGGCTGGTGCGTGGCCCTCGATGGCGCGCGCATGTGCTGCTCGATCTACGAAGGCCGTCCCGAGGTCTGTCGCCGATTCGCCATGGATGGCCCGTATTGCCGCGCGATCCGCACCGATTACACGGAACGGCGCGCACGCGGCATCGAACTCATCCTGCATTGACCCACCGGAGATCCGCATGACCGCGAGCAAGTCCACCAAGCCCGGCGCCGCCGCCGCAACGCCGCCCGCCCCGGGCGCCGCCGCCGACAGCCGCAACGGCCGCGACACCAAGCACCTGTTCACGCGCAAGCAGACCTCCTCGACCAGCCAGGTCACGCGCGAGCGCATCGCCGAGGACATCGACGCCTTCCGCAAGGCCGGCGGCAAGATCGAAGTGCTGGGCGTGACCCACACCCTCAAGAAGCTCGACGGCGCCCCGAACCAGGCGAGCACCCAGCCGGCGCGTCCGTCCGCCGGTGGCAAGCGCTCGAAGGGCTGAGAACTGCGGCATGATTCCCTCGCGTCCCGGATGAGGACGCAGGGGAGTCGGGCATGAAGCAGGCGATCGGCTGGCTGCTGGCCAGCATGGTGTGTGCATGCACGGCGGTCGAACCGCCCCCACCCATCGAATCCCTCGCCAGCATCACGGCCCGCATGGATGTCCCCGGCGGCGCCGGCAGATCGCTGGAAGGCATCCCCGCAGCGCTGGATGCCTGGCTCAAGCAGCATCCGGACTCGGCCGAGGCCTGGATCCAGTACGCCCGGTACCACCTCAAGTCCGGACATCGCTACGGTCGCGTCTACGAGGACGATGCACTCGTCGCGGCCTACAACGCGCTCGATCGCGCCGAGAAACTCGCGCCGGGTGATCCGGACATCGATACCGTCCGCGGCCACGTCGTCGACCTGCTGGGCTGGACGGACGATGCCGAAACGATCTTCGCGCGCGCCGAACAGCACGGCGCCGACGCCAGCCCGTGGTTCCGCCTGTATCGCGCCGAGTTCCACCAGCACCAGGGCCGCACCACCGATGCCAAGCGCGATTGCGACAACGTCGCGGCGCGCAAGAACCTGAGCCCGCTGCAGCGCCTGGTCGCCGACGAATGCCGTCGCGATGCGTACTGGGCGCAAGGCGACCTGGCCATGACGGAGCACTTGTTCCGCCAGCAGCTCCTGTACGCCGACGATGACGCCTGGCTGCATGGCAACTTCGCGCAATTCCTGTTGTGCGAACGCGACGATCCGAAGTCGGCGCTGGTCGAAGTGCGGCGCGCACGCGCGCTGATGGACTACGGCATCGCGCGCAAGACGGAGGCAGCCGCGCAGGTGCGCGCGTGGTCGATGCAGCTCGCCGAGGGCGCAAGCACGGTCGCAGCGGCCACGTTCGATGCAGCGAGCAAGCTCTCGCCGCAACCGGTCGAAGCCTACCTGTCGGCCTGCTACGAAAGCCCGGCAACGCGCGACCTGGTGCGCAAGGCCATCAAGGCCGGCGTGTTGCCCGATGCGTCGGAGGTGGATGCGATCAGCGCCGCGATGTATGCCGAGGAGCACCGCGACAATTCGAACCTGCTCGGCGTCTACCGCATGCGCGTGCAGTCGCAGGCGCGCGAAGGCGATGTCCTGATGCTCGGCTCGGCGCCGGACGCACGCGGTGCCGACGGCCTGACGTTGTGGGTGACCGACGATGTGCAGGCCCAATGGCGCAAGACCTACGGCACCAGCGCGGACAAGGCGTTGATGGGCCAGGAGATCCGCGTCATCGGCGAACCGCACCGCATCCGGATCGACACGGGCGGCACGCCGGCCACCTACGCGACCCGCATGCGGGTGGATGCGCCGCAGTCGATCCTGTGGGCGGGCGACAAGCCGGAAGCGACACGCTGAGGCGCAGGCGACCTCACTGCGTCGGCGCGTCGTCCTTCAGCCAGCGCTGCGTGTCTTCCACGCGGTACTTGCCCGAATCGGTCGCCAGCTGGCGCAACCAGTTGCCGTGGCCCGCGCCGTAGAGCACCAGCACGCGGTCACCGGGTTCGGTGCGGCGCACGATGTTGTTGAAGATCGTGAGGTTGCGGCCGTACCAGAGCATGTCCCAGTTCCGGCCGATCGCATCTTCCTCGGTGCCGTAAAGGCCGATGCGGAAGTAGGCCTGCGCATTCGCGCGCAGCCATTCGGGTGAATTGAGCCGCAGCAGCATGTCGCCGATCGTGCCGGTGTCGAGCGTGTGCTGGTCCACGTCGTTCACAGCCTTGCCGATCGCCTTGTCGCGTTCGTATTGCGCCTGCTGGCCATGGCGCTCGATGGCGGCCGGGAAATCGACGCTCGCCTCGTCCTTGATCGGGCCCATGTCGTTCCAGTCGACGGCCACCACGCCCTTCAGTTTCTGGTCGCACGCAATGCGGAAGCCGAGTTGCTCGGTTTCGTTGCGCGTCAGCGGGCGCTTGCCTTGGCACGACTGCGCGAACGATTGATCCAGTTTCGCCTGCGACGTGGTGTCGGCTTCCACCATGATCTTCGTCGGCTTGAACCGCGCGATCAGGCGTGCGACCTCGGCGATCTCGCGTTGGCGCTTGGCACTGAGCACGTCGTCGGCGTGCGTGTTGTGCACGTCGCGGCCCGGGTTGTTCATGTGGAAGCTGCCGACGAACAGGAAATCCGCGTCGGGCTGCGGGTCCGTGGCCTGCGCGGGCGCCGCGATGCACGCGACGGAGGCCACCAGGGTCGCGGCGGCGAGCGCCAGCGCAAAACGTCCATTCACTCCACGCATCGATCGGTTTCCTTCCTTCGCCAGGGCGGACGGCCCGCAAGTCGGATGCAGGGGCGTGCGCCGGGGTTTAACGCCCCCCGGCAAAGCGGCATCATTCCCCCGTCCGCCGCAGGACGCAGGGGAATCGACGATGAAGCAAGGAATGCCATGGGTGCTGGGCGCGATGCTGTGCGCCTGTTCGGCGCAAGCCACGACCGAACCGCAGTCCCTCGAACGCATCACCGCGCGCCTGGACGAATCGGGCGGCATGGGCGGTTCGATCCAGGACGTGCCCGCCGCGCTCGATGCCTGGCTGGCGGCGCATCCCGATTCGTCGGACGCCTGGATCCAGTACGCGCGCTACTACCTCAAGGCCGGCTACATCAGTGGCGACACGTTCGCGCACGGCACCTTCGAACGCGCCGCGGACGCGCTGGACCGCGCCGGGAAACTCGCGCCGCAAGATCCGAACGTCGATGTGCTGCGCGGCCATCTCCTCACGAACATGGGGCGCCTGGACGACGCCGACGCCGCACTCGCGCGCGCGCAAGCGCGCGGCGGCGATGCCAATCCCTGGTTGCGCATCAACCGCGGCAACCTCCGCCTCGAACAGGACCGCTGGCAGGACGCGATGCAGGAGTGCGACATCGCCGCCACGCGCAAGGACCTCAGCGCGGGCCAACGGCTGGCCGCCGACCAATGCCGCATCCAGGCGTACCGTTGGAAGGGCGACGCGGACACCGCCGAGCGCATCTACCGCGACGCCATGGCCTACGCGGGCGACAACGCCTGGCACCACGGCAACTTCGCGCAGTTCCTGCTGTGTTCGCGCGACAACCCGAAGGCGGCCGTCGAGGAAGCCCGGCGCGCCCGCGCGCTGATGGATTACGGCATTGCGCAGGCGACCGAGGGCGCTGCGCTCACGCGCCTGTGGTCGATGCAGGTGAGCGCGGACGAACCGGACGCGGAAGCGACGTACGAAGCGGCGGCGAAGACGGTGCGCGACCCGGTCGACGCGTACATCGACATGTGCGGTCCATTTCCCTACGGGCAGGGCGTCGCGCGCGAGGCGTTCCTGACGGGCCGCATGGCGGCGCGCTCGGTGCCGGACGCGATCCAGCGCGCGGCCGAAGCGGGCGAACGCGGCGACCGCGACGGCCTGTTCGGCGTGTACCGCATGCAGGTGAAATCGCAGGGCCGCAGCGCGGGCATCCAGTACCTGAGTTCCGAGCTCGACTATCGCGACCCGCGCAACCTGTCGCTGTCGATCTCGCCGGAAGTGCAGGAAGACTGGCGCATCAACTTCGGCCCCGGGCCGGAACAGATCCTCCTCGGCAAGGAGATCTACGTGATCGGCGAACCGCGCCGCGTGCGCATCGATTTCATGGCCGACGGCAAGCCGACGGGGAAGTACTACTACCAGACGCAACTGGCGGTGGAATCGTCCTTCTCGATCATGTCGCCCGAGATTCCGCCGGCGCGGCCGCAGCATTTCGCGCATCCGGAGAAGTGAGGGAAGGCGTCAGTCGGGCACGTGCCGTATGGCGTCTGGTCTCGACTGTGCCGGCGGCGATGCGCTTCGCGTGTTGGCAGCGCGCGCGATGTCGGCGTCCATGTCGGCTTGGGTGTGGAGCGGGCGGATGCTGCCTTGCACGCAGTCTCCGAGGCGCGCGCACGCGGCGTCGATGTAGGCGATGAGTTCGTCGGGGACGAAGTAGGGGGGATGTTCCAGCCAATGCTGCTTCAGGCTGCGCAGGTCGCGGTCGCGGAGGCGGAAATAGACGTCGCTCGCGGGCATCACGGGCTCGGCCCAATGCATGAGGGCGAGGTGGCCGGGAAGGGTCGATTCCAGGTCCGAAAGCGCCTCGTCCAGTTTGCCCTCGCGAATCAGTTTCTGGACGTGGAGGTTCATCGCGATATTCGTGGCGGCACTGCGCCCCACGATCGGCGTGATCCCGGGTTCGGCCGCGGGCGGCGGCGCGGGCGCCGGGCCCGAACACCCCGCAAGCCAGACCGCCAGCACGCCAACGAACACGATGCGGTCCATGCAAGCGCTCCAGTCCGGAAGGCGGCGGGAAGCGCCGACGTCGCGCAGAGTGCCACGCCGCGCGGTCACTTGCTCCACGCAGGCTTGCAGACACGAAAAGGCCCGCGCGAGGCGGGCCTGGTCGGAACACTTGGATCGGCTTGCTTGAATCGATTGGTCGGGGAGACAGGATTTGAACCTGCGACTTCTACGTCCCGAACGTAGCGCTCTACCAGGCTGAGCTACACCCCGACGGCAGAGCCGCGAATTCTAGCCAGCCACGCGGGTGCGAGGCAAGCACTCCGTAGGCCCCGGGACGTGTGGCCGTTAGACTAGCGGCCTTCGCCGGCGCGGAACGGGGCCGGCCTCAGCCTTCCGGAGCCACGCATTGAGCACGCCGATCAAGCCCCGCACGCCGCCGGGGGTCATGGAACTGCTGCCGCGCGACCAGATCGCCTTCCAGCGCATGCTCGACACCATCCGCGGGACGTTCGAACAGTTCGGGTTCCTGCCGGTGGAGACGCCGGTGATGGAGCTGTCGGAGGTGCTGCTCACCAAGTCGGGCGGCGAAACCGAACGCCAGGTCTATTTCGTCCAGTCCACCGGCGCGCTGGAGAAGGCCGAGGCCGGGCGCCCGGAGCTGGCGCTGCGCTTCGACCTCACGGTGCCGCTGGCGCGCTACGTCGCCGAACATGAACACGACCTCGCGTTCCCGTTCCGCCGCTACCAGATGCAGCGCGTGTATCGCGGCGAGCGTGCGCAGCGCGGGCGCTTCCGCGAGTTCTACCAGTGCGACATCGACGTCATCGGCAAGGACACGCTGTCGCCGCGCTTCGATGCGGAAATCCCGGCGGTGATCGCGGCCGTGTTCGAGCGGCTGGCGATCGGCGACTTCACCATCCAGTTCAACCACCGCAAGTTGCTGCGCGGCTACTTCGAAGGCCTGGGCATCGACGGCGACCACCAGCTGGCCGTGTTGCGCGAACTCGACAAGCTCGACAAGCGCGGCGAAGCGGCCGTGCGCGCGACGCTGGCGGGCGAAGGCTTCGGCCTCGGCGACTCGGCGATCGATGCGCTGATGGCGTTCTCGCAGGTGCGTTCGCGCGGCCACGCCGATGCGCTGGCCAAGCTCGATGCGCTGGGCGCGGGCACGCCGTTGTTCGAGGAAGGCCGCGCGGAACTGCGCGCGGTGCTCGCGCAGCTGCAGGCGCTCGGCGTGCCGGAATCGCGTTACGCGTTGAACCTGTCGATCGCGCGCGGCCTGGATTACTACACCGGCATCGTCTACGAGACCACGTTGGATGCGCATCCGCAGATCGGCTCCATCTGTTCCGGCGGGCGCTACGACAATCTCGCGAGTCACTACACGAAGTCGAAGCTGCCGGGCGTCGGCATCTCGATCGGCTTGACGCGCCTGTTCTTCCAGTTGCAGGACGCGGGCCTGGTGTCCACGGCCGACAGCTCCGTCGATGTGCTCGTCGCGCTGATGGACGATGCGTTGCTGCCGGATGCGCTGGCGGTGTCGCAACGTTTGCGCGCGGCCGGGCTGAATGTCGAAACGCAACTGGAGCCGCGCAAGCTCGCCAAGCAGCTCCAGTACGCCGATCGCGCGGGCATCCGCTTCGTCGCGATCCGCGGCGAGGATGAAGTCGCGCGCGGCGTGGTGGCGGTGAAGGACCTGCGGCGCGGCGAACAGTTCGAAGTCGCCGAAGCCGACCTCGCGTCGGCCTTGCAGGTGGAACGCGAACAGTTGCGCGCGCTGCCTGCCCACGTGGTGCAGGAGACGACGCGATGAGGCCCGTTCGCCTGGATGGTCGCTCGCTCACGCAGCGCACGCTGGTGGAAGTCGCGCACGGCGCGCCCGTGGACCTGGACGCCGATGCGCTGAAGGCCGTGGCGCGCGCCGCGGATTTCCTCGCCGAACAGGTCGCGCGCGAAGAACCCATCTACGGCGTGTCGACCGGATTCGGCAGCAATGCCGACAAGCTGCTCGGCGGCCATCCGCTGCGCGCACCGAACGCATCGCATCGCTCGTTGCACCGCGAATTGCAGGACAACCTGATCGTGACGCACGCGGTGTGCGTCGGCGAACCGTTCGCACCGGAAGTGGTGCGCGCGATGCTGTGCATCCGCATCAACACGCTGCTGCGCGGGCACTCGGGCATCCGCGTCGAAACCTTGCAGGCGTTGACGGCGCTGCTCAACGCGGGCGTGGTGCCGATCGTGCCCCAGTTGGGCTCGGTGGGCGCGTCCGGGGATCTTGCCCCGCTGTCGCACCTGGCCATCGTCCTGCTGGGCGGCGGCGAAGCGTTCTACCAGGGCGAGCGCATGCCCGGCGGCGAAGCGCTGGCACGCGCCGGCTTGCAACCCGTGACGCTGTCCTACAAGGAAGGCCTCGCGCTCAACAACGGCACCGCGCAGATGCTCGCCACCGGCGTGCTCGCCGTGCATCGCCTCGAAGACCTGCTGGAGACGGCCGACATCGCCGCGGCGATGACGATCGATGCGTTCGCCGGCCGGCTGGGTGCGTTCGCCGAAGAAGTGCACGCGCTGCGCCCGCATCCGGGCCAGGTGCGTGCCGCCACGCACCTGCGCGCACTGCTCGCCGGGTCCACGCTCGCCGACATTCCCTACCACCTCGTGCCGCGCTTCCGTGGCTGGACGCCCGGTGCGTGGGCGGGCGCCGAAGCCGATGCGCACAACTTCGACATCGCCTGGGATTGGGTGCCGACGTCGCAGCGCCACGGCCGAGAGAAGTTCTACGCGCGCTTCCGCCCGTTCCGCGGCGGCAAGAAGCACCAGCCGCAAGACAGCTACTCGCTGCGCTGCGTGCCGCAGGTGCACGGCGCGGTGCGCGATGCACTGGACCAGGCGCGCCGCGTGCTCGATGTCGAACTCAACTCGGTGACGGACAACCCGCTCGTGTTCCCCGACGCGCAGGCCGAGCACGTCGAACAGCAGGTGATTTCCGCGGGCCACTTCCACGGCATGCCGCTCGCGCTGGCGATGAGCTACGTGAAAGCCGCGATCCCGGTGCTGGCGTCCATCAGCGAGCGCCGCCTCAACAAGCTGGTGGATCCCGCCACGAACGATGGCTTGCCGGCGTTCCTGATCGGCAACGAAGACGGCACCGAATCCGGCCTGATGATCGTGCAGTACACCGCCGCGGCGATCGTCAACGACCTCACCAGCCGTGCGATGCCGGCGTCGGTGTATTCGATCCCGACCAGCGCCAACGCCGAAGACCACGTGTCGATGGGCGCCAACGAAGCACGCCACGTGCTCGCGATGGCGGACGACCTGGGCAAGGTGCTCGCGCTGGAACTGATGACCGCCGCGCAGGCACTGGACCTTCGCCGCGACATGATCAACGCGGCGCGCGCGCTCGCCGACCACGGCGACGTCGCGGTCTTCGCGGGGAAAGTGCAGGGCGGGCCGGCGCTGGACGCTGACGACCGCGCGACCTTCCTGTCGGAAGTCGAGGGCCTGCGTACTGAGCTCGCGAACGCTGCGGATTTCGCCCCGGGTCGTGCGGTGGCGGCGGCGCATGCGGCAATCCGCGCGCGCGTGCCGTTCCTTGCGCGCGATCGTGCGCTCGACGGCGATGTGCAGGCCGCGGTGCGCCTGGTCGAGGACAACCTGGTCCTCGATGCGGCCCGCGGCGCGCTGAATCCCTGAAATTTTTTTCGCGGGCGGGGTTGACCCGGGGGTTCGCGTTGCGTACTGTGCCAACGCGTTAATACATTAATACGATGAAACAACGACCCGATCCCCTGCCGGACACCGAAGCCGACGCCGCCCTCGACGGGCTGGCGCGCGCGCTCGCGAGCCTGTCCAGGCCGGAGGACGTGCGTGCGTTCCTCATCGACCTGTGCACGCCGGCCGAGCTGGAATCCATGGCCGATCGCTGGAAAGTCGTGCCCTTGCTGCTGCAGGGCGTCCCGTACCGCGAGATCCACGACCGCACGCGCGTCAGCGTCACCACCGTCGGCCGCGTGGCCCGCACGCTCGAGCACGGCACCGGTGGCTACCACGCCGCCATCCGCCGCCAGCGCCGCACCGCCGCCTCCCACTGAAGGTCCCGCCATGTCCCCGTCCGCCGTCCCGGCGGTGCGCGACCGTCTGCGCATTGCCATCCAGAAATCCGGTCGCCTCGGCGAGCCTGCGCGCGCGCTGCTCGCGTCCTGCGGACTGGCGTGGCGCGAAAGCCGCGACCGCCTGTTCTGCTACGGCGAAACGTTGCCCATCGACTTGCTGCTCGTGCGCGACGACGACATCCCCGGCCTCATCGCCGACGGCACGTGCGACCTCGGCATCGTCGGCCGCAACGTCCTGCTGGAACAGGCCGGCGAGCGCGCACGCACGGGCGCCGCCGCGACGTATCGCGAATGGCGTGCGCTCGGATTCGGCGGATGTCGCCTCGCGATCGCGGTGCCGGACGAGTGGCGCTGGGACGCCGCGGGCGATTTGGCAGGCAAGCGCATCGCCACGAGCTACCCCGCGTTGCTGTCGCAGTGGCTGGCCGCGCAGGGCATCGACGCGGAGGTCGTGACGTTGTCGGGTTCCGTGGAAATCGCGCCGCGCCTGGGCAAGGCCGACGCGATCTGCGACCTGGTGTCCAGCGGCGCCACGCTCGCCGCCAACCACCTCAAGGCGACCGAAACGCTGTTGCAGAGCGAAGCGGTGCTCGCCGGACCGATCGCGCCCTTCGGCGACGTGCGCGCGGAACTCGCCGCGTTGTTGCTGCGGCGCCTGGACGCGGTGCTCGGCCTGAAGGACAGCAAGCTGCTGATGTTCCAGGCCGATTCCATCGACGTGCCGGCGCTGATGCAGTTGTTGCCCGACGCCGAACGCCCGACGGTCCTGCGCGTGGACGGCAGCGATCGCGTCGCGTTGCAGGCGCTGTGCCGCGGCGCGATGACATGGCAACGCCTGGAAGACCTCAAGCGCGCAGGCGCCGACGCGTTGCTGGTGCTGCCGGTCGAGAGGATGCTGGCGTGAGCGGGGCAGGGTGGCAGCGCATCGACTGGAACACGCTGGATGCGCGCGCGCGTGCGGACGTGCTGCGCAGGCCCGCGCAGTCGGCTTGCGTTGAAGTGCACGCGTCGGTGGAGCGCATCCTCGCCGATGTTCGCGCCCGGGGCGACGCGGCGCTGCGCGCGCTGACGTTGCAGTTCGACGACGTGACGATCGACGACTTCGCCGTGGGCGAGGCCGAATTCGCGCGTGCGATGGGCGATGTCGACGCGGACGTGCAAGCGGCCATCGACGATGCCGCGCGTCGCATCGAAACCTTCCACCGCGCCGGCATGGCAGCGCCTTACGCCGTCGACACCGCACCGGGCGTGCGCTGCGAACGCGTGTTGCGTCCGATCGGGCGCGTCGGCTTGTACGCCCCCGCGGGGAGTGCACCCCTGCCTTCGACGGTGCTGATGCTCGGCATTCCCGCGCAGCTCGCCGGTTGCACCGACACGATCCTGTGCACGCCACCGGGCAAGGACGGCGCGGTCGACCCCGTGCTGCTGGTCGCCGCGCAACGCTGCGGCATCGCGCGCGTGTTCAAGGTCGGGGGCGCGCAGGCGATCGCGGCGATGGCCTTCGGCACCGAATCGATTCCGCGCTGCGACAAGGTGTTCGGGCCAGGTAACGCGTATGTCACCGAAGCCAAGCGCATCGTGTCGATGCAGGGCGATGGTCCGGCGATCGACATGCCCGCCGGTCCATCGGAAGTGCTGGTCATCGCCGACGGCGGCGCCGATCCGCGCTTCGTGGCCGCCGACCTGTTGTCGCAGGCCGAACACGGCCGCGATTCGCAGGTGCTGCTGGTGAGCGACGACGGGGCCCTGATCGAGGCGGTCGAAGCGGCGCTGCAGGCGCAACTGGCCACCTTGCCGCGACGTGCGATCGCGCGCGCGGCGTTGGCGCAGTCGCGCGCCATCCAGGTGCAGGCGCTCGCCGATGCCTTCGACGTCAGCAACGCCTATGCCCCCGAACACCTCATCCTCGCGGTGCGCACGCCGCGCGCCTGGTTACCGCGCGTGCGGGCCGCGGGCTCGGTCTTCCTCGGCGACTTCTCGCCCGAGGCGATCGGCGATTACTGCAGCGGCACCAACCACGTGCTGCCCACGGGCGGTGCCGCGCGTGCGATCAGCGGGTTGTCGGTCGCCAGTTTCCAGACCGCGATCACCGTGCAATGCGTCGATCCCGCGGGCCTGTCGGCCATCGGCGGCACCGCGATGATCCTCGCGCGCGCCGAAGGGCTCGAAGCGCATGCGCGTGCGGTCGGCGTGCGCCTGGAGGCGACCGCGTGAGCCGCGTCGAGCGCGACGACCCCGTGCTGCTGCTGCGTGAAGACCTGCGCGGCTTCGCGGGCTATCGCTCGGCGCGGATGGAAGCGTCGCAGGGACAGGTGTGGCTCAACGCGAACGAGGCCTGCACGCGCGCGGACGAAGACGACGACGATGCCTTGCGTCGTTACCCCGCGCCGCAGGCGGAAGCCCTGGTCGATGCGCTCGCGGCGCTGTATGCCTGCGCACCGTCGCAACTGCTCGTGGGCCGCGGCAGCGACGAGGCGATCGACTTGCTGGTGCGCGCCTTCTGCGTGCCGGGCCGCGACGCCGTGCTCGCCACGCCGCCCGTGTTCGGCATGTACGCGGTCTGCGCGCGCTTGCAGGGCGCGCGCCTGGTTGACGTGCCATTGCTTGAGGAGGCCGACGATTTCCGCGTCGACTTCGCAGCCGTGGGCGATGCGGCCATCGCGCAACGCGCCAAGCTCGTCTTCCTGTGCTCGCCCGGCAATCCCGCGGGTGGCCCCCTGCCGGCGGGCGAGGTGCTCGCGCTCGCGCAGCGCCTGGCGGGCCGCGCCATCGTCGTGGTCGACGAGGCCTACATCGAATACGCCGACCAGCTTTCGCTCACCGGCGAAGTGCAGGGCAGGCGCAACCTCGCGGTCCTGCGCACGCTGTCGAAAGCGCACGCGCTCGCAGGGGCGCGCATCGGCTGCGTGATCGGCGATCCGCAGCTGGTCGCGGCGTTGCGGCGGTGCCAGGCGCCGTATCCGGTGTCCGCGCCAAGTGCGGCGTGCGCATTGGCGGCGCTGCGTCCGAATGCACTGGCGGCCACCCGCGCGAGGATCGTCGCGACGCGCCATGCGCGCGATGCCTTGCGCAGCGCGTTGTCCACGGTCCCCGGCGTGCGTCGCGTGCATCCGTCGCAAGCGAACTTCCTGCTCGTGCGCTTCGACACGCCCGACGCCGCGGGCGCCGCCTTCCACCGCCTGCTCGATGCCGGCATCGTCGTGCGCGACATGCGCGCGCAACCGCGACTGGACGATGCGTTGCGCATCACCGTCGGCACCGGCGCGGACAACGCGCGCCTGCTCCTTGCGCTGCGCGGAGGCGCCGCATGACGCCGATCCTGTTCATCGACCGCGACGGCACGCTGATCGAGGAGCCCGCCGATTTCCAGGTGGACGCCTTCGAGAAGCTGCGGCTGGTCGCCGGTTGCATCCCCGCGCTCCTGCGCCTGCGCGAGGCCGGCTACGCGTTCGTCATGGTCACCAACCAGGACGGCCTGGGCACCGATGCGTTCCCGGAAGCGGCGTTCGCAGGTCCGCACGCATTGCTGCTGCAAGTCCTGGCGAGCCAGGGGATCGTGTTCCGCGATGTCCTGATCGATCGCAGTTTCCCCGCGGACAACGCACCGACGCGCAAGCCTGCCCTCGGGTTGGTCACGCCGCTGTTGCGCGATCGCTCGATCGACTGGGCGCGTTCGGCCGTCGTCGGGGATCGCGACACAGATGTGCAATTCGCGAAGAACCTCGGCGTGCGCGGCTTCCAGTTGCGGACCGCGCAATTCGGCGGCGATGCAACGTGGGCCGGCGTGGCCGATGCCCTGTTGGCGTCGGCGCGCACGGCCCGCGTCGAACGCCACACGCGCGAAACCCGCATCACCGTCGACGTGGACCTCGACGCGCCGCGCGACCCCATCGTCGCTACCGGCTTGGGCTTCTTCGACCACATGCTCGAGCAACTGGGGAAGCACGGTGGGTTCGGCCTGACGCTGCGGTGCGACGGCGACCTGCGTGTCGACGAACACCACACGGTGGAGGACACCGCGCTCGCCTTGGGCCAGGCCTTGCGCGAGGCGGTGGGCGACAAGCGCGGCCTCGCACGCTACGGGTTCATGCTGCCGATGGACGAGGCGCTGGCGATGGCCGCGCTGGATTGGTCGGGCCGCGCCGTGTTCGTGTTCGACGGCGCGTTCGCGCGCGAACGGGTGGGCGATCTTCCGACCGAGCTCGTCCCGCACTTCTTCCGTTCGTTGTGCGAAGGCGCGGGCCTCAACCTGCACCTGCAACTGCTGCGCGGCGAGAACGACCACCACAAGGTGGAAGCCTGCTTCAAGGTCGTCGGTCGCGCGTTACGGCAAGCGTTGCGTCGCGAAGGCGTGGCGTTGCCGACGACGAAGGGCGTGCTGTGAGCGGGGTCGTCGCACTGATCGATGCGGGCGGCGCGAACCTGGGGTCGGTGTCGTATGCCCTGGAGCGCCTGGGTGCGCAGGTGCGCATCGCGCGCGATGCCGATGCCCTGCGTGGCGCGGCGCGCGTGATCCTGCCCGGCGTGGGCGCGGCCGGACCGGCGATGCGCTTGCTGGCGCAGCGCGGGTTCGTGCCTGCATTGAACGCGATCGACGTGCCCTTGTTCGGCATCTGCCTCGGCATGCAGTTGTTGTTCGAGGCGTCCGATGAAAGCGGCGAGGCATGCCTGGGCCTGTTGCCCGGGCGCGTGCGCGCATTGCGTGGCGCGCCCGGCGTGCGCGTGCCGCACATGGGCTGGAATCGCGTGGACGCCCGCAGCGCCGATCCGTTGCTGGACGAGGCCGTGCCCGGCGCACAGGCCTACTTCGTGCATGGCTTCGCCGCGCCCGTGACGGAGGATTGCATCGCCACGGCCACGCATGGCGACACGTTCGCCGCGATGGTGCGGCGCGGGCACGTCTGCGGCGCGCAGTTCCATCCGGAGCGGTCCGCGACGTTCGGTGCGCAGGTGCTCCGCAATTTTCTTTCCCTCCGCGCGGGCTCTGCCATCGCCAAGGAGGTCGCATGAGTTTCACCTGCTATCCCGCGATCGACGTGCGTGGCGGGCGCGTCGTCCGCCTGCGCCAGGGCGACTACGCACGGGAAACCCGCTACGACGAGGATCCCTTCGCGCGCGCGATGGCCTTCGCCGATGCGGGCGCGCGCTGGTTGCACCTGGTCGACCTGGATGCCGCACGCATCGGCGGGTACACGTTGCTGCCGCTGCTCGCGCGCATCGTCGCCGACGGCCGCCTGCAGGTGCAGACCGGGGGCGGCGTGCGCACGCGGCAGGACGTGGCCCGCATGCGCGACGCCGGTGCGGCGCGCGTCGTGGTGGGATCGCTGGCGGTGGAGGAGCCGGCATGCGTGGGCGAATGGCTGGCGGAATTCGGCGCCGACGCGATCACGATTGCATTGGACGTGCGCCTCGACGACCAGGGGCGTTGGCGGCCGGCCGTGCGCGGCTGGACGGCCGACGCGGCGCAGGGCCTCGACGCGTGCGTCGACGATTTCATCGCGCGCGGCCTGCGCCATCTGCTGTGCACGGACATCGCCCGCGACGGCATGCTGTCCGGGCCCAACACGGCGCTCTATGCCGAATTGCGCGCGCGCGCCCCCGGGGTTGCGCTGCAGGCCTCCGGCGGTGTGCGCGACCTCGCCGACCTGCGCGCTGCACGCGCCGCCGGTTGCGCGGGCGCAGTGCTCGGACGCGCGTTGCTGGAAGGTCGCCTCGACCTGGCGCAGGCCCTCGCATGCTGAGCCGTCGCATCATCCCGTGCCTGGACGTGCGCGACGGGCGCGTCGTGAAAGGCGTGCGCTTCCGCGACCATGTCGACGTGGGCGACGTGGTCACCCTGGCCCGGCGCTACCGCGATGCGGGCGCGGACGAACTGGTGTTCTACGACATCGGCGCCAGCCCGCGCGGTCGCAGTGTCTGCCCTACGTGGGTCGAACGCGTGGCGCGCGAGCTCGACATCCCTTTTTGCGTGGCGGGCGGCGTGCGTGACGTGGCCACTGCACGCGGCCTGTTGCATGCCGGCGCGGACAAGATCTCGGTGAACACGCCGGCGCTCGAACGCCCCGCGCTGATCGGCGAACTGGCGGAAGCCTTCGGAACGCAATGCGTCGTCGTCGGAATCGACAGCACGCGCGAGGCCGACGGGCAGTGGCGCGTGCGCAGCCACGCGGGCGATCCTGCGGCGATGCGCGCCCCGGGCCGGCGCACGCTGGACTGGATCGTGGCAGCGCAGGCGCTCGGCGCGGGCGAGATCGTCCTCAACTGCATGGGCCACGACGGCACGCGCGATGGCTACGATCTGGCGCAATTGCGCGCGGCGCGGGCGGTGTGCGACGTCCCGATGATCGCGTCGGGGGGCGCGGGCAGCGATGCGCATTTCCTGGCCGCCTTCCGCGAGGCCGATGTCGATGGCGCGCTGGCGGCGAGCGTGTTCCATTCCGGCGCGATCGACATCGCCGTCCTCAAGCGCAGCCTGGAGGCGCAAGGCATCCCGGTGCGCGTCGCATGAGCACGATCGACTTCGACCGCCTGTCCGCGGACAAGCAGGGCGGCCTGGTCCCCGCGATCGTGCAGGACGCCGATACCCTGCGCGTGCTGATGCTCGGCTACATGGACCGCACCGCGCTGGCCACGACGCAGGCGACGGGGCAGGTCACCTTCTTCAGCCGCAGCCGCGGGACGCAATGGACGAAAGGCGAGACGTCCGGCCACACGCTGGCGCTGGTGTCGATCCAGGCCGATTGCGACAGCGACACGCTGCTGGTGCTCGCACGACCGCAGGGGCCCACCTGCCATCTCGGGCGCGCCAGTTGTTTCCCGTCGGCGCCTGCGGACACGATCGCGGCGCTCGATGCGCGCGTCGCCGCCCGCGAACGCGAACGCCCGGCGGACAGCTACACCACGCGCCTGTTCGAGGGCGGCGTGCGCGGCATCGCGCAGAAGGTGGGCGAGGAGGGCGTGGAGACGGCGCTCGCGGGCGTGGTCCAGGACGATGCGGCGTTGCTGGGCGAATCCGCGGACCTGGTCTTCCACTTGCTGGTGCTGCTGCGGGCGCGCGGACTGGGCTGGGCCGACGTCGCGCGAACGCTGGCGATGCGCGCG
The DNA here is from genome assembly GCF_018406605.1 of Noviluteimonas caseinilytica. Lineage (GTDB taxonomy): Bacteria > Pseudomonadota > Gammaproteobacteria > Xanthomonadales > Xanthomonadaceae > Noviluteimonas > Noviluteimonas caseinilytica. The sequence continues at coordinate 97,257 of NZ_AP024545.1, read as the reverse complement.
CGCTAGCGGCGGGGCTTCATAATCCGCGCATGACCCGATTCCGATTGCATGTTGCGTGCTTCGCCGTCCTTGCCATCCCCGGTTTCGCCGGCGCCGCCGAGCGCTGTACGGGCCGGGTCCAGGACGCCACCACCCACGCCGGCATCGCCGGCGTGCACGTCTCCGACGGGACGCAGGTCGTCGCGACCGACGCGTCCGGACGTTACGCGATGGCCCGCACGCCCGGCCGCGAGGTCTTCGTCATCAAGCCCGCGGAGTACGCGGTACCGATGCGCGCGAACGGGATGCCGGACTTCTGGCGCAGCGGCTGCGGCGACTTCGCGTTGCATCGCAAGGCGCCCGGCGGCGACACGCTGCACGCGGTGCTGTTCGGCGACCCGCAGCCGAAGACGATGACCGACGTCGACTATTACGCCCGCGACATCGTGGCGTCCGCCAGGCCGCGCGCGCAGGGCGCGACCTTCGGCCTCACGCTCGGCGACATCGTCGACAACAACACCGCGCTGTATCCAGCCGTGCAGGCCGCCACCGCGCAGCTCGGCGTGCCGTGGCTGCATGCGCCGGGCAACCACGACATCGATGCGAAGCCCGCGGACGACGTGCGCTCGCTGCAGGCGTTCCACCAGGCGTTCGGGCCGGATACGTTCGCGTGGGAAGAGGCGCAGGCGAATGTCGTGGTGCTCGACGATGTGATCGCATTGCCGGGGCAGTCGCCTGCGTACGTCGGCGGGCTGCGGGAGGAGCAGTTCGCGTTCCTGCAGGCGTGGCTCGCGACGGCGTCGCGCGATCGCTTGCTGATCGTCGCGGCGCACATCCCGTTCTTCCAGACCGACGATGCGCATGGCGCCGAAACCTTCCGGGCCGCGGACCGCGAACGCCTGTTCGGGCTGCTGCAGCCGTTCCCGCACGTGCTGCTGCTCAGCGCGCACACGCACGAGCAGCGCCAGTTCGTGCACACGGCCGCCGACGGCTGGCATGGCACGCAGCCGCTGCACGAATACAACGTGGGCGCGGCGTGCGGGGCGTACTGGTCTGGGGTGAAGGATGCGGCGGGGATTCCCGACGCGACGATGAGCGACGGCACGCCGAACGGCTTCGCGACGCTCGAGGTGAAACGCGGCGGTGACTACGCGCTGGCGTGGCATCCCGCGCGCGATCCGGCCGACAGCGCGATGGCGCTGCATGCGCCGAAGGTGCTGCGTCGCGGCGCGTATCCCGCGTGGGGCGTGTACGCGAACGTGTTCATGGGACAAAGCGACACGCGCGTGGAATTCCGTGTGGATGGTGGCGCGTGGAAGCCGATGGTGCGCGTGGCGCAGCCGGATCCGCGGCTCGTCGAAGAGAACGTGCGGGACGACCAGGCGACGTCGCTGCGCGGGTTCGACCGCTCGCCGGAGGCGACGCCGTCGACGCACCTGTGGCGCGGCGCGCTGCCGACGAAGCTGGACGCCGGCGAACATCGCGTGGAAGTGCGCGCGTTCGATCCGTGGCGGGGCGAGGTGACGGCGACGACGTCCTACCGCCTGGACGACGTCGCGAACTAGGGCGTGATGTCCGCGAAGGAGTCCACGCGCTGGTGCCCATTCGTCGCGTCGCCGGTGCGCGGCGTGTCGTAATCCTCGCGGCGATCGACCAGCACCGTGCGCAGGCCCGCGTCGCGAGCGGCGTCGAGTTCTTCGACCACGTCCGACAGGAACACGATGTCGCCGGGCGCGCGCTGCACCTCCGCCGCGATCCGCCGGTAACTCTCCGCATCGCGCTTGTGCCCGACGGCCGTGTCGAACCAGCCTTCAAACACCCCGGTCATGTCGCCCGCATCGGTATGCCCGAACAACAGCTTCTGCGCCGGCACCGACCCGGACGAATACACCGCGAGCGGAAACCCCGCTGCATGCCAGGCGCGCAACTGCTTCGCCGCATCCGGATACACCGGCGCGGTGAAGTCCGCATTCTCGTAACCCGCTTCCCACACCAGGCCTTGCAGCGCCTTGAGCGCGGTGTGCTTGCGGTCCTGGTCGATCCAGCCCTGCAGCATCTCCACGATCATGTCGTCGCTGCACACGCCGCCGTTCTCGGTGGCCACCTGGTCGAGCCAGCGGCGCACGTGGGGATCGCGGCCGTGTTGTCGCACGAAGCCCGGCAACGCGCGCCGCGCATACGGGAACAGCACGTCGCGCACGAAGGAAATGCTGCTGGTCGTGCCTTCGATGTCCGTCAGGATCAGCGGCTTCATGGCCTGGCTCATTCGCGCGCTTGCCCGGTTTCGTAGCGCGGGAACTTCTGCGCGATGTCCTTGCCGGTGAAATGCCCGACCCAGCCATCCGGCTCGGTGAAGAAGCGGATCGCCACGAAGCTCGGCTCCGGCCCCATGTCGAACCAGTGCGTCATGCCATCCGGCACCGCGACGAGGTCGCCGGATTCGCACAGCAGTTCGTAGACGCGCCCTTCGACGTGCAGCGTGAACAGGCCCGAGCCCGCCACGAAGAACCGCACTTCGTCTTCCTTGTGGAAGTGTTCCTCGAGGAACTTGGTGCGCATTTCCTCGCGCTTCGGGTTGTCCGGCGCGATGCTCACCACGTCGACGGTCTTGAAGCCGCGCTCGGCGACGAGGCGATCGATGTCGGCCTTGTACGCGGCGAAGATCTTCTCGTGCGGGTCGCCCGGCGCGATTGGCTGCGCGGCTTCCCATTGTTCGAAGCCCACGTGGATCGGCGCGAGTTCGCGCGCGATGTCGGCGTGCGTGCGCGCGACGACGACGGGCTGGTCGGGGTGGTCTTCCTCGAAGATGCGCAGGCGGCTCATCGTTGCAGCTTCCTCAGTTCCAGTTCGCAGCCCAGCAGGAATTCGAAGGCTTCCAGGTGGCGGCGCGCTTCGGGCATGTCGCGGCCCCAGGCGTACATGCCGTGGCCGTCGATCAGGTATCCCCACATCGGCTGGCGGTCGAGCAGGGCATCGACCTGCGCGGCCAGCGTGTGCATGTCCTGCGAGTTGGGCAGCACGGGCACGAGCACTTCGGTCTCGTGCGTTTCGTTGCCGCGGAAGGCCTTGAGCAATTCGTAGCCGTCCAGCTTGACCACGCCCTTGCCCGAATACAGGCGCGAAGCGATGGTCTGGTTCTGCGAATGCGTGTGCAGCACGCAGCCGATGTCGGGATAGCGCGCGTAGAGCTGCGTGTGCAGCAAGGTTTCCGCGGACGGGCGGTGGTCGCTGCCGACGGCCTTTCCGTCCCAGTCCACGACCATGATGTCGTTCTCGGTCAGCTTGCCCTTGTCGCGGCCGGACACGGTGATCGCCGCGTGGCGTTCGTCGAGGCGGCGCGAGAAGTTGCTGCTGGTGGCCGGCGTCCAGCCCGCGGCGGCGAGTTCGCGCACGTTGGTGATGATCTCGCCGGCCGCGTGGCGGAGGGCGTTCACGTCGTAGGGGGAAGCGCTCATGCGGCGCAGTTTACCCGGAGCGTGTTCAGGGCCTGCAAACGCGGGCCCAAAAGGAAACGGCGCGGAGGTCCGCGCCGTTTCGTGTCATCGACCGCGTGTCCGTTACGGACCCGGATCCGGACCCTCGTGCACCAGCGGGTCGGGGCCGAGCGGCGACGGGGCCGGATGCAGCAGCTGCTCGTTGCCCGGCGCCAGGTGGCTGCGCTGGCGCGCATAGCCGAAGTACACAACCAGGCCGATCGCTGCCCAGATCAGGAAGTACTTGATCGTCGGGTTCCAGCCCAGGCTGAAGAACAGCAGCACGCAGCCGCCCATGGCGAGCGGGCCGACGATCCAGATCAGCGGGGTGCGGAACGGGCGGTGGCGTTCCGGCTCCGTGCGACGCAGCACCATCACGCCGGCGGCGACCATGAAGAACGCGAACAGCGTGCCGGAGTTGGAGATGTCGGCGAGCATGCCCACCGGGAACATCGCCGCGAACAGCGACACCGCCACGCCGGTGATCCACGTCACCACGTGCGGCGTGTGGAAGCGCGGATGCACGCGCGAGAGCACTTCCGGCAGCAGGCCGTCGCGCGCCATCGTGAACAGGATGCGGGTCTGGCCGAAGATCATCATCAGCACGACCGACGGCAGCGCGATGATGGCCGCGATGGCGACCGCGTTGCCGATGTGCGGCCAGCCGATCGTGCGTAGCACGAACGCCAGCGGTTCCTTGCTCTGCGACAGCGGGCCGCCGGGCTGCGCGCCCATCGAGCCGACCGCGGTGTAGGCCACCAGCAGGTAGAACACGGTGCAGATCGCGAGCGAGCCGATGAGGCCGATCGGGATGTTGCGGTTCGGGTTCTTGGTTTCCTCGGCGGCGGTGGACACCGCGTCGAAGCCGACGTACGCGAAGAAGATCGACGCCGCGGCGCCCAGGACGCCCACGCCCGACAGCGGCGTGCCCCAGCCGTTCGGCAGCATCGGCACGAAGTTGGCGTGCTTGACGGCCGGGAAGGCGAGGATGACGAACGCGGTCAGCGCCACGATCTTCACGATCACGAGCATCGCGGTGAACTTCGCCGACTTGGACGTGCCCAGCACGAGCAGCCAGGTGATCAGCAGCGAGAGCAGGAAGGCGATGAGGTTGAACGAGCCGCGCGCGGTGGTGCCGTCGGCGAGCGTGATCGTGTCACCCGGGCCTGCGGTGAGCGCGATGGGCAATGCGTGCCCGATGCTCGCCAGGAAGCCGTTGGCGTACCCCGACCAGCCCACGGCGACCGCGCCCGCGGCGACCGCGTACTCCAGGATCAGCGCCCAGCCGACCATCCACGCGATGAGTTCGCCAAGGACGGCGTAGGAATAGGTGTAGGCGGAGCCCGAGACCGGCACCATCGCCGCGATCTCGGAGTAGATCAGGGCCGTCAGCGCGCAGACGAAGCCGGCGATGAGGAACGAATACATCATGCCGGGGCCGGCCTTGTTGGCGGCCACCGCGGTGAGGACGAAGATGCCGGTGCCGATGACCGCGCCGATGCCGAGCATCGTCAGGTCGAAGGCGTTGAGCTGTCGCGACAACGATCGCTTGGCGGCGGTCGCCAGGATCAGGTCTAGCGGTTTCCTGCGTTCGAAAAACATTGCAATCTCCCCGGAGGCGATGCGGTTGGGCCCAGCCGGTGGAGTGGGGCCACCCGCGAACCGGCTGACCTTACATTGGCGCGAGTCGGGCGCACAAGTTCCGCATGTCCGGCAAGCCGGATAATGCCCGTCCCCCTGTGAGGAACGTCCCAATGAATGGCCCAGGATCCGCCGCGACGGACTCGCGCGACGCGCACGACGCCCTCCTTTCCGACTACCGGTCGCGCTGGCCGGCCGAGGCCGCGACGGTGGATCGGTTCTCCGCGCTGCTCTCCGACGCCGAGGATCCCTTCCGCCGCGAACGCCTGGCGGGGCACTTCACCGCGTCGGCCTGGCTGGTCGACGCCACGGGCACGCGGGTGCTGCTGACGCACCACCGCAAGCTGGATCGCTGGCTGCAGCTGGGGGGCCACGCGGACGGCGTGCGCGACTTCGCGCGCGTGGCGCTGACCGAAGCCGAAGAGGAGTCGGGGCTCGCCGACCTGTCGGTCGAACCGGACATCTTCGACCTCGATGCGCACGACATCCCCGAACACAAGGGCGTGCCGGCGCACGTGCATTACGACGTGCGCTTCGTCGTGCGCGCGGGGGGAAGCGAAGCCTTCGTCGTCAGCGACGAATCGCATGCGCTCGCGTGGCGCGAGATCGATGCGCTGGTGGACGACGCCGACGCCGATCCGTCGTTGCGACGGATGGCGTCGAAGTGGTTGGACGCCCGCCTGCGCGGGCGTGACGAACGTTAGTCGGCGCGGCCGCCGAACTCGCCGGTGGTGGTGTTGACCCACACCTTCTCGCCGTTGCCGATGTACTCCGGGACCATGATCTCCAGGCCCGTCGACAGCTTCGCCGGCTTCGGGCGCTTGGTCGCGGTGCCGCCCTTGAGTTCGGGCGGGGTTTCGATGACTTCCATCGCCACGCTCTGCGGCAGCTGGATGGCCACCGGTGCGTCGTCGATCAGCTGCACGTAAATGCCCGTGAGGTCGTCGACGATGTAGCCGGCGGCATCGCCGATCGCATCGGCGTCGAGCGTGTAGGGCGTGTAGTCCTCGTCGTCGAGGAACACGAACGCATCGCCGTCCTTGTACGAATACGTGGCCTGGCGGCGGCTCATGTCGACTTCGCGCAGGTCGTCGTCGCCGTCGAAGCTGGCATCGAGCTTGATCGCGCCCGGGATGCTGTACATGGTGAAGCGATAGCGCACGTTGCCGCCGCGGCCCTGCGGGGAGCTGCGTTCGATGTCGCGCACCTGGTAGGTGCCGCCGTTGTGTTCGACGACGTTGCCTTTCTTGATGTCGTAAGCCTTCATGGGATCACTTCGGTGCGAGGCGCGTGGCGCCGTCGAGTCGGATGGTTTCGCCGTTCAAGTACGTGTTGCCGAGGATGTACGCGACCAGGTCCGCGAATTCCTCCGGCTTGCCCAGGCGCGACGGGAACGGGATGGAGGCGGCCAGCGACTGCTGCACCGCTTCGGGCATGCCGTCGACCATCGGCGTCCAGAAGATGCCGGGGGCGATCGTCATGACGCGGATGCCGAAGCGCGCGAGTTCGCGCGCCATGGGCAGCGTCATGGCGACCACGCCGCCCTTCGACGCGGAGTAAGCGGCCTGGCCGATCTGGCCTTCGTAGGCGGCGACCGAGGCGGTGTTGATGATCACGCCGCGCTCGCCGTCGGTGCCGGCTTCGTTGGACTGCATGAGCTGCGCGGCCGCCTTGGCGACGTTGAAGCTGCCGATGAGGTTGACCATCACGGTGGTCTGGAACTGCGACAGCGGCATCGGGCCTTCCTTGCCGAGCACGCGGCCCGCGCCGAGGATGCCGGCGCAGTTGATCGCGACGTTGAGCCCGCCGAGGAAGTCCTTCGCGGCGGCGACGTTGGCGACCACGCCGGCTTCGTCGCTCACGTCGGTCTTGAAGAAGCGGGCCTTGCCTTCGCCCAGCTGCGCGACGGCGGCCGCGCCTTTCTCGTCGTTGACGTCGAACAACGCGACCTTCGCGCCCTGGGCGACGAGGTGCTGGGCGACGGCGAAGCCGAGGCCGGAAACGCCACCGGTGACGATGGCGCGGGTTGCGGAAAGCTGCATGGGAGGATCCCGGGGGCGGAAAGGCCGCGATTTTAGCCCGTCACGGGGCCGGGGCGGTTCCCGGGGAGCGTGCCACCACGCCATCCTTCATCACGAACACCGGGTGCTTGAGCGCCGTGATGTCCTGCGTGGGGTCGCCGGTGAAGGCGGCCAGGTCCGCGCGCAGGCCGGGGGCGATGGTGCCGAAGCGGCCGTCCTGCTTCAGCACCCTGGCGGCCACGCGCGTGCAGGCGGCCAGCGCTTCGACGGGCGTCATGCCCACGCGCACCAGCCATTCGGGTTCGCGCGCGTTGTCGCCGTGGGGGAACACGCCCACGTCGCTGCCGCAGGCGATCGTGGTGCCGGCCTTGCGCGCGCGGGCGAAGGCGGCCGCGACATCGCGCATCGATTCCGTCGGCGGCGAGGTGCCGGGCACGTAGTGTTCGAAGTACACGCCGTAGGCCTCGGCCGCGGTGAGCGTGGGCAACCAGGCGATGCCGCGTTCGCGCATGCGGCGGAACGTGGCATCCGAGCCCTGGTAGCCGTGTTCGATCGTGTCCACGCCCGCATCGATCGCCATGCGCATGCCGGCATCGCTCATCGCATGCGCGGCGACGGGGCGGCCGGACAGGTGCGCGGCGTCCACCATCGCCTTGAGTTCGGCGGCGGTGAACGTGGGTTGCGTGCTGCCGTCCGCGCCGATGCGGTAGTCGGTGTACAGCTTGATCCAGTCCGCGCCGTGGCCGGCCTGTTCGCGCACCGCGCGGATGCCGGCGTCGACGCCGCTGACTTCCTGCGCGCCGCTGGGCAGGTCCAGGTCGGAACGGAAACCGCGCGGGCCGGGGCCGTAACTCGCGGTGGCGACGATCGCCTTCGTCGCGACGAACAGGCGCGGGCCATCGATGAGGCCCGTTTCGATCGCGTGCTTGATCGCGACGTCGTCGAAGTTCGCGCCTTCGGTGCCGAGGTCGCGCAGCGTGGTGAAGCCGGCCTGCAATGTGTCGTGCGCATGGCGCGCGGCGCGCAACGTGCGTTCGGCTTCGGGTTCCTTGAGGACCTGGTCGTTCCACGAGGTTTCGTTGTACGGATGCAGGAACAGGTGCGAATGCAGGTCGATCAGGCCGGGCACGAGCGTGGTGCCGGGCAGGGCGATGCGTTGGGCGTCGGCGGGCATCGCCGCGGTGTCGGGGCCGACGCTGACGATCGCGCCGTCCCGCACCACGACCACCCAGCCCGCATGCGCCGCGCCTTCGCCGGTCCACACGCGATCGGGTTGCAGCACGTACGCCGGCTTCGGCGCCTCCGCCGCATTCGCGGCAAAGGCCAGCAACGCAAGGCAGGCACCGAGCAGGCGACGCATCGTCAGAGCTCCAGCAGGTAGAACGTGTTGCAACCGCCGTGGCCCGTCGCGCCCATCGGCGCGTCGATGCGGCGGAAGCCGGTGCGTTCGTACAGGCGCATCGCCGCGTCCATGCCGGTGAGCGTTTCGAGGTAGCAGCGCTTGAAGCCGAACTCGCGCGCGGCGGCGAGCGCGCGTTCCATCACCATTGCGCCGGCGCCCAAGCCGCGCATCGACGACAGAAAATACATCTTGCGCAACTCGCACACGTCCGCCTCCGCGCCTTCGAGCGGCGCGACGCCCCCGCCGCCTTCGACGACCCCGTTGCGTTCGACCACCCAGTACGCGCAACGCGGCGCCGCGTAGGCGCGCGTCATGTAATCGACTTCCGGATCGTTGATCGCGAAGCCATCGCCGCACGCGCCGAACTCCGGCATCACGGTGCGGATGATCTGTGCCATGCGCGCGTCGTCGCGCGCCTCGATGGGGCGGATGGACACGATGGGCGTGGCGTGCGGGGCGGCTTCAGGCATGTGCGGTGGACTCGTGTTCGCGTTGGATGCGCAGGGCGAGTTCTTCCGGGGCCAGGCCCGGTGCGAACAGGAAGCCCTGGCCGATGTGGACGCCCAGCCGGATGAGGAACTGGCGCTGCGCTTCGTTCTCGATGCCTTCGGCGACGAGGCCCAGGCCGAGGCTCTGCGCGATGCCGGCCACGGCCTGGCAGATCGCGACGTCCGAGCCGTTGTGCGGCACGCCCTGCAGGAACAACTGGCTCAGCTTCAAGCCGTGGATCGGCAGGCGGCGCAAATAGTTGAGCGCGCTGTAGCCTTCGCCGAAGTCGTCGATGCTCAGCACCACGCCGAGCATGCGCAACGCGGCGAACGTGGACAGCGTGTCGGGCGCGTCCTCGATCAGCACGCGTTCGGTGAATTCCAGTTCCAGCGCATCGCCCGGCAGGCCGGCGCTCGCGAGCGCTTCGGCCACGGTTTCCGACAAATCTTCGGCCAGGAACTGGCGATACGAGACGTTGACCGCGATGCGCACGATCGGCAGGCCGTCGTCACGCCAGCGCCGCATCTGCTGGCACGCTTCGCGCAGCACCCAGCCGCCGATGCGCACGATGTCGCCGGTGTTTTCCGCGTGCCCGATGAAATGGTCCGGGCGCATTTCGCCCAGCGTGTCGTTGCGCCAGCGGATCAGCGCTTCGGCGCCGACGGTGCGGCCCGACACCAGGTCCACCTGCGGCTGGTAGACCAGCTTGAACTCGCGGTTGTCCACCGCGCGGCGCAGGTGCGTTTCCATCTGCAGGCGGTGCTGCTGCTGTTCGGCGAGCGCCTGGCTGAAATCCTGCCAGCCGTTGCGCGCGCGGCGCTTGCTGTCGTACATCGCCACGTCAGCGTTCTGGATCAGCGCCTGCGGGCGATCGCCGTGTTCGGGCGCGCGCGCGATGCCGATGCTCGCGGTGATGCTGAATTCCTCGCCGGCCATGCGGAAGCTTTCGCCGAACGCGCCGAGGATCGCGGCGGCCAGGCGTTGCGGGCGCCCGATGTCGTCGCCGGTGGCGCAGACCACGAGGAATTCGTCGCCGCCGAAGCGCGCGATCAGCCCTTCGGTGGACACGGCCTGCTGGATGCGGCGCGCGGCGTTGGCGATCACCTGGTCGCCGGCCGCGTGGCCCAGCACGTCGTTGACCACCTTGAAGCGGTCGAGGTCGATGTACAGCACCGCCACGCCGGACTGCGCGGGATCGGACAGGCGCGCTTCCAGTTCTTCCAGCACCGCGTCGCGGTTGAGCAGCATCGTCAGCGGATCGGTGCGCGCCTGCACGCGCAGCGTTTCTTCCGCCTGCCGGTGTTCGGTGATGTCCTGCAGCGTGCCGCTGACGCGCGTGCCGGTGGGATCGTGGCGCTCGCTCTCGCCGATGATGCGCACCCACAACGTGTGGCCGTCGGCGCGGATGCCCTGCAGGTCGAGCTCGAAGCTTTCGCCGTGCTCCACCGCGCGCGCCAGCGCTTCCTGGAAGCGCTTGCGTTCGGGATCGCGCAGGCGCGATTGCAGCTGCACCATGTTGCCGGTGGCGCGATCCAGGCCGAGCACGCGCTGCGCTTCGTTGGTGAGGTAGACGTGGTCGCTGACGGCATCCCATTCCCAGCCGCCGATGTGCGCCAGGTCCTGCACGCGGTCGAACAGCGTGACGTCGCGCTTGAAGCCGGTGACATCGGAGAACAGCGAGAGCACCTGGTGCGGGCGATCGGCGCCCGGCGCGAACTGCGGCACGGAGGTGATCGACAGCCACGCCAACCGGCGCGTTTCGAGATTGAGGAAGCCGCACACGCGACTCGGCGAGAGCTGGCCGGTGCGCAATGCGCGGAACGACGGCAGTTCCTGGTCCGCCAACGGCACGCCGTGTTCGTCGAACACGCGCCAGCGCTCGGGGCGCATTTCGCCGTCGATGCTCGCGCCGGCCGGGATCTTCAGGATCCGCATCGCGGCGGGGTTGGCGTAAGTGACGTGGCCTTCGGCGTTGCGCACCAGAATGCCCTTGTCGATCACTTCCATCAGTTCGCGGTAACGCAGTTCCGCTTCATGGCGGCCGCTGAGGTCGCGGGCGACCGCGACGATGCGCTGCTGGCCTTCGTCGACGTAACCCGCCGAGTGCACTTCCACCGGGAAGCGGGTGCCGTCGGCGCGCATGTTGGTGACTTCCACCACGTACGTGCCGCCGCGGCTCAGCGTTTCGAGCACGGGCGCGAGGTGGTCGCGCGGGAGATCGGGGTTCAGCGTCTCGATCGGCTGGCCGATGATGTCTTCGCGCGGGCGCTTGTACGCGGCGATGCCGGCCTTGTTGAGGTCGAGCACGGTGCCGTCGTAGCCGATGATGCTGACCGGATCGGGGACGGCGTCGAACAGGGCGCGGAAGCGGTCGCGCTCGGCCTCCAGCGCGGCCTGCGCTTCGGCGAGCTGGCGGCGGAGGTGGGCGTCGCTCACGCCGCGGCCGAAGCCTGCGTGACCTTGCTGCCGGTCGCGCGGCCGAGAAGTGCGGCGAGCCAGCGGCCCGTGTCGACGAGCTTGTCGAGGTCCACGCCCGTGCGCAGGCCCATGCCGTGCAGCATGTACACGACGTCTTCGGTGGCGACGTTGCCGCTGGCGCCCTTTGCGTAGGGACACCCGCCGGTGCCGGAGACCGACGCATCGGCGACGCGCACGCCTTCTTCCAGGCACGCGAGCAGGTTGGGCAGCGCCTGGCCGTAGGTGTCGTGGAAATGCACGGCGAGCGCGGCCATCGGCACTTCGCTCGCGACGGCGCGCAACATCGCGCGCGCCTTCGCCGGCGTGCCGACGCCGATGGTGTCGCCCAGCGAGATCTCGTAGCAGCCCAGCGCGTGCATGCGTTGCGCCACGCGCACGACGTCCGCGACCGGCACCTCGCCCTGGTACGGGCAACCGAGCACGGTGGACACGTAGCCGCGCACTTTCACGCCGTCGGCGTTGGCGCGTTCGACGACGGGGCGGAAGCGTTCGATCGATTCGTCGATCGTGGCGTTGATGTTCTTCTTGTTGAAGGCTTCGGAGGCGGCGGTGAACACCGCGACTTCCGCCGCACCGACGGCGCGCGCGCGGTCGTAGCCTTGTTCGTTCGGCACGAGCACGGGGTAGTGCACGCCCGGCTTGCGATGGATGCCGGCGAACACCTCGGCGGCATCGGCGAGCTGCGGCACCCACCTGGGGCTGACGAAGCTGGTGGCTTCGATGCTGGACAGGCCGGTCGCGGTGAGGCGATCGATCAGTTCGATCTTCGCGGGCGTGGGGACGAGCGTCTTTTCGTTCTGCAGGCCGTCGCGCGGCCCGACTTCCACGATGCGCACGAAATCGTCGGCGGCCATGGTCAGGCTTCCAGCGTCACGAGCACCGCATCGGCATCGACGAACTCGCCCGCGGTCGCGCGCACTTCGGCGATGCGGCCGTCGCGCGGGGCCTTGAGGCTGAGCTCCATCTTCATCGCTTCGATCACCACGACCTCCTCGCCGGCCCGCACGTCGGCCCCGGGCTTCGCCTTCACGACGACGACGCGGCCGGGCATCGGCGCGGTCACGCGGTGGCCGCCCGCGGTGTCGGCGGCCGCCTCCGGACGATACACCGCGACGGGCGCCAGGCGCAGGCGGCGGGCGCCGTCGTGGACGACGGTGCGGTGCGGATCGAAGTCGACGAGGAAGCGGCGGCCATCGCCATCGAAACGCGCACTCAGGGCGCCGTCGGCCAGGCGCGCGCCGGTGACCTCCATCGTGGCGCCGTCGTGTTCGAGGCGGTAGTCGCCGCCGCTGCCGTGCGCGGCCAGCAGCACGCGTTCGCCGCGATGCAGGAAGGCGAGGTCGCGCTTGCCGGCATGGCCCAGGCGCCAGCCATCGGCGATGGCCCACGGCGAGGTGGGATCGGTGGACGCGGCGGCCGCGTCGCGCGCGGCCTGTTCCTGCGCGAGCAGTTGCGCGATCGCGGCGGCGGCCAGCGCGGTGCGGTCGAGTTCTGGTGCGGGCAGGAATTCGTCGAGGTGGCGATCCAGGTACGCGGTGTCGATCGTGCCGCCCGTGATCGCCGGGTGGCGCGCGAGGCGTTCGAGGAATTCGATGTTCGACTTCGGGCCGGCGATCTCGCATTGCGCGAGGGCTTCGCGCAGGCGGGCGAGGGCGGACGGGCGATCGGCGTCGTGCACGATGAGCTTGGCGATCATCGGGTCGTAGAAGATCGTCACGGTGTCGCCGGCGACCACGCCTGAATCGATGCGCACGTGCGCGTCCTGCGCGGGCAAGCGGAGGCGTTCGAGCTTGCCCGAGCCCGGGAGGAAACCGGCTTCCGGGTCTTCGGCGTACAGGCGCACTTCGATCGCGTGGCCGTCCTGGCGGATCGCGTCCTGCGCGAGCGGCAGGGGCTCGCCGGCGGCGACGCGCAATTGCCATTCGACGAGGTCGAGGCCCGTGACCATCTCCGTGACGGGATGTTCGACCTGCAGGCGCGTGTTGATCTCCATGAAATAGAAGCCGGTGGGCTTGCCGTCGCCGTCGGACTCGACGATGAACTCGACGGTGCCGGCGTTGACGTAGTCGATCGCGCGCGCGGCGGCCACGGCGGCGTCGCCCATCTGCTTGCGCAGCTCCGGCGTGAGCAGCGGCGACGGGGATTCCTCGAGCACCTTCTGGTAGCGGCGCTGCGCGGAGCATTCGCGTTCGTTGAGGTGGATCGCGTGGCCGTGCGTGTCGCCGAACACCTGGATCTCGATGTGGCGCGGATGGCCGATGTAGCGCTCCAGCAGCACGCGGTCGCGGCCGAAGGCGTTCTTCGCTTCGCGCTGGCACGACTCGAGGCTGGCCATGAATTCGTCGAGCGCGCGCACGATGCGCATGCCCTTGCCGCCGCCGCCGTGCGCGGCCTTGATCATCATCGGGAACCCGATGCGCGCCGCTTCGCGCGCGAGCACGTCGGGCGACTGGTCGGCGCCGGTGTAACCCGGCACGACGGGCACGCCGGCTGCGTGCATCAGGTCCTTCGCGCCCGCCTTGCTGCCCATCTTGCGCATCGACGCCGCGCGCGGGCCGATGAAGGCGAGGCCCGCGGCTTCCACCGCATCGGCGAAATCGGCGTTCTCGCTGAGGAAGCCGTAGCCGGGGTGGATCGCCTGCGCGCCGGATTGATTCGCCACTTCGAGGATCGCATCGCCGCGCAGGTAGCTGTCCTGCGGGCGCGGGCCGCCGATCGGATACGCCACGTCGGCCAGGCGCACGTGCTGCGCATCGGCGTCGGCTTCGGAGAACACGGCGACCGTGCGGATGCCCAGGCGCCGGCACGTGCGGATCACGCGGCAGGCGATCTCGCCGCGGTTGGCGATGAGGACGGTGTCGAACAGCTTGCGATCGGTCATCGGGTTTCCGTCCAGGCGGGGCGGCGCTTGTCGAGGAATGCGGCGAGGCCTTCCTGGCCTTCGGGCGAAACGCGCAACGCGGCGATCAGGCGGGCGTTGTCGGCGTCGAGGGTGTCGGCGTCGTGGTGGTGCGCGACGCGTTGCACGAGGGCTTTCGCGGTCGCGGCGGCGATCGGGCCGGCCTGCAGCAGCAGGTCGACTTGTTGCTTCACGGCGTTGTCGAGCGCGGTCTGATCGTCGACGAGCTGGTGCAGCAGGCCGATGCGATGCGCTTCGGCGGCGTCGAAGCGTTCGGCGGTGGCGAACCAGCGCCGCGCCTGGCGCGCGCCGATTGCATTGATGACGTAGGGCGAGATCACCGCGGGCAACAGGCCCAGGCGGGCTTCGGTGAGACCGAAGGTCGCGTTGCGCGTGCCGATGGCGATGTCGCAGCAGGCGACCAGGCCGACGCCGCCGCCGAAGGCCGCGCCCTGCACGCGGGCGATCGTGGGTTTCGGGAGGGTGTCGAGCGTGCGCATGAGCTGCGCGAGGCGGAGCGAGTCTTCGCGGTTTTCGTCTTCGCCCGCGGCGGCCATGCCGCGCATCCAGTTCAGGTCCGCACCCGCGGAGAAGGATGGGCCTTCGCCTTCCAGCACGACGACGCGGGTGGCGGGGTCGCGGCCGAGCGCTTCGAACGCCGCCGTCAGGGCCGCGATCAGGTCCGCATCGAAGGCGTTGTGGAGCTGGGGCCGGGCCAGGCGCACGCGGGCGAGGGGCCCTTCGTGGAGGACCTGCAGGGAATCGGCCATCGCGCCACCAGGAATAGGGAAGGCCCGAATGATAGCCGGCCGCCACGGTGCTATTCTTGAGAACGATTCGTATTTGCCCGTCCGGACCCAGGAACCCCCTCCCGTGAGGCTCACCGACCTTCCGCGCCGCATCGCCGCCGCCGTCGAGCGCGTCGAAGACCACATGCCCAACGACGCCATCGCGCGCCGCTTGCGCGAACTCGGCTTCGTCGCGGGCGAAGCGGTGGAAGTGATCGCTGCCGGTCCCGTCGGTGCGGAACCGCTGCTGGTGCAGATCGGCTTCACGCGCTTCGCGTTGCGCCGCACCGAAGCCGATCGCGTGCTCATCCGTCGCGAAGCGATCGCATGAGCGCCACGGAGACCCTGCGCGTCGCGCTGGTCGGCAATCCCAACTGCGGGAAGACGGCGCTGTTCAACCTGCTGACGGGCAGCCGGCAGAAGGTGGCCAACTACGCGGGCGTGACGGTGGAACGCAAGGAAGGGCGCTTCCTCGCGCCGTCCGGCCGCCATTACGCGCTGCTGGATCTGCCGGGCGCGTACAGCCTGCATGCGGCGAGCCTGGACGAAGCGATCACGCGCGACCTGTGCCGCGGCTTCTATCCGGGCGAAGCGGCGCCGGACGTCATCGTGTGCGTCGTCGATGCGACCAACCTGCGATTGCACCTGCGCTTCGCGCTGGAAGTGCGCGCGCTCGGCCGGCCGATGGTGCTCGCGGTCAACATGATGGATGCGGCCAGGCGTCGCGGCATCGAAGTGGATTTGGGCGCGCTGGAGCGCGAACTCGGCGTGCCGGTGGTGCCGACGATCGCCGTGCGCCGCGATGGCGCGCGCGAACTGGTCGCGAGCCTGGACCGCATGTCGCCGGCGGCGCAGGCGCCGCACGCGGCGCAACTTGCCGATCCCGAGGCGCTGCACGCAGAAACCCGTCGCCTGCTGGCGCTCGCGGTGACGATGCCGCGGCGCACGGCGGAGATCGACGACGCGCTGGATCGCTGGCTGCTGCATCCCGTGTTCGGCTTGCTCGCGCTGGGCGTGGTGATGTTCCTGATCTTCCAGGCCGTGTATGCGTGGGCCAAGCCGGTGATGGACCTCATCGATGCCGGCTCGTCGGCGTTGGGGGCATGGACCGCGGCCGCGTTGCCGCCGGGGCCGCTCAACAGCCTGCTCGTGGACGGCATCATTTCCGGTGTCGGCGGCGTGATCGTGTTCCTGCCGCAGATCCTGGTGCTGTTCGCCTTCATCCTCGCGCTGGAGGAATCGGGTTACCTGCCGCGCGCGGCGTTCCTGCTGGATCGCATGATGGCGTCGGCGGGCTTGTCGGGGCGCTCGTTCATTCCGTTGCTGTCGTCGTTCGCGTGCGCGATCCCCGGGATCATGGCGACGCGTTCGATCCAGGATCCGCGCGACCGCCTGGCGACGATCATCGTCGCGCCGCTGATGACGTGTTCGGCGCGCTTGCCGGTGTATGCGCTGCTGATCGGCGCCTTCATTCCTGCGCAGAAGGTGGGCTGGTTCAACTTGCAGGGGCTGGTGTTGTTCGCGCTGTACGCGGCGGGCATCGTCAGTGCGCTGGCGGTGGCGTGGGTGATGAAGAAGTGGCGCCGCGACAAGTCCGAACATCCCTTGCTGCTCGAACTGCCGTCGTACCGCATGCCGCATCCGCGCGACCTGGCGCTGGGCCTGTGGGAGCGCGCGATGATCTTCCTCAAGCGCGTGGGCGGGATCATCCTCGCGCTGACGATCCTGCTGTGGGTGCTGCTGTATTTCCCGAACGGCGGCGGTGACGTCACGCAGAGTTTCGCGGGGCGCATCGGGCACGCGATGACGTTCGTGTTCGCGCCGGTGGGCTTCAACTGGCAGATCTGCATCGCGCTGATCCCGGGCATGGCGGCGCGCGAAGTCGCGGTGTCGTCGCTCGCCACGGTCTATGCGCTGTCCTCGGTGGATGATGCGGCCGCGGCGCATGCGTTGTCGCCGCTGATCCAGAGCGGGTGGTCGATCGCCACCGGCCTGTCCTTGCTCGTCTGGTACATCTACGCGCCGCAGTGCCTGTCCACGCTCGCGACGATCAAGCGCGAAACCGGATCCTGGAAGCACGTGGCGATCAGCGCGGGCTATCTGTTCGCGCTGGCGTACGTCGCGTCGCTGGTCACCTACCAGGTGGCCGTGGCGATGGGAGCCGGCTGATGGCGCTGGTGCTGCAATACGTCGTGATCGCGCTGGCGTGCCTCGCCAGTGCGGCGTTCGTGCTGCAGAAACAATGGCCGCAGGGCGTGCGCCGCATGCGCATCGCGTGCGCGTTGCCGCTGCTGCGCGACACGCGCCCGGCGTGGTTGCGGAAAGTGGGGAAGTGGATCGCGCCGGCTGCGATGGCAGGCGGCGCGGGGTGCGACACGGGCTGCGACGGGTGTTCGTCGCACTAGCGGTTCAGTGCTTGCGGCGGGCCTTCGCGCCGGTCGCTTCGGTCATTTCCACCTGCACCGAAAACGTGCGCTGCTCGTCGGGCTGCAGCGCACCCACGCCGACCACCTGGCGCACGACTTCTTCGCCGCGCGCGTTGCGGATCGACAACACCATCGAATACTCGAAGATCGCGTCGCCGGGCGGCGGCGTGATCGTGCCTTCGATCTGCAACGGCTGGATGGCGGTCTTCGCGCGCGCGACGGCCGCATCGTCGTAACGCAGGTGGCCCCGGCAGGCGGGGCACACGCTGGCGCTGTCGAGGATGGTCGCCTTGCAGTGGGGGCACGTGCGCGTGGCCCCCGGCGTGCCCGGGCGGGCGCTCATGCTCAGGCGTTGTCGGTGGAGCTGCTGCGCGTCGTGCTGCTGCCGGCCTTCTCGTCCCAGCCGAACTCGACCTGGCCGCGCATGCGCGAACCGGCGGCCACGGTGAACGAAGCGGCCTTGACGTCGCCGGTGAGCACGCCGGATTCGAGCAGGTCGACGCGCTGCGCGGATTCGATGTTGCCTTCCAGTTCGCCCGCGATGGTGATCTTCTGCGCGCGCACGCCACCGGTCAGCTTGGCGCCCTTCTCGATGGTGAGGTCGCCTTCGACATTGACGTCGCCCTTGAACTGGCCCGCGATGCGGACATGGCCGGTGCCGTGGATCTTGCCTTCGATGGTCAGGTCGGCGGCGATCAGCGATTCGTTGACCTGGCGCGCGGCCGGACGCGGCGGGGCGGCGGTCGGGACGGCGGTGGGAGCGGAGGATGCGGGGGCAGTGGACGGCGGCATGGTGGTCTCGGGTTGGAAGCGCGCGGCCTCGGTGGACGCGGCGGGCGACGGGGCAGGCTTGTTGGCGGCCGGGGCGGGCTGATCTTTCCAGAGGGCCATGGGGGAATGTCCTGCTTGCTTGAGGGAAGCCGGAGGCTAGCACTCGTCACACGCCATTGACGCCGTCCCCGCGGGCAAACGCTTCAGGGTTCGGACAGGAACCGACGCGCGGTCGCCCATTCATCGGTGCGCGCGATCACATTGCGTGCGATCGCATACGCACGCGCATGCGCACTGATTACATGCGGAAGATGCCGAAGCGGCCTTTCTCGATCGGTGCATTCAACGCAGCGGCGAGGCCCAGGCCGAGCACGCGACGCGTGTCCGCGGGATCGATGATGCCGTCGTCCCACAAACGCGCGCTCGCGTAATACGGATTGCCCTGCGATTCGTACTGGTCGCGGATCGGCGACTTGAATGCATCTTCTTCGTCCGCCGACCACGTCTTGCCCGCGCCTTCGATCGCATCGCGCTTGATCGTCGACAACACCGACGCCGCCTGCTCGCCGCCCATCACGCTGATGCGCGCGTTCGGCCACATCCACAGGAAGCGCCCGCCGTACGCGCGGCCGCACATCGCATAGTTGCCTGCGCCGAAGCTGCCGCCGATCACCACGGTGAACTTCGGCACGTGCGAGCACGCCACCGCGGTCACCATCTTCGCGCCGTCCTTCGCGATGCCCGCGTTCTCGTACTTGCGGCCGACCATGAAGCCGGTGATGTTCTGCAGGAACACGAGCGGGATGTCGCGCTGGTTGCACAGCTCGATGAAGTGCGCGCCCTTAAGCGCGCTCTCGGAAAACAAAATGCCGTTGTTGGCGATGATGCCGACCGGATACCCGTGGATGTGCGCGAAGCCGCACACGAGCGTCTTGCCGTAGCGCGCCTTGAACTCCTGGAAGTCGCTGCCGTCGACGATGCGCGCGATCACCTCGCGGATGTCGAACGGGCGGCGCGTGTCCTTCGGCACGATGCCGTACAGCTCCTCGGCGGCGAACAGCGGCTCGCGCGCGGGCTGCGTGGTCACCGGCAGCGTCTTGCTGCGGTTGAGGTGCGCGACGAGGTTGCGCGCGATCTGCAGCGCATCGCGATCGTCTTCGGCGAAATGATCCGCCACGCCCGACACCGACGTATGCACGTCCGCACCGCCGAGCGATTCGGCATCGACGACTTCGCCGGTGGCGGCCTTCACCAGCGGCGGGCCGCCGAGGAAGATCGTGCCTTGCTCCTTGACGATGATCGACTCGTCGCACATCGCCGGCACGTACGCGCCGCCCGCGGTGCACGAGCCCATGACGACGGCGATCTGCGGGAGGTTCTCCGCGCTCAGCCGCGCCTGGTTGTAGAAGATGCGGCCGAAGTGTTCCTTGTCCGGGAAGACTTCGTCCTGCAACGGGAGGAACGCGCCGCCGGAATCGACGAGGTACACGCAGGGCAGGCGGTTCTCGCGCGCGATTTCCTGTGCGCGCAGATGCTTCTTCACCGTCATCGGGAAGTACGTGCCGCCTTTCACCGTGGCGTCGTTCGCGACGATCACGATTTCCTGCCCGTGCACGCGGCCGATGCCCGCGACGATGCCGGCGCCGGGCGCGGCGTCGTCGTACATGCCTTCGGCGGCGAGCGGTGCGATCTCGAGGAACGGCGAGCCCGGATCCAGCAGCGCGGTGATGCGATCGCGGACCAGCAGCTTGCCGCGTTCGGTGTGCTTGTCGCGGGCCTTCTGTCCGCCGCCTTCGGCGGCGCGCGCCAGGCGGGCGTCGAGTTCGGCGACCAGGGCGCGGTGGTAGGCGACGTTGTCCTGGAAATCCTGCGAGCGGGGATCGAGGCTGGAGGCGAGGGCGGGCATGGACGTCCGGCGCGGCGAAAGAGCGGAGAGGATAAGCGGCCCGCGGCACTGCGCCCAAAAGCCGCCACAAAAAAGAAGACCCGCCGAGGCGGGTCTTCTGGTGCTACGTGAAGCAGAAGCTAGCGCAGGGCGCTATTACTTCTTGGCTTCGGCGGCAGCGGCGTCGGCCTTGTCGGCGGTGGCCTTGGCAGCGTCGGCGGTCTTCTGCGCAGCGTCGGCGGTCGCGTTGGCGGCGTCGGCGGTCACTTCGGTGGCGGCGGCAGCGGCGGTGCTGGCGGCGTCGGCCACGGCAGCGCCCGTCTCGGCAGCGGCTTCGCCCGTCGCGGCGGCGGCGGCGTCGACGCCTTCGGCGGCGGCGGTGCCGGCAGCGTCAGCGGCGGCGGCAGCCTGGTCGCCGGCAGCGGCGGTGGCGTCGGCAGCCTGGGCGGCTTCGGCCTGGGCGGTCGGGGTGTCGTTCTTGCAGGCCGACAGAGCGAGGACGCCGGCGGCGAGGAGGACGTAGAGCTTGGTGTTCATGAATCTCTCCAAAGGAGTTGTCTGAAGGGTAAGAAACGGGTCAG
The DNA here is from genome assembly GCF_018406605.1 of Noviluteimonas caseinilytica. Taxonomy (GTDB): domain Bacteria; phylum Pseudomonadota; class Gammaproteobacteria; order Xanthomonadales; family Xanthomonadaceae; genus Noviluteimonas; species Noviluteimonas caseinilytica. Next base: position 76,424 of record NZ_AP024545.1, on the reverse strand, counting down.
GCAACGCCAGTGCGCGCGGCAGTCCGGCACGGGGCCGGCTTCATTCGTTCACTGACTACGGACTGCTAAAACAAGAAAAGCCGCCGGCGTGAACCGGCGGCCGCGCATTGTAACCACAATTCAGCGCCGTGAAGAGCGCCGACCCGTGGGTTACTTCTTCGCCGGGGTGGTGCCGTCGTTGTTGGTCTTGGCGTCGGCCGAGGCAGCAGCCTCTTCGGCGGCGTCCTGCGCCTGGCCAGCGGCGTCGGCTGCGTTCTCGGCAGCGTCGGCAGCGTCGTCGGCGTCGGTGGTGCCGGCCTTGGCGGCAGCGGCGTCGGCCGAGGTGGAAGCGGCGTCGGCAGCGGCGGCGGCCGTGTCGGCAGCAGCCTGGGCGGCGTCGGCAGCGGCGGCGTCACCGGTGGCGGCGGCGTTGTCGGCAGCCTGCTGCGCTTCGCCGGCGGCGGCGCTGGCTTCGGCGGCGGAGTCGGCAGCCTGGTCCTTGTTCGTGCAAGCGGTCAGGGCGAAGCCCAGAGCGATGGCAATCAGAGCCTTGTTGATGGACATGTTGGTCATTCCTCGTCGTTGGATTGGCAACGCGCAACTGCGCGCCAATACCAATCTCAACCGGCGGTTGTCGCGTGTCAAGGGGTTTGGCCGGAAAATTTCTCCGACCACGTTTTCAGATTTCACGCGACGTCGACAGCCACTGCGGTGGCCTCGCCGCCGCCGATGCACAGCGCGGCCACGCCACGCTTGGCGCCGCGGGCCTGCATCGCGTGCAGCAGCGTGACCAGCAAACGCGCGCCGCTCGCACCGATCGGATGGCCGAGCGCGACGGCGCCGCCGTTGACGTTGAGCTTGTCGTGCGCGATGCCGAGCTCGCGCATCGGCGCCATCGCCACGCACGCGAACGCTTCGTTGACTTCGAACAGATCGACGTCGCCGATGTTCCATCCGGCCTTCTTCAACACGTTGGTGATCGCGGTGACTGGCGCGGTGGTGAACCACTCCGGCGCCTGCGAATGCGTGGCGTGCGCGACGATCTTCGCCAGCGGCTTGAGCCCGCGCTTGCGCGCTTCCTCGGCCGACATCAGCACCGTGGCGGCCGCGCCGTCGTTGATGCTCGACGAACTCGCCGCGGTGATCGTGCCGTCCTTCTTGAACGCAGGCTTGAGCGACGGGATCTTCGCGATGTCGCACTTGCCGGGCTGCTCGTCGGTGTCGATCACCACGTCGCCCTTGCGACCGGCGACGGTGACCGGAACGATTTCAGCCTTGAACGCGCCCGACTGCACGGAACCCTGCGCACGGCGAACGCTTTCCGCCGCGTACGCATCCTGCTCTTCGCGCGTGAACGAATACTTGGCGACGCACTGTTCGCCGAACACGCCCATCGCCTGCTTGTCGTAGGGATTGACCAGGCCGTCCCACGCCATGTGGTCGAGCATTTCGATGCTGCCGAACTTCGTGCCGACGCGCGAGTTGGGCAACAGGTGCGGCGCGTTGGTCATCGACTCCATGCCGCCGGCGACGACGACGTTCGCCGAGCCCGCCTTGATCAGGTCGTGGCCGAGCATCACGGCCTTCATGCCGGAGCCGCACACCTTGTTGATGGTGGTGCATCCCGCGCTGGCGGGAATGCCTGCGCCGAGCGAGGCCTGGCGCGCCGGCGCCTGGCCGAGGCCGGCCGGCAACACGCAGCCCATGAGGACTTCGTCGACCTGGTCGGCCGCGATGCCCGCGTGCTCGAGCGCGCCCGTGATCGCCGCCGTACCGAGGGCGGTGGCGGGGACGCCGGTGAACTGGCCCAGCAGGGCCCCGATGGCGGTGCGCTTGGCACCGACGATGACGATGTCGGACATGGTGACTCCAGGAGACGGGCCGGCGGTTCGCCGGGACGGTCCGATTCTAGAGCCGCATGCTGCAGTGCGGCAAACGGGTGGGGTGCGGCCTTCAGGAACGTGTCGTTCCGCGAAACGTGAGGCCCCGGATCGGCCTCAATCCCGCCCGTCGAAGAGCTCCCGCCCGATCAGCATCCGCCGGATCTCGTTGGTCCCGGCGCCGATCGCGTAGAGCTTGGCGTCGCGCAGGATCCGGCCGGTCGGGTATTCGTTGATGTAGCCGTTGCCGCCGAGCGCCTGGATGGCTTCCAGGGCCACGTCGACCGCGGCTTCCGTCGCATGCAGCAGGCACGAGGCCGCATCCACGCGCGACTTGCGCCCGGCGTCGTAATCGCGGGCCACCTGGTAGGCGAACGCGCGCGAGGACTGCAGCGACGTGTACATGTCGGCGATCTTGGCCTGCATGATCCCGAAGGTCCCGATCGGCGCGTCGAACTGCTTGCGTTCGCGCACGTAGGGCAGGGCGACGTCCATCGCCGCCTGCATCAGGCCGATCGGCCCGCCGGACAACACGAGGCGTTCGGTGTTCAGGCCCGACATCAGCACCTTGACGCCCTTGTGCACTTCGCCGAGCACGTTGGCGGCGGGGATCTCGCAATCGCGGAACACCAGCTCGCACGTGTTCGACCCGCGCATGCCGAACTTGTCGAGCTTCTGCGCGGTGGTGAAGCCCGGCATGCCCTTCTCGACGAGGAAGGCGGTCATGCAACTGCTGCCCGATTCCTTGCCGGCGGTGCGCATGTACACGATCAGCACGTCGGCCTCGGGGCCGTTGGTGATCCACATCTTGTTGCCGTTGGCGACCCACGTATCGCCGCGCAGTTCCGCGCGGCACTGCATGGAACCGACGACGTCCGAACCCGCACCGGGTTCGCTCATCGCCAGCGCGCCCTTCCATTCGCCCGAGCACAGCTTCGGCAGGTACTTCGCGCGCTGCGCATCGGTGCCGTTGGCGTAGAGGTTGTTGACGCACAGGTTGGAATGCGCGCCGTACGACAGGCCGACCGAACCCGACGCGCGCGAGATCTCTTCCATCGCGACGAGGTGCGCGAGGTAGCCCATGTCGGTGCCACCGAACTGTTCCGGCACCGTCAGCCCGAGCAGGCCCATCTCGCCGAGCTTCGGCCACAGGTCGGCGGGGAAGAGGTTGTCGTGGTCGATCTGCGCCGCGCGGGGCGCGATTTCCGCATCGCAGAAACGGCGGACCGTCTCGCGCAGTGCATCGATGTCTTCACCCAGCGGAAAAGCGCGCATTGCAGACTCCGGACGAAACTTTCAGGTGACGGAAACGCAGGACGGGGCCGAAGCCCCGTCCCTGGGTGGTGCATCAGTGACCGCGGATGCGGCCTTGGAAACGCGGCTGTGCGCGGCCCAGCGGGAGCTTCAGCTTGCCGATCGCGCTGATGCGCTCTTCGGCGAGGCGGTCGGCGGCCTTGTAGGTCGGGATCGCGTCGCGCTCGCTGATTTCATAGATGCGCGCGAGGTTGTGGTAGATCGTGCGCATCATGCGCATCGCGCGTTCGCGGTTGTAGCCGTCGATCTCGAGCGACACGTTCATCACGCCGCCCGCGTTGACCGCATAGTCCGGCGCGTAGAGGATGCCGCGCTTCTCGACTTCGTCGCCGATCTGCGTGTTGGCCAGCTGGTTGTTCGCCGCGCCGCAGATGACCTTCGCCTTGAGGCGGGGCAGGGTCTGTTCGTTGACGGTGGCGCCCAGCGCGCACGGCGAGTACACGTCGGCCGGCACGTCGTAGATCTCGTCCAGGCCCACGGCTTCGGCGCCGTATTCGTTGACGGCCTTGTCGACCAGTTGCTTGTTGATGTCGGTGACGAAGATCTTCGCGCCGCGCTCCTTGAGCAGCTTCACGAATTCCATGCCGACGTGGCCCAGGCCCTGCACCGCGTAGGAATACTTGCCGACTTCCTCGTCGCCGTACTTCTTGTTGAGCGTGGCCATCAGGCCCTGCAGCGTGCCGTAGGCGGTGAACGGCGAGGGATCGCCCGAACCACCGTGCACCTGGTGCACGCCGGTCACGTACTCGGTCTCGCGGTACACGTATTCCATGTCGTTGACGTCGATGCCGACGTCCTCGGCCGTGATGTAGCGGCCGCCCAGCGATTCGACGAACTGGCCGAACGCGCGGAACAGCGCCTCGCTCTTGTCCTTCGCCGGGTCGCCGATGATGACGGCCTTGCCGCCGCCGATGTTCAGGCCGGCCACCGCGTTCTTGTACGTCATGCCGCGCGAGAGGCGCAGCACGTCGTTGAGCGCGTCGGCCTCGGTCTTGTACGGCCACATGCGCGTGCCGCCGAGGGCGGGGCCGAGCACCGTGTTGTGGATGGCGATGATGGCCTTCAGGCCCGCATCCTTGTTGTGGCAGAACACGACCTGTTCGTGGCCGTAGGTGTCGAGGGTTTCGAAAAGCATCGGAAGCTCCGGCGGCCTGCGTCGCCGTGCGCGTGATCGCGCGTGGCAAGCGGGCCAACAAGTCGAGATAAGTCGTTGAGATTGCTGGGGACTGCGGACGAAAATCCAGGCGCTCAGGCCACCGCAGGCGGCGCAGTCTACTCCGAAGCCAAGCCTGAGTCGTGTGTACGCGGGCGTAGGGACGCCCGTGGCGCGGGCCGCCTACAATCGCGGCCCTGTCGATTCACTCCTTACAAGAAAGCCGCCGAATGCAGACCCCCGCCCTGGACACCTGGCAAACCGCCGAACGCCTGCTCGGCGAACGCCGCCAGGACGACGCCCGCGCCGCCTACCTCACGCTCGTCGACGATCCGGATTTCGCCGTGCTGGCCAACCTGCGCCTGTCGCTGCTGGCGTCGGGCGAGGGCCGCTACCGCGACGCGATCGCGCACGCGCTGGCCGCGGGCGTGGCCCACACGGATGACGCGGATGTCATCGAAATGGTCTGCAAGCGCCTGCTCACCCTGGGCGAAACCGAGCCGGCCGTGATCGCCGCCGGCCGCCCCGAGATGCTGGAAGCGCAGCGCCCGGCCGCGCTGGCCCAGCTCGGCAAGGTGATGACGGATTACATGCAGCCCGACATGGCGCTGCGCCTGCTGGATGCCGCGCGCAAGCTCGGCTGGGATTCGCCGGCCATCCGCTACCTCATCGGTTTGGCCGAGATGCACCGCGGCGACGACGTGGAAGCGCAGGCCGCCTTCGACGCCGCGCTGGCCGCCGATCCGGATTTCGCCCGCGCCGCGCGCTCGCTGTCGAAGCTGCACACGCAGACGCGCGACGACAACCACGTCGACGCGTTGCGCGCCTCGCTCGCGCGCCTGGGCGACGCGCATGCCGACGCGCCGATGCTGTACTACGCGCTGTTCAAGGAACTCGACGACCTCGGCGATGCGGAGGCCGCATGGCAGGCGCTCGACACCGGCATGCGCCTGCGTCGCGCGCAGGTGCAGTACGACACCGCCACCGACACCGCGCTGTTCGAACACCTGCAATCACTGAAGATCACGCCCGGCGAGCACCACGATTCCGAGGGCGCCACGCCGATCTTCATCGTCGGCCTGCCGCGCTCGGGCACCACGCTGCTCGAACGCATCCTCGGCGGGCACGCGCGCCTGCGCGATGCCGGCGAGCTGCGCGATTTCGTGTTCCAGATGCGCTGGATGTGCGACTTCGCCGGCGGCCCCAACCTCGACCTCGCCCTGGCCAAGCGCGCCGAATCGATCACCGACTGGGCGCAGCTCGGCGAGCGTTACCTGGCGCACACCCGCTGGCGCGCGCGCCGCCCCGACGGTACGCATGCGGCGTACTACACCGACAAGCTGCCGCCGAACTTCCTCAACCTCGGCTACATCGCGCGCGCGTTGCCGAGCGCGAAGATCGTGCACATGGTGCGCGACCCGATGGACACGTGCTTCTCGAACCTCAAGGAACTGTTCGCCGCCGCGTACCCGCACAGCTACGACCAGCTGGAGATGGCGGACTACTACAAGCGCTACCGCCAGTTGATGGCGCACTGGACTGCGCAGCTGCCGGGCCGCATCCACACCGTGCGCTACTCGGAACTGGTGTCGGAACCGGAAGGCACCACGCGCGAACTGCTCGACTACATCGGCCTGCCGTGGCAGACCGGCCTGACCGACATCGCCAAGCGCGCCGGCACCGTGGCCACCGCGAGCGCGATGCAGGTGCGCGAAGGCATCCATGCGAAGACGCTGGGGCAGTGGCGGCGTTACGAGGAACAGCTGGCGCCGATGAAGGAGCGGTTGGGGTCGTACGCGTATTCGGCGCGGAGCTGACGGCGGACGTTGACGCAGCCACGCGGCAACCGGTGTAGCCTCCCGCGAAAGCCGAGGGGGTCGCCATGCGGAAGGCATCGTGGGGTTGGGCGGCCATCCTGCTCTGCACGTCCGCGTCGGTGGGCGCGCAAGACAAGTCGCCGCGTCCAGCGTTCGAAGCCTTCCAGGTCACCGAGCACGGTGTTCCCGATCCGCCGACCTTCGCGTTCTCGAGCGCGCGCGCGACGAGCGACGATCCCGTCGTCATCACGATCCCCGGGCGGAAGCTGACGAACGCGGACCGCGAATTCCGCGTCAGCCTGCAGAAGCACTGGCTGTCCGTGAACGTGCCCGAGGCCTGGGACTTCCAGATGCGTGCGCTCGTCGAATGCGGGCGCAAGCGGAAGGGCGAGTTCCCGGTGTGCGACGAGTACGATTTCATCGATCCGAAGAGCGGGCAGCGGCACGCGATCTTCCTCTACGTGGGCAACTGGCCGTGATGCGCCCGGGGACGCTGCGCTGGCTGTTCGCCGTGTCACTGGCAGCGTGCGCCAGTGCGCCCGCCGTCGCCTTCGATCCGCTGGCCCCCATCCTGGCGATGCGAGCGGATTTCGGCGAAATGCATGCAGGGCATACGAAGGTCGAAGTCGGCGTGAGCGGCGTGTACTTCGATGACGGCACCATCGACCCGGGCATCCTCATCGACTTCGATTTTCCGGGGCCATGCCCGGGCGAGCCGAGGTGCGTATCGGCGTCGTACTCCCGGACCTTCCACGACATCGATCCCCTGGTCGATGCGCTGCGGGACGCGAAAACGCACCTCGCCGCAGGCACCGCCTACGCGCGGTCGCTGGCGCCGCCGCGCGAACCTTGCGCCGCAACGTCGGACCTGAAAGGCGAAGTGACGGTCAAGCCGAAGGGCGACAAGGTCTACGTGGCGTTGGGCAGCAGCCCGCCGGCGGCATTCGACGCGGACGAAGTCGACTATTTCCTCGGGATGTTGGTGCCCGCCCGCGACATGGTGCGACGCCTGCAACCGCAGATCGCGGCGTTCAATGCGGCGGCGCCTGCGAAGCACGCCACCGTCATGCCGGCCGTTGCAACGCCTTGCGCAGGGAAGCGAGCGAGGCCGTGATCGCGTCGGCATCGATCACGCCGTAACCGAACGTCACGGCCGGCACCGCCGGCGGCGCGATCGAATACTCCGCGATCGATTGCGCGCCCGGCGTGTGCTCTCGCACCGCCGCCATCACGCGCCCCATCTGCGACGCATCCCGCACGCGCGCCGCGAGATGCATCCCCGCTTCCGATGGAATGACATCGAACCACGCGGGCATCGCGCGCAGCCCCGCCAGCAACGCCTCTCGCCGCGGCGCATACACCGCGCGCATCTTCCGCACGTGGCGTGCCATGTGCCCGTCGGCGATGAATGTGGCGAGCACCGATTGCGTGACGACGTCGCTGTGCGAATCCGCGCAGTGCTTCACCGCCGCCAGCGCGTCGTGCGCCCACGCCGGCGCGACGATGAAGCCCTTGCGCACGGCCGGGAACAGGCTTTTCGTGAACGTGCCGACGTAGAACACCACGCCTTCGCGATCCAGCGTCTGCAGCGCATCGAGCGGCCGCCCGCCGAAGCGGAACTCACCGTCGTAATCGTCCTCGATCACCACCGCGCCGTTGCGTCGCGCGAAATCCAGCAACGCCATCCGTCGCCGCAGCGACAACGCCACGCCGGTGGGGGATTGATGCGACGGCGTCACGCTCACCACGCGCACGTCGTCGGGCAACTCGTCGACGCACAGGCCCTCGTCGTCCACGCGCATCGGCACCAGGCGCGCGCCCGCCGCGACGAAGGCACCGCGCAACGGCGGATAGCCGGGTTCCTCCACCGCCACGCGCGTTTCGCCCGGCGTGACCAGCAAGCGCGCGAGCAAATCGAACGCCTGCTGCGCGCCATTCGTCACGATGATGTCGTCGCCCGTGCACGCCACCGCACGTGCGAACGCCACGTGCTTCGCAATGGCCGCGCGCAATGCAGGAATGCCTTCCGACGGCGGATAGGCGAACGGTTGCTTCGACCACTGCTGCAACACCTGCGCAGTCAATTTCCGCCACAGCGCATGCGGGAAATGCCGATGGTCGGGCATGCCCAAACGGAAACTCCGCTCGGGCAGCACGCGTGCGGGTTCGCGCGCGAGATAGGGCGTGCGCCACATCGGCGCGAGGCGCACGTCCTCCACCGGCAGCGGCGACACCGGGCGCCGCGCCACCGCCTGGCGCGTATGCAGGTCCGCGATCACCGCCTTCGCGCCCGGGCGCGGCAGCACGTAGCCCTCCGCCACCAGCAGGTCGTACGCGCCCATCACCGTATTGCGCGAAATGCCGAGTTCCTCCGCCAATCGCCGGGACGAAGGCAACTGCGTCCCGGCCGCCAGGCGCCCATCGAGGATCGCCCCCCGCAACTGCTGGTGCAGCGATCCCGCCAGGTGGCCCGCGGACCCCGACAGGTCCAGCGCGAACGGCAAGACTGGTTCCATGGAATCTCCGCGAACTGGCCCACGCAGGGAGCCAGATTACGCCCACCATCGCCCCATGCCCACCGTCGCAGGACCGCTCCCGATGATCGACGTGCATTACGCCCGCAGCCCCAACGGGATGAAGCTGCCGCTGTTCCTGGAAGAACTGGCCGAGCAGGGCCTGCCGCTCGAACATCGGCTGATCCCCGTGCGCTTGTCCGCCGGCGAACAGTTCCACCCCGAGTTCCTCGCGATCTCGCCGAACAACAAGATCCCCGCGATCGTCGACCACGCGCCGCTCGGCGGGGGCGCGCCGCTGGCGTTGTTCGAATCCGCCGCGATCCTGCAATACCTCGCCGAGAAGAGCGGCAGGCTGCTCGCGTTCGATGCGCGCACGCGCTACCAGACGCTGCAGTGGCTGACGTGGCAGGTCGCGGGCCTGGGACCGATGGCGGGGCAGAGCGGCTGGTTCCGCAAGCATGCGAAGCAGCGCGACGACTACGCGCTGGATCGCTACACGCGCGAAACGCATCGCCTCTACGGCGTGCTCGATCGGCACCTGGCGGGACGCGACTTCATCGCAGGCGATGCGCTGTCGATCGCCGACATCGCGATCTGGCCGTGGATCGTCTCGCACGCCGGGCATGGCATGTCGCTGGAGGATTTCCCGGATATCGCGCGCTGGTTCGATGCGATCGGCGCACGGCCCGCGACGCAGCGCGTGTTCGCCGGCTACGAAGATCCCTACGCCCATCCGAAATTCGACCTGCAGGAGGCCCTCGCATGAGCACCGCCTGGATCTGCGCGACCTGCGCCACGCAGTACGCACCGTCGGACGCGCCGCCCGCGTCGTGCCCGGTGTGCGAAGACGATCGCCAGTACGTCGAGTGGAGCGGCCAGCAATGGCTGACGCACGACGAACTGCAACGTCGCTACACCCTGCGCATCGGCGAGGACGATGGCCTGCTCGCGATCGCCGTCGACGGCGCGTTCGCGATCCCGCAGCGCTTGCTGCACCTGCCGACCGACGGCGGCAACATCCTCTGGGAAAGCCTCGGCCTGGTGACGGACGCCGCGGTCGACGCCTTGAACGGCGCCGGCGGCGTGGATCGCATCGTGGTCTCGCATCCGCACTTCTATTCGTCGATGGTCGAATGGAGCGAGGCGCTGGGCGGCGTGGAAATCCTGCTGCACGAAGCGGACAAAAGCTGGGTGCGCCGATCCTCGCCGCACATCCGCCATTGGCGCGGCGACACGCTGGCGTTGTCCGACGACGTCACGCTGATCAACACCGCCGGCCACTTCCCGGGCAGCACGGCATTGCATTGGCGCAAGGGGCCGTTCGGCCGGCCCGCGTTGCTCTCCGGTGATTCGCCGCACGTCGCGCAGGACCGCAAGCAGGTCACCTTCATGCACAGCGTGCCGAACTTCACGCCGATGGCGCCGTCGTACGTGCGCCGCATGCAGCAGGTGCTGGCGCCGTTCGACTACGACGACGTGTACGGCTTCTCGTGGGGCCGCAACATCCTCGGCAACGGTCGCGCGGTCGTCGATGCGTCCTTCGCACGCTATCTGCAAGTGGTGGCCGCATGAACGCCTTCGTCCACGATGCGCTGCAAGGCTTGTTGCCCGCGAACCTCACCGCGACGTCGGCGTTGCCGTGGATTCCCGCGGCCACGCCCGGCAAGTGGGCGAAGCCGCTGCGTTTCCTCGGCGACCGCGGCTTCGTCGAACTGCTGCGCATGACGCCCGGCACCGTCATGCCGCTGCATCGCCACACCGGCGACGTGCACGTGTACACGCTGGTCGGCCAGCGCCAGTTGTGCACGGGCGAGATCGTCGGGGCAGGGGATTACGCGTTCGAACCGGCGGGCCACATCGATTGGTGGAAGGTGGTGGGCGAGGAAGACATGCTTGCGTTCGCGGTCGTGATGGGAGACGTGGAATTCCTGGGCCCGGGGGGTGACGTGATCCTGCGGGCGAACGTGGAATCCCAGCGTGCTGCCTACCAGCAGCACTGCCGGGACCACAGGCTGGTGGCCCGGGACCTTTGATCGGGGCACACTCCGCCCACCTACCGGAGCATCGGCCCATGAAACTCCACCTCGCAATCGCATGCCTGCTGCTGTGCACGTCGTTCCACGCTTCAGCGCAGGAGGCCGCGCCGCCGTCCCTCGTCAAGCACGCGCCGAAGTCCGAGTATCCGAAGGACGCCAGCGAAGTGGCCGCGCGCAAGTCGGGCTGCCTGCACTGGTCGCGCGCCGACACCTACGGCCAGCGCGGGCAGGAAGCCCAGCAAGCCATGCAGGACCTGCAATGCAGCACGATCGACCAGGACTTCGCCGCCGTGCGCGCCAAGTACGCGGACAACCCGAAGGTCGCGAAGATGCTGGACGGCGTGGAAGGCTGGTGAGGCGTGCGCCAATGGACGGCCGATGACTTCGATGCGTTGTCGTGGCACGACGTCCACGTCCACGGGTTCCGGATCGAATCGGCAGACCAGGAGACGGGCACGGCCGAACTGATCCTCGACATCGACTTCCTGCTGGAATGGCGGCGCGTCGATGACGGGTCGTTCGAGTTCGACATCGCCCCGGCGACACTGCAATTCCACGACGTCTTCGGCCTGCGGTTCCAGCTCGATTTCACGAATCCCGGCGCGGGGATGGGCGCGTTCTCGATCGAGCGCATCGAGCGCGAGCAATTCGAATATCCGAACGGCCACACCGGCTGGCGTTGGACGCTGCCGATCAATTGGCCATCCGGGCGGATCACGTTCGAAGCCAGCGGTTTCACGCAGCGACTGACCAGGGCACCGATCGTCTCGCAGGGCTTGTGGCTGGATGACGCGCAAAGGCACCCAGCGCGCTGAAAAGCCTGCGCCCGAACCGCGGAGATGTCGGCGCCGCGTGACGCTGCTCCGCCATGCGCCGGCGCACGGCAGGTCGGCAACAGCCGCTTTCCGCCCCCGGCGCTACAATTCGCCCCTTCGCTGTCGCCCCCGGATCGCCGCCCCATGAGCACCACCGCCGCCCAGGTTCCGTCCCCGCTGCCGGAAAACAGCCCGCTGCGCTTCGTCACCGCCGCCTCGTTGTTCGACGGCCACGACGCGGCGATCAACATCATGCGGCGCCTCATCCAGGCCCAGGGCGCGGAAGTCATCCACCTCGGCCACAACCGGTCGGTCGAGGACGTCGTGCGCGCGGCGCTGCAGGAAGACGCCGACGCGATCGCGCTGTCGTCCTACCAGGGCGGCCACGTCGAGTACTTCAAGTACATGGTCGACATGCTGCGCGAGCGCGGCGCGTCGCACATCAAGGTGTTCGGCGGCGGTGGCGGCACGATCACGCCGGAAGAAATCCGCGAGCTGCAGGCCTACGGCGTCGAGCGCATCTACCATCCCAACGACGGCATGCACATGGGCCTCGTCGCGATGATCGAGGACGTGGTGCGCCGCGCGAACGAAGGGCGCCTGGGCGTCGAGAAGCCGCACCAGGTGGACCTCACCGACGAGATCGCCATCGGCCGCATGCTCAGCGCGGTGGAAGAGGGCGCGCTGGACGAAGCCGAACTCGCGCACCTGCGCAAGCAGTGGCAGCTGGCCGGCGGCAAGACGCCCGTCATCGGCATCACCGGCACCGGTGGCGCAGGCAAGTCGTCGGTCACCGACGAACTGCTCAACCGCTTCCTCGCTTCGTTCCCGGACATGCGCCTGGCCGTGATCTCCGTCGATCCCACGCGGCGCCGCACCGGCGGGGCGCTGCTCGGCGACCGCATCCGCATGAACTCGCTGCGTTCCAAGCGCGTCTTCATGCGCTCGATGGCCACGCGCCGCCAGCACGCGGCCACCAACGTCGTGCTGCGCGACTGCATCGCGTTCCTGAAGTCGCTGGGCTACGACATGGTGATCGTCGAGACCGCGGGCATCGGGCAGAGCGATTCGGAGATCGTGGACCTCGTCGATTTCCCGATGTACGTGATGACCAGCGACTTCGGTGCGCCGAGCCAGCTGGAAAAGATCGACATGCTCGACTACGCCGAGCTGGTGGTGCTGAACAAGTTCGACAAGCGCGGCGCCGAAGACGCGTTGCGCGACGTGCGCAAGCAGTGGAAGCGCAACCGCGTGGCGTTCCAGACCAAGGACGAGGATGTCCCCGTCTATCCGACGATCGCCTCGCAGTTCAACGACCCCGGCATCAGCTGGATGTTCTCCAACCTCACGCGCCTGCTGCGCGAGAAGCTGCAGCTGCCGGCCGACAAGTGGACGCCGGATCTCGACACCACGCTGAAGGAACCGCGCGCCACCGTGCTGATCCCCGGCGCGCGCGTGCGTTACCTCGCCGAGATCGCCGAACAGGGCCGCGGCATCAACACGCGCATCGAAGCGCAGAGCGAAGTCGCCGATCGCGCGCAGTCCTACTGGCAGTCGCTGCGCGACCTGGACGACGCCGCGTTGCCGAAGGCGCTGTCGCTGTACGACATCGACGCGCTGAAGCACGACGACCGCACGCTCGCCACGCTGCGCCAGCGTTACAACGACGCGATCCATTCGCTCGACAGCGAAGCCCTCAAGCTCCTGCGCGAATGGCCCGCCCGCCTCAAGTCGATCACCGACGAGGTCACCGAATACAAGGTTCGCGACAAGACCATCCGCGTGGAGAACTACCGCGAGTCGCTGAGCCACCAGAAGATCCCGAAGATCGCCGCCCCCACGTACCGCAGCTGGGGCGAACTGCTCACGTTCCTGCAGAAGGAAAACCTGCCGGGCGATTACCCGTACACCGGCGGCGTGTATCCGTATCGCCGCACGGGCGAGGATCCGATCCGCATGTTCGCCGGCGAAGGCACGCCCGAGCGCACCAATCGCCGCTTCCATTACCTCAGCGTCGGCCAGCCCGCCGCGCGCCTGTCCACCGCCTTCGACAGCGTCACGCTGTACGGCGAAGACCCGGCGGTGCGCCCGGACATCTACGGCAAGATCGGCAACTCCGGCGTCAACATCGCCACGCTCGACGACATGAAGAAGCTGTACTCCGGCTTCGACCTGTGCGCGCCCAGCACCTCGGTGTCGATGACGATCAACGGCCCGGCGCCGATCATCCTGGCGATGTTCATGAACACCGCGATCGACCAGCAGGTCGAGAAATACCTGCGCGCCGACCAGGCGCGCTGGGATGCGGCGCACGAGCAGATCGAGAAGATGTTCGAAGGCCGCAAACGCCCCGAATACGGCGGCATGCTGCCGGAAACCAACGACGGCCTCGGCCTCGGCTTGCTCGGCGTCACCGGCGACCAGGTGGTCGATGCCGAAACCTACGAGCGCATCAAGGCTGAAACGCTCAAGACCGTGCGCGGTACCGTGCAGGCCGACATCCTCAAGGAAGACCAGGCGCAGAACACCTGCATCTTCAGCACCGAGTTCGCCCTGCGCATGATGGGCGACATCCAGCAGTACTTCGTGGACCGCAGCGTCCGCAACTTCTACTCGGTGTCGATCAGCGGTTACCACATCGCCGAAGCGGGCGCGAACCCGATCAGCCAGCTCGCCTTCACGCTGAGCAACGGCTTCACGATCGTGGAGTACTACCTCGCGCGCGGCATGAAGATCGACGACTTCGCGCCCAACCTGTCGTTCTTCTTCAGCAACGGCATGGATCCGGAGTACACCGTGATCGGCCGCGTGGCGCGCCGCATCTGGGCGCGCGCGATGCGCGAGCGCTACGGCGCCGGCCCGCGCAGCCAGATGATGAAGTACCACATCCAGACGAGCGGCCGCTCGCTGCATGCGCAGGAAATCCAGTTCAACGACATCCGCACCACGCTGCAGGCGCTGTACGCGCTGTTCGACAACTGCAACTCGCTGCACACCAACGCGTACGACGAGGCGATCACCACGCCGACGGAAGAAAGCGTGCGCCGCGCGGTGGCGATCCAGATGATCATCAACAAGGAACTGGGCCTCAACTTCAACGAGAACCCGTGGCAGGGCAGCTTCATCGTGGACAAGCTCACCGACATCGTCGAAGAGGCGGTGTACAAGGAGTTCGAGGCGATCAGCGACCGCGGCGGCGTGCTCGGCGCGATGGACACGATGTACCAGCGCGGCAAGATCCAGGAAGAGAGCCTGTACTACGAGCACAAGAAGCACGACGGCTCGCTGCCGCTGATCGGCGTCAACACCTTCCTGCCGAAGGACCACGCCGGCGACATCGTCACCGAGATCGAGCTGATCCGTTCGACCGAAAGCGAGAAGGGCCAGCAGATCCAGAACGTCGCCAACTTCCAGCACCTGCGTAATGCCGAGAAGGGCCTGGCGTACCTGCAGAAGACCGCGCGCGATCGCCAGAACGTGTTCGCATCGCTGATGGAAGCGGTGAAGACGCACAGCCTGGGCCAGATCAGCCACGCGCTGTACGACGTGGGTGGCGAGTACCGCCGCAACATGTAAATCGCTTTTATTCTCCCTCCCCCCTCCGGGGGAGGGCCGGGGAGGGGGCGCCTCAGCCGCCCGCCATCTCCCCAACCCGCGTCAACGCCGCCTCCACCCGCGCATCCAGCGGATGCCCGAAGTTGATCCGCACGCAGTTCCGGAACGCCCCCGCCGGCGAAAAGATCGGCCCCGGCGACACGCTGATCCCTTCGGCCAGCGCGCGCTGCGCCAACGCGAGTGCATCGCAGCCTTCCGGCAGTTCCACCCAGAGGAAGTAACCGCCGTCCGGATGCGCCACGCGCGTGCCGGCCGGAAACACGTCGCCGATGAACGCGGCATACACATCGCGCTGCGTGCGCAATCGCGCGCGCAAACCGCGCAGGTGCCGGTCGTAGCTCCCGCGTTCCAGGTAACTCGCCAGCGCCAGCTGCACGGGAATCGACGTCGCCAGCGACGCGCCCAGCTTCTGCTGCGCCACTTCGCGCGCGAAGCGCCCCGCATTCGCCCAGCCGATGCGATACCCCGGCGCCAGCGTCTTCGAAAACGAACTGCAGTGCAGAACCCACCCGTCGCGATCGAACGCCTTCGTCGACGCCGGCCGCTGCGGATCGAAATACAACTCGTGGTAGACGTCGTCCTCGATCAGCGGCACGCGATGCCGGTGCACGAGGTCCACGAGCGCCTGCTTCTTCTCCGCCGGCATCGAACCCCCGAGCGGATTCTGGAAATTCGTCATCACCCACACCGCGCCGGGGCGATCGCGCACGAGGATGGTGTCGAGTGCTTCCAGGTCCACGCCCGTGCGCGGATCGGTCGCCACTTCGATCGCGCGCAAGCCTTGCCGCTCCAGCGCCTGCAGGCACGCATAGAAACACGGTGACTCCACCACGACCGCGCTGCCCGGCTTGCACGTCGCCGCGAGGCACAGGTTCAGCGCTTCCATCGCGCCGTTGGTCACCACGATCTCGTCGACGTCCGCGCGCACGCCATCCAGCAGATACCGCTGCGCGATCTGCCGCCGCAGTTCGAGGCTGCCGGGCGTGAGGTGCTCGACCGTGCTCCACGGATCCAGGTGCGTCGCACTCGCCGCCAGCGCGCGCCCCAGCCGCGGCAACGGGAAGAACAACGGGCTCGGGAACGCCGACCCCAGCGGCACCACCTCGCGCCGCGTGGCCGCCTGCAACATGTCGAAGATGAGATCGGTGATCTTCACCTCGCGCGCCTGGCCATCGGGTTGCGATGGCGCCGTGGGCACCGCGGCCCGCGCCTTCGTCGGCGGCGCCGCCACGTAATAGCCCGAGCGCGGCCGCGACTGGATCAGCCCGCGCGACTCCAGCAGGTAGTACGCCTCGAACACCGTCGCCGCGCTGACGTTGCGGCTGGCGCGCGCCTGCCGCACCGACGGCAACCGGTCGCCCGGCTTCAGCGTGCCGCGCGCGATCGATGCCGCGATGTCATCCGCCAGGGTTTCGTACCGCTTGGCCGCCATGCCCAGGTCCATCCGACTGATCCGGTGATTCTCGCCGCAACTGCCCCTGCCGCGCGCGCCGGCCGCGCCTTACCGTGCGCACATCCCGCCCCGGGCCGCCCCATGAATCCCGAAGTCGAACTCAACCTCGCCCTCATCCTGTTCCTGCCGTGGTTCCTGATCCTCGGCGCGCTGTACTGGATCTACCCGCGCGCCCCGCGCACGCCCGCACGGCGCAGCTTCGACATGGCCGCGCTTGCGCTGGCCACGGCCGCCGCCGCGCTCGGCATGTACTGGAGCATGTTCAACGCCGACCGCCAGTTCGGCGGCATGTGGAAGCAGGTGCTCGCAACGTCCGTGTCGTACGGCCTGTTCCTCGGCGTGATGACGCTGGCCCTGTGGGCGCGCCACGCCTGGATCACCGGCCCGCGCGCGCGCGGCAAATCCTTTCCCGCATCGAGCAAGCCCGCATGAAAACCCTCGTGATCGTCGCCTTCCTCGGACTCATCCTCTACAACCTCGGCAGTGGGCTGTATTTCATGCTGGTCGACGACAGCACCAGCAAGCGCACCGTCAACGCGCTGACCAAGCGCATCGCGCTGTCGGTGGGGTTGATCGTGCTGGTCATCATCGGCATGGCCACCGGGTTCATCGAAGCGCACGGGGTGCAGGCGGGTTGATCGCCCCCACGATTCGTCATCGCTGCTACACGCGGTCGTCTGTGGCCTGCATTCATAATGCGCGGATGGAATTCCGCGCACCGCCCGCCTCGCTGCCTCCCGTGCTGCTGATGTACCTCGCCGCGCGCACGCGCGATGCCACCTTCATGTCGTATTGCTTCACCGAAGACGCGTACGTGCTCGATCGCGGCAAGCTGTACAAGGGCCTGGACTCGATGGTCGCCTGGCAGGCCGAACTGGCCCGCCACTTTCCCGAGCGCCGCTTCGAAGTGTTGAAGGCCACGCAGCACGCGGACGACGAGTACCACGTGCGCGTGCGGGTGACCGGGCCGTTCACCGAGGGCAGGCTGGTGCGCTGGTTGTTCCGGTTCAAGCTGCGCGGCGATCGCATCGCCGTGCTGGAGATCGCGTGAGCCGGATCGCGCCAGTGCCGAATGCGTTGCCCGCCGTGATCGTGCAGTACCTGGGCGCGCCGCGGCGCGATGCAGCGTTGCTCGACTGCTGTTTCACCGAAGACGCGGTGATCATGGATCGCGGCACCTTGTACAAGGGCCGCGACTCGATGCTCGCGTGGCAGGACGAACTTGCGCAGCACTACCCCGGGCGGAAGTTCGAGATCCTCAAGGTGCTGAAGGGCAAGGTGGCCGACGAATACAACGTTCGGGTGCGCGTGACCGGGCCATTCCCGGGCGGGTCGTCGATGTTGTTCGTGTTCAAGTTCCGGCTGCGGGGGGAGCGGATTGCGGCGTTGGAGATTGCCTAGTCGTCGCCGTGGCGCATCGCGCGCGCCAGACTGTTTCGACGCGCTGATTGATGGGCTGTTGTGTAACAGCCAGCAGTCATCCGAGAATTATTCTCTGACGCGTTGCAACACGCTGGTTCTTGTAAAACAGTCTTTGACTTATTGATTGTGCCTTGTTCTTCTTCCCGGACGAATACCTGGGGGTGGAGTACAGATGGCAAGTCGCGTCGCGAACATCGAGATCGTACAGACCAAACGCGTTCTCAACGGACTGCAGCCATTGCTGCATGGTTGGCTCAAGGTCGTCCACGACTTCTGTGCTGCCGACCAGTTCGAAGACAATCCCTGGTGGTACAACGAGCGAGCAAGCCTGAGCACGCTTGCCGGCGCGGCTTGGCGCCTGCCGAGATGGAATGCGCTCGAAGAATTCAGCACTACCAAGCGTGGCGTCCTGCCGGACGGCGATGTCGATCGGCGCGAGAATGTCCGGGGTCGTTGCGATCTCTACGTGGCGCACGCAACCACGAGCTTTGCGATCGAGGCAAAGCAGGCGTGGCAGCCGATCGGAAGCCGCGCGAGGAAGAACTACCTTGCTCCCGCAATGCAGGCCGCCAAGCGTGACGCCGGTAACCTGACTTCCGATCAGGCCGACCATCGATTGGCTGTGGTGTTTGTTGCGCCGCACATACCTTTGGCCGCAGTCTCGCAAGAAGGTAAGCGCGGAAAGCGCATTGTCGATGCGGGCATGGCCAAGGAGGCGTTCGCTGGGTGGTTAGGGCGTCTCGATACCGGTGCGCTAGACGCACACGCGGTGCACTTCAGCGGGCGCTGCCATGATTTCGTCAGCGAGCACGATCGTGTGTTTCCTGGCGTGCTCATGGCCGTGAAGCGTTGCAAGCGAGGCGCGAGGGGGCGTCGAAATTCCTGAGCGATGGCGGATCAGGCTTGTTATCCTTTTCACCGGTCGCCGCTCAAGGGGTTGAGAGGCGATCTCATGAACCAATCAGGGGAAGACTTCAAATGCAGAACCTCGATCTCGAATACGCGGGATTCTGGCGCCGTGTCGCTGCGTCGATCATCGACACGCTGCTGATCATGCTGGTGACGTTTCCGGCGCTCTATGTCATCTATGGCCAGGAGTATTTCGTTGGGGATGGTCCCTTTATCGAAGGGCCGGCGGACTTCGTGATCAGTTGGCTGCTTCCCGCGGTCCTGGTGATCTGGTTCTGGGTGGTTCGCACGGGCAGACCCCCGGCAAGATGGTGGTGGGCGCCAAGGTCGTCGATGCGCAAACAGGTGCGACGATTTCGACCGGCAGGGCGATTGCACGCTACCTGGGCTATTTCGTGAGCTTGATTGGCCTGTGCGTCGGATACCTGTGGGTGGGATTTGATCCGAAGAAGCAAGGCTGGCACGACCACATTGCCGGCACGGTCGTGGTTCGCAAGCGTCCCACCGTCGTCTTCGAACAGGCCTGATAGTTGCTGCGCGCACGTGCGCGAGGTCTGCAAGGGCCTGGAAAGACATGCCTGCCTACGATCGTTTTGAAATAGCGCAGATCCTCGGAAACCTCGGCGACGAGTTGGTGCCTCCGAGCCCGGAGACGCATGAGGCGATGCTGGGCCGAATGGGTCGAAACCTGTTGCTGTTCAACCAGGTCGAAGGCAGCCTGAAGCGCGTGATTCCGTATATCCACCCGCAAGGTGCCGCGCTGGGATCGACAGCATTGGCGCAGTTTCGCGCGGACATGAAACGACAGTCGCTGGGGCCCACCGCCCAGCGACTGGTGGAATCGATCGCCTCGACGGACATCGATAATTTCGCGCTGTACGTCAAGTCTGTCGTGGACCATCGCAACGCGTTGGCGCATCAGTTTTTCGAGCAGCCTGGCGTCGCGATGAGCGAGGAGGGGTGTCGCATTGCAATCGAATGGCTCGATGCGCAATACCTGCATTGCCTCCCTTTGAAGGACTATTGCGGCTCGCTGCTCGTGGCGACGATCGCGGCGATGGACCTAGTCGCGGGGGAATCCGAGTAGTTGCTAGCGCGTGCCTTTGCAGACGGGGTATTTGCTGCACCCAAGGAAGGATTCGCCTGTCTTGCGATTCGCCCGCTGCACCATGGACGCGCCGCACTTCGGGCACTCCGGCTGCTTCGAGGCTACGTGGAGGCCAGTCGGTGCGGTGGCTTGCGTGCCTGCGCTTTGCACGGACCGCACCATCTCGACCAACCGGTCGCCATTCACCAGCTCGATCCGTTTGCCCTCCGCAAACTTCGCCGCATCTCGCGTGAACTCGCCCACACCAACGATCTTGATGCTATCGGCGCCGTGGTGATGCAACAGTCCCCACATCTCGCGCACCTTGGGTGCGCTGATTTGTCGCGTGCGCCACTGCTTACACTGGACCAGCGTCTTGTTGCCATCGCGGCGCAGGACCAGATCGATGCCGCCATCGGCGCCGCCCAATCCAGTTTCTTCGACGGTGTACCCCTGGCGGCGGTAGGCCTCGCCCACGAGCATCTCGAACTCGCGCCAGCCCAGGTTCGCGACACTCTCCAATCCGCTTTGCGTTTCGAGGAGTCGCTTTCGCTTCTTGCTTCGAAGGAACGAAACACCCGCGGCGACCCAGCACAGCAGCATGGCAATCCAGGCAAGTGGCGACAGCGCGCCGTCCGAAAGTTGTTGGCCCAGGCCCTGCGCGATGGGACTTCCCGAGTGAGCGAAATACGCCCCGATGCCGTAGCGAATCCCGAGGAACGCAAAGACGCCCAGTGCCATGCCGATGGGCCAAGGCATCGAAGCAACGATGTCCAGACCGCTTTCTTTTCTTCGAGCCATGTGGATCCCCCTGGCCGAACCATAGCCGAAGCATGAGCCGCGACGCAGCGATTCGCTGCAGTGGCGGAGATCCCGATGGGCTCCATAAACGCTACGCTTTGCGCGAAAACGCAATGCTTCGGCCCATTCGAGAATTTTTCTCACCCCACCCCCGCCGCCCGAGGTGCATCAACCCGTTAGCATGCGCGCACGTTTGCAGGACGATCGAACATGAAGGCGTTGAGGGAAGGAGCCCTGTGGCTCGCGGTATTCGGCAGCGTGGCCGGCTTCAGTTGGTCGTTGCATGAATGGGAAGCGGCGGACCGCCAGGCCATGGCCTGCGTGTCGGGCGTTGCCACCCAGGAGATGCGCCCGCAATGCGATGGCGCACCCACGCTGGGCGAACCCGCCGTCCTCCGCGCGGGGCAGGTCGGTCTCGACTAAATAAGCGGTTCGCCCTGGTCACATCGCGGCCCCGGCGGCGTCCTTGTTGGCGATTCCCAAGGAACCGCCCGCATGCGCCCGATCCTCCGCTGGTACGCCACCGTCTTCGCCTTCGCGTTCGTCGTCATCGCGGCGGCGCATCTCCTGCGTTCCCGCCCGATGGCCTTCGCGATCAGCGAGGCCTTGCTCTGGGCCTCGATCACTGCCGCGGTCTACGTGGCCTCGCGTCTCTACAACGCGCGCCGGGGCAGGGCATGCGCCCTGTGCGACGACCTGCCGCCCGCGCCCTAGCATCACGCCTCCCCCACGCCGCCCGGCACCAGCATTGCCGCCGTGCTGATCCCCCGGGAGGCGACATGGCCACCACGAAGCGCGTAGCCCGCAAACACGTCGTCCGCGCCGAGCTCACCAACGTCGAACTCGTCAAGGCCAAGTCCGCGCTGCGGCTGGAGGTGTTCGCCGGAGCGTCGAAACTCGGCGAGCTCGAAGTCGGCCGCGGCTCGATCTACTGGCGCGGCGCCAACCGCCACATCCGCAAGCGCATCGACTGGTCGCGCTTCGCGGAGATGATGGACACGCTGGCCTACGGCGGCCGCTGACCGGGCGCCACCCCGATCCTTGGATCCATGCGCGGATCCATTGAAGGCCCATCGCCGCACCGATCCTTCGGTCGCCCCGCGCGCCGATCCGCGCATCCATCGCGACCGGCCGAACGGCACCGGTCCACATCGATCCCACACGATGCATTGCCGCGCTCCGGCGCGAGTGCGAGAACGTCGCACTCGATCGCAGCAGGGGCCAATCCGTGGCGCGCATCCAGGTGCTGGTGGCGGCAACGTCGCCGGACATCGAAGCCGAAGGCATCGCCGCGGCGGTGGAAAACTGCGTCGACATGGCGCTGGTCGCGGGCCGCGCGGTGCCGATCGCGGATATCGAAGCGCTGCTGGCCGCCATCCCGCGCGACCCGCCGCGCGTGCTCGTACTGGTGGGCCCCGACCACGAAACCGAATTCGCCGAACGCCGCCTCACCGGGCGCGTCGGCCTCGTCGTCATCCGCGTCGGCACGCCGTTCGGCAACCTGGTGCGCACGGCGTTCAACGACATCGGGTTGCAGAACCTGCTCGACCAGATCCGCGTGCTGGCGGAACCGCATGGCGTTGCGCCGGCCGACGTTGCACCGCTCGGCGAAGACGCGACGATGCCTGCCGACGGACCGCTGCTGCGCGCAGGCATCGCGTGGCTGCACGCAACCTTGCGCCACGCCGCCTCGAACGTCGGCGCCGCGCACGGCGACCTGCCGGGCCTCACCGTCGCGCCCGCGCGCGTCGTCGAACAACTCGACGACGCCACCTCGCCGCCCGACGATGCGCTGACCGAAGCCAACACCGCGCTCGACAAGGCGCTCGCCGCTGCGCACGCACGCGACGAACCGCTCGCCGCCGTGGTCTCCGCGATGGAACTCACCGACCTCGAGCTCCGCGTCCTCCTGCTCGCACTCGCGCCCGAACTCGATCCGCGCTACCAGCGCTGCATCGGCGTCCTGCTCGATGATCTCGGCCGCCGCGTCGGCACGCTCGGCCTCTGCGCAGGCCTGCTCGGCGATCCGGTCGACGTGCGCTTCCAGCTCGAAGCCACCGGCAACCTCGCGCGCTGGCGTGTGTTCGACATGCCGGGCGCGTTGCTCCCGCCCGCCGACGAACCGCTGCGCCTCGATCCGTCCCTCGTTGCCTGGATCCTCGGCGACGACGACGCGCTCCTGCGCGACGCGCGCATCCGCCGCCTGTTCCGTTTGGCGCCGTGGCCCGGCGCCGCGCTGATCGATTCCGAAACGCTGCGCGCACACGCCGCGGCGGTCGTCCGCCAACTCGCCACCGCCGCGCAATCGCAATGGCTGTTGCTCGCCGGCGACGACGGGGCAGGGTGGCAAGCGCTGCTCGAACTCGGCGCGCAAGCGCAGCAATCCGAATTGCTGCGCCTCGAAGGCACGCGCATCGCCGCCCTCGACGCGAACGACCTCGAAGACACCGGCATCCGCATCGGCCGCGCCGCGCTGCTTGCCGATCGCCCGCTCGTCGTCGACCTCACCCACGTCGATGCCGATTCGGACGACACCTTGCGTCGCGCGCTCGCCGCCATCGGCCGCACCGGCGCGCATGCCGGCGTGATCCATGCCGACGCCTCGCGTCTTGCACGCCTGCTGGGCGCGATGCCATTCGATCGCCTGCCGGCGCCGCCGCTCTCGGCCGCCACCCACGTCGACGCCCTGCGCGAAGCCGCGCACACCGCAGGCCTCACGCTCTCCGAAGCCCAGGCCGCGCATGCCACGCGCCGCTTCGCGCTCTCCATCGCGGGCATCGACGAAGCGATGCGCCTGGCGTCCAGCACCGCCACCGGCACGCCCGAACAACGCCTCGACCACTTCCTCCTCGCGTGCAAGCAGGTCGCCTCCGGCGGCATCTCGCGCCTGGTCGAGCGCATCGAACCGGTGTTCTCGCTCGACGACGTCATCCTGCCGAAGGACCGCAAGGACCAGCTCGACGAAATCGTCGACAACGTGCTGCTCTCCGATCGCGTGCTCACCGACTGGTCCTTCGGCGACCAACTTCCCTACGGCCGCGGCGTCACCGCGCTCTTCCACGGGCCCAGCGGCACCGGCAAGACGATGGCCGCGCTCGCGGTCGCGCGGAAGCTCGGCATCCAGATCCTGCGCATCGATCTGTCGCGCGTGGTCAGCAAGTACATCGGCGACACCGAGAAGAACATCGACCGCGTGTTCGAGGACGCGCAACGTTCCGGCTCCGCGCTGCTCATCGACGAAGCCGACGCGCTGCTCGGCAAGCGCAGCGAAGTGAAGGACGCGCACGACCGCTACGCCAACATCGAGGTGGCCTACCTGCTGCAACGCATGGAAGCGTACGAAGGCCTGGCGATCCTCACGACCAACCTGCGCCAGAACCTCGACGCCGCCTTCCTGCGCCGCCTGCGCTTCATCATCGATTTCCCGCGCCCCGACGCCGAAGCGCGCGACCGCATCTGGCGCAGCTGCCTGCCGGCGAAGGCGCGTGGCGCGCTCGATGACGCGGCCTTCCGCCTGCTCGGCCGCCGTATCGACCTCACCGGCGGCCACATCCGCCAGATCACGCTGCGCGCCGCGTTCATCGCCGCCGCGGCGGACAAGAAGATCGACCTGTCGCACATCGCGCGCGCCACCAACGCGGAGTTCGCCAAGCTCGGCATGCCGCCGGTGCAGCTCGACACCGACGTGAGGAAGGTCGCATGAACGCCGACGCGATCCTCCGCGTCACGCAGGCACTCGGTGCGCGCCTGCAGCAGGCGGTCATCGCATCGGGCGATCCGGGCACGGTGTTCATCGGCCCACTCGACGACACCGATGCCGTCGGCGCGTCGCTGATCCTGTTCCTGTATCGCATCGCGCCCAACGCCAGCCTGCGCAATCGGGAACACCGCGTGCCCTCGAACACGCCGCCGCCCGCGGTGATCGTGCACGACAACGCCTTGCCGCTCGACCTGTATTTCCTGCTCACGGTGGGCACGCGCCCGGGCATGAGCGAAGAACCGCTGCTGCGCGTGCTGGGCTTCGCGATGCAGGCGCTGCAGTCGGATCCGGTCATCAGCGGCGCGCCCGTCAACCAGGAACCGGTGCGCCTCACGCTCGAGCCGCTCACCACCGAAGAAACCAGCCGCATCTGGGCGCTGTTCCCGACGGCCAACTATCGGACGTCGATCGCGTACGTCGCCTCGCCGGTGTGGATCGATCCGGCGCTGCCGCCGATCCCGGCGCGCGTGGTCCTCGAAGACAGCCTCGACGTCGGCATGCGCGCGACGACGGAGGTGGAGTGATGGCCCGCACCTTCGACGTGTACGAACCGCTGGAGCGCGCGTGGACCCGCAAGGCCACGCTCGCCGTGGAAGTGCTCGACGCCGTGACGCTGCAGCGCATGAGCCAGGGCATCACCGTGCGCGCGAAGGGGATCCGCACCCCGCCCATCGTCAACCACGGCGGCTTGTTCGTCTGGCGCGGCGACAGCCTCGCGGGCTTCGCCGGCGTCACCATCGATCCGGGCGTGCTGCCGTTCGCCGGCGCCGATCTCGCGCAGGCCGACGTCACGCTGCCGCTGCACACGATCGCCTTGCAGCCGCGCGCGAACTACGCGTTCGCACCGGGCACCACCGCGATCCGCGGCGCGCTCATCGAAACCGTGCCGCCATTGGGCACTGCGCCCACGCCGATTTCGAATGCCGCCGTCCGCCTGCAATGGCTCGACGACGACGGCACCACTTGGCGCCAGCCGCCGCAACGTTTCTTCACCGACGCGCGCGGCGAGTTCGCGGCGTTCATTCCCTTCGTCCCCGCCGACCTGCCGCAGCTGGCCGGCGGCAACCTGTCGCTGAAACTGATCGCCAACCGCGCGCCCCCCGGACAGCCGGCGATCGAGAAGTCCGTGCAGTTCGCGCATCCGCAAGGACGCGCGGTCGATGCGATTTACGCCTGGGATCAGTTGACCTGATCGAACCCGAGGAGACCGTCGCCATGAGCCAGACGCCTGAGCAGAATCCGCCGAGCCGGACGGAGCCGAAATGCAAACCCCCGGTCGCGCCCACGCCGCCGAAGATGCCCGATCCGGAGAAGTGCGATCCGAAGTGCTGCTGTCCGCCCGGTCCGGGCGGCACTGGCGGCAGTTGCCTCGACGGCCTGATCAGCGAGCAGGCGCACCTGGCCGAGAAAGCCGCGCTGGCGAAGGATTTCGCCGACGAGCTGCGCGCGTTGCAGGACAAGATGCTTTCCGCGCGGGCCAACTTCACCAACGAGAAATACCAGGCGTTGCTGAAGGACTGGCAGGACCAGGACACCGCCATCGGCAAGCTCGCCGACGACGTGGCGTGCAGCGTGAAGTGCTGGAGCTGCCTGCTCGAATGCCGCCTGTGCCCGCTGCTGCAGGACATCCGCGCGCTCGAGCGCCAGTTGAACGGCACCGGCACCTTCGCCACCACCGTCGATACCTTGCGCGAGCGGGCCAGCTGGCACGAGCGCAACCGCGACGAACGCCAGGCCGTGGTCAACCGCATCAAGGACGTGCTGGCCGCGTGGGAGGATCCGGCGAAGACGCTGGAAGACACGCTCACCGCCAACAAGGCGCTCATCGACACGGTGCGGGGCATGCTCAGCACCGATGCGCCCGGCGCGCTGTACGCGCTGTTCGTCACCCTGATTCCCAGGCACTGGGCGATCCGCCCGCGCAGCGCGACGTCGAAGGTGAAGGATTACGTCGAAATCTGCACGTGCGGCGAAATTCCGCCCGACGATTGCTGCGGCCCGGACACCGCCATCGGCACCACGCTGCAACGCCTGTTGCCGCCGCTGCCGTACCTCGTCGATCCCAATGGCCTGGCCGACATCCTGTGCTGCCTGGTGACGCAGCGTTACCTGCCGCAGGTGCAGCTGCTCGCCGATGCGCATGCGCAGTTCGAAGCCGCCAAGCAGGACGTCGAACGCGCCACCGCGCAGGTCAAGGCGAAGATCGACGCGCTCGAAGCCGCGTTCAAGGCCGAGCTGTCCACGCCGATCGATTGCACGCCGTACCGGACGAAGAACGGCCCGGACGACGACTGCAAGGATCCCGAGCCGAAGAAGCCCGGGACGCCGGAACAGTCCCCCACCAAGCAAGACACCCCCAAACAGTCCGGCGCGTGATGCACCGAACACCGGAGAACGGCCATGCCTGAGTACCTGCATCCCGGCGTCTACATCGAAGAAATCGAACGCGGCCCCAAGCCGATCGAAGGCGTGCCCACCAGCACCGCGGCCTTCCTCGGCGAAGCCGAACGCGGCCCGACCATGCCGCGCATGGTCACCAGCTACAAGGATTACCAGCGCTGGTTCGGCGGCGTGACCTCCACCGAGAAGTACCTGCCGTACACCGTGAACGGCTTCTTCGAGAACGGCGGCAAGCGCTTGTTCGTCTGCCGCATCACCGACGACACGGCCACGCCGGCGCAAGTCGCGTTGCCGGCCAACTTCCTCGTGAAAGCCGTGGGCTCCGGCGCGTGGGGCAAGCGCGTGTACGCCTACGTGTCCGACAGCTCGACGAAGCGGCCCGGCCCCGGTGGCACGCTGGTGCCGATCGGCTTCCGCCTGCAACTGGCGTACTACGCGACCACGCCGACGCAGGATCCGACCGAATGGTTCAAGGATCCGACCAAGCCGCCGTTCCCCTCGTACGCGGAGAACTTCGACGACCTGGTCGGCAATCGCGTCTCGCCGGATTTCTACGAGAAGCGCTTGCTCGACAGCTCCGCGCTGGCGACGTTGATCGCGACCGGCGCGCCTGCAGGATCGATCCCGCAGAAGACCGCGAACGCGTTGCCGTTGTCCGCCAACGGTGCGGAAGGCGGCGTCCCGGATTCGGCCGACTACGTGGGCGAGGTGCTGCTGCCGGCACGCCCCGAGCCGCAAGGCCTGGCCGCGCTGAAGCTGGACCCGTATCGCGATGTCTCGCTGGTGTACGCGCCGGGCGTGGACTTCGGGATCGCGAAGGAATTGATCACGCATTGCGAGAACCTCAAGTACCGCTTCGCCGTCGTCGATTGCCAGAAGACGATGAACCCGACGGCGTTCGAGCCGCGCAACGCGGTGGCGGATTCGAAGTACGCCGCGTTCTACTACCCGTGGATCTACATCTCCGATCCGCAGTCCGGCGCGCGCACGCTGGTGCCGCCGGGCGGGCACACGCTGGGCGTGTACGCGCGCACCGACACCGAGCGCGGCGTGTTCAAGGCGCCGGCCAACGAGATCCTGCGCGGCGCGTTGCAGCTGAGCGCCGAGACCGACGACAGCACGCAGGACCAGATGAACCCGCGCGGCATCAATGCGATCCGGCAATTCCCGGGCCGCGGCATTCGCGTGTGGGGCGCGCGCACCCTGAGTTCCGACGCGCTGTGGAAGTACGTCAGCGTGCGCCGGCTCTTCATTTTCCTCGAACGCTCGATCTACGAAGGCACGCAGTGGGTCGTCTTCGAACCCAACGACGACAAGCTGTGGGCGCGCGTGATCGACACCATCCGCCTGTTCCTGCGCACGCAATGGCGGCTGGGCGCGTTGTTCGGGCGCACCGAGGAAGAAGCGTTCTTCATCACCTGCGACCGCACCACGATGACGCAGGACGACATCCTCAACGGGCGCCTGATCTGCGAGATCGGCATTGCGCCGGTGCGTCCGGCGGAATTCGTCGTGTTCCGGATCTTCCAGAACACCGCCGAACCCCAGCGCTAGGAGACATGAGCCATGGCACGCATCGACCCCCTGCGCAACTTCCGCTACCGCCTGGAGATCGACTCGATCACCCAGGCCAACTTCAGCGAAGTCAACATCGGCGAGACCACGATCGACGCGGTGGACTACCGCGAAGGCACCGATCCGCCGCACGTGCGCAAGCTCTCCGGCCTCACCAAGTACGGGAACATCACCCTGAAGTGGGGCCTGTTCGTCGGCGCCAACGCGCTGGACCTCTACAAGTGGCACACGGAGATCTCGTCCGGCCAGGTGAAGGACAAGCGCCGGAAAGTGGTGATCGTGGTGCAGGACGAAGCCGGCGCCGATGCCGCGCGCTTCGTCGTCAGCGACGCCTGGCCGATCAAGTACGACCCCAGCGACCTCAACGCAAAAGGCAGCGAGGTGATGATCGAAACGCTGGAGCTCGTGAACGAAGGCATCGAACGCGTCAAGTAACCAGGAGCACGCGATGAACGCCCCGCATTCCGGCCCTCCGCATCCGGGCTTCCGCACCGAAGTCGATTTCGAATTGCCGAAAGGCTACCTCGACGACAGCGGCACGCTGCATCGCCGCGGCGTGATGCGCCTGGCCACCGCCGCCGACGAAATCCTGCCGCTGCGCGATCCGCGCGTGCAGCAGAACGAGGCGTACCTGGCGGTGATCGTGCTCGCGCGCGTGATCGTGCGGCTGGGCACCTTGCCCGACATCCACACCGGCGTGATCGAAGGCCTGTACGCGTCGGACCTGGCGTACCTGCAGCGGCTCTACGAATCGCTCAACGCCGAGGACGATGTCGAAGCACCGCCCACGAGGATGTCGGTCCTGGGGGAAGCATGAAGGCCTATCCCGTCAAGGCGCTGTACGCGGAGATGGCCTTCATCGCGCACCACTTCCACTGGGCGCCGGGCGACCTGATGCAGTTGGAACATCGCGAGCGCCGCCGCTGGTGCCGCGAGATCTCCCACATCAACCGGGCGCTCGACGGCGCGCCCGCCAATCCGTTCGCGGTGTAGGCCATGGCAAAGCGACAGGACCCGTTCCGCGGATTCCGCTACGTCGTCGAGATGGAAGGTCTCGTCAGCGGCGGTTTCCTGCGCGTGAAAGGCCTGTCGCGCGAAGTGCGCGTGGAGTCGTACAAGGAAGGCGGCGTCAACGAGTACGAACACAAGCTCGCGTCCAACGTGACCTATCCCAACCTCGTGCTGGAGCGCGGGCTGGCGCTCGATGATCTGTTCAAGTGGGCGCAGGCCGCGGCCGACGGGCAGGTGCAGCGTCGCAACCTGTGGATCCGCCTGCACGACGAAGCCAACGACAACGCATGGGCCTGGGAAGTGGCGCAGGCGATCCCGGTGAAGTGGTCGGCGTCGGACCTGGATGCGACATCGCAGCAAGTGGTGATGGAAAGCCTGGAGCTGGCGCATCACGGCTTGAGGAAGGCGACGTGAGCGGCGCGATGCGGATGCGGGCGTTCCGGGCGGCGCGGGCGTTTGCGCGCCGGCGGACAGTCCGCCGGGCGCGTGCGGCGCGAATGAGTTGGCGGCCGATCGGGTTGCGGTGGCGGCGTCCGGTGCAGGCACATGCGCCCTTGGCGAAAACGGAATGTGCGCGGCGCATCGATCGCTCGCCGTGGCGCGTGCAGATGCAGCTGCGGGTGGAGGTGCGCAGCGCGACGCAGGCGGTCGCGCAAGCCAAGGACAAGCCGTCGGTCGACCAGGTGCGCGCGCGGAACGTCGTTCCGGCAGAGATGCGGTCGCCGCAACCGTCGAACGTGCGCGCGAACGCGGACAACAGGATCTCTGCGAAGTGGCTGCAGCAGGCGGGCGTCGCGATGCGACCGGCGATGCGCATTCCGGTGGCGATGCACGCGCCACGCACCGCTGCAGCGCGACCGGCGCCCATGGCCACGATGCAGCTTGGACCGCGACGCGAATCGGAGAGGCCGGCTGCAACGCAGATCGGCATCAACGCTGCAGCGCGTCGGCCGACGCAGTTGTCGCTCCCGCGTTCGCGCCAGGACGTGACACAAGCCAGGCAACCAGCCGCGCAGCGGACGATCCCGGCCCTCGAGGCTTTCCGCACGCGCTCACCGGAACTCGTATGGCGCGCCAGCGAACCGAAGCCGGTGGATGCCATCGACGCACCGCATGCGCAGGGCAGCAGTGCGCCCGTCGCGCACCCGGTGCCGATTGCGCAGGTCGAGACGCAGGCCATCGCGGCATTGCAATCCGCCCTCCGCCCGCAAGCACTCGACACCGCCCTCGTCGACCGCGTCGCCGACGACGTGATCCGCCGCATCGACCATCGCCTGCGCATCGAGCGCGAGCGCCGGGGACTCTGATGGCCAAGTCGCAGCTCAAGAAGGCGACCATCACCGTGCTCGACGGGGCGCGCAAGGGCGAAGTCATCGCCGTGCTGTTCAACCCGACCGAATACACGTTCGAGCGCTCCAATTCCTACAAGGCCGCGCCGGTCCCGGGCCTCGGCGCGCCGCTGCTGCAGTTCGTCAACGGCGAATCCGATCGCCTGACGATGGACCTGTTCCTCGACGACTACACCGATCCCACCGGCCCGACGTCGCTGCGCCAATCCGAATCCGACCCGCTCAACGCGCGACTGCGCGCCCTGACCACGCTGCTCGAGATCGACCGCGACCTCCACGCGCCGCCGCCCGTGCGCTTCAACTGGGGACCGCTGGAATTCGCCGCGGTCATCGAACGCCTCGGCCGCAAGGTCACGATGTTCCATCCCGATGGCGCGCCCGCGCGCGTGTCGCTGTCGGTGGCCTTCAAGGAATACCGCACGCTGCGCCAGCAACTGGAAGACCCGCGTCGCGAATCCGCCGACAAGACCAAGCGCCGCGTGGTGGTGGGCCGCGAACGCCTGTGGTGGATCGCCGCGCGCGAATACGACGACCCGGACGAATGGGTGCGCGTCGCGCGCGCCAACGACCTGGACGACCCGCGCGAGATCGCGCCCGGCGACTGGCTCGAACTCCCGCCGATGGAGCACCCGTGATGGAACTGGTCACGCTCTCCCGGAACTACGGCGAATTCTTCGCACCGTCCTTCGTCGTGCGGCTGGCGAACCGCGAACTCGTGCGCGACCTGCAAGTCGCCGTGAGCCAGGTGGAAGTGGACATGGTGCTGGGCGCGGCCTGGCACTTCTCCTTCACCGTGATCGATGCGTTCGACCACAAGCTGCGCAAGTTCCGTACGGGGCAGGGCGACGACCTGCTGGGCCAGTTCGCATTCGGCGCCAGCATCGAAGTGTGCATGGGCTACGGCGATGCATCGTCGATGCCCACCGTGGTCAACGGCGTGATCACCGAAGTCTCGACGAGCTTCCCCGAGACCGGCGCGCCCGAACTCGTCGTCTCCGGCTACGACCCCGGCTTCCTGATGACGCTGGGCAAGAGTTCCGACAGCTGGCGCGACACCACCGACAGCGACGTGGTGCAGCAGATCGCGCGCTTCCACAACCTGAACACCGCGATCGACGACACGCGCGAGAAGCGCCCGCAGATCGAACAGAACCAGGAAAGCGACTGGGACTTCCTCAAGAAGCTGGCCGCGCGCAACAACAGCGACAACGAACACTTCGAACTCTACGTCGACGTGGACGGCCGCGGCCGCTCGACGCTGCACTTCGGCAAGCCGCGCGTGAAGTCCGATCCCGTCGTGCACCTGAGCTGGGGCGAAGGGCTGCTGAGTTTCCGGCCGCAGGC
Source organism: Noviluteimonas caseinilytica (assembly GCF_018406605.1). GTDB lineage: Bacteria > Pseudomonadota > Gammaproteobacteria > Xanthomonadales > Xanthomonadaceae > Noviluteimonas > Noviluteimonas caseinilytica. The sequence goes on along the minus strand of NZ_AP024545.1, from coordinate 44,188 downwards.
CAACCTGGCCGGCCAGGTCGCGAAGGTCGAGGTGTACGGCAGCGACACCGCGCGCAAGGAAATCTTCATCGGGCGCGCCGACGCGCAATCCGATGGCGGTGCGCGCGCGAAGAGTGTCGCGCAACACCTGGGCTCGCTCGTGCGCGCCCCCGGCAAGCAACCCGTGCTGCGGCTGCGCCAACCGGTGTTCACGCAAGCCGAAGCCGACCAGCGCGCGAAGGCGGCGTTGAGCGAACGCACGCGCGAATTCCTCACCGCGGACGCCGAGACCGTCGGCCTGCCGGAACTGCGCCCCGACCGCACCGTGCAGATCGACAAGATCGGCGACGCCTTCTCGAAGGTGTACTACATCGAGAAAGCCACGCATCGCATCGACGCGAGCGGCTACCGCACGCGCTTCCACGTCCGGGAGACCACGCTGTGAACGGCCTCGTGCAGGCGCCGCCGGTCGAGACCGGGCTGGAAGCCGGCGGCTTCGCGCGCGGCGTCGCGGTCGCGCTGGTGACGAACAACCAGGATCCCGACGGGCTGGGCCGCGTGCGCGTGCGCTTCCCGTGGTTCGACGACAGCGAAAGTTTCTGGGCGCGCCTGGCCACGCCGATGGCGGGCAAGGACCGCGGCCTGGTGCTGATCCCGGAAGTGGACGACGAAGTGCTCGTCGCCTTCGAACGCGAAGACATGCGCTTCCCCTACATCCTCGGCGGCGTGTGGAACGGCCAGGACAAGCCGCCGTTCGACAACAGCGACGGCAACAACGACACGCGGATGTTCAAGTCGCGCAAGGGCCACACGCTGACGTTCGACGACGGCACGCAGGGGATGGTGGAACTGAAGCACGAGAACGGCGGCGTCGTGAAGCTCACCGACGACGGGATCCTCGTCGACGACGGGCAGGGCAACAAGGTCTCGATCGACAACAAGAGCGGCGCGATGAAGCTGCAGGCCAGCGGGTCGCTGGAGATCAAGGCCGCGACGATCACGATCGAAGCCACCGGCACGCTCGAACTCAAGGCCAACGCCACGATGACGATCAAGGGTGCGTTGGTGAACATCAACTAGGAGCGAGGCGATGGGTCAGTCCGCTGCACGCGTCGGAGACACCACGAGCCACGGCACGCCGCTGGGCCCGGGGCCGGGCAGCCTGACGGTGATGATCGGTGGCATGCCCGCGTGGCGCGCGCTGATGGATACGCACGTGTGCCCGCTGTTCGACGGGCCGAAGCCGCACGTGGGCGGCATGGTGCTGATGGGCAGCACGTCCGTGATGATCGGCGGCATGCCCGCCGCGCGGATGGGCGACAGCGTCGTGGAAGCGGGCGCGCCGAATTCCATCGTGCTCGGCGCACCGACGGTGATGATCGGATGAGCGAGCCGCGCGCCATGGACGAACAGAAAGCCTTCCTCGGGCGCGGCTGGGCGTGGCCGGTGCAGCTGGATCCGCGCACGGGCCTGGTGGCCAGCGTCGCGTACGAAGACGACATCCGGCAATCGATGCGGATCATCCTGGAAACCGCGCCGGGCGAACGCGTCATGCGGCCGAACTTCGGGTGCGGCATCCACGAACTCGTGTTCGAAGCGATGGACAGCACCACGATCCAGCGCATCCGCTCGACCGTGGAAGAGGCGTTGCGTCGCTGCGAAGCGCGCATCGACGTGCTGGCGGTGGAAGTCGATGAATCCGCGACGGCCGAAGGCAAGCTCCTCGTCGAGATCGAATACCGCGTGCGCAAGACCAACCAGGTCGGGAACCTCGTGTTCCCGTTCTACTTCCGCGAAGGGGGCCTGCCATGAAGCCGCCGGTCCCTCCGCGCCTGGAACCGCGCCGCACCCGCGACTTCGCCGTGGAATTGAACGCACGCGCGCAGGCGTGGATCCCCACATGGGCCATCGCGGACGACGAACCGGACTTCGGCCGTGCGCTGCTGCAGATCGGCGCGCGCTTCAACGCGGAAGTCGCCGAGCAACTCGATGGCGCCGGCGCGAAACTGCGCGACGGCTTGTTCGACTGGCTCGGCGTGCACGGCGAGGCCGCGCGTCCCGCGCGCGTGCCGGTGGCGTTCAAGCTCGGGGACAAGGCCAGCGAAGCCGTGCTGGCGCGTGCCGCATCGCGCTTGCAGGCGAGCGTCGAGGGCGCCTCCGTCGTGTTCGAAACGGAAACCGACGTGCAACTGGTGCCCGCGAAGCTGGAGCGCATCGTCGGCGTGGAGGCGGATCATTTCTATTTGCCGCCGCCGGGCCTGTCGTCGCTGGAGCCCGTGCAGCCGATGCCGGAACAATGGGCGTTGAAGAGTTTCGCCGCGCCGGCCGCGGACAAGCTGCAACTGGATCCCGATGAAGGCCTGCTGCCCGGGCTGGTGCTGCGCTCGGATGGCCAGCGCTTCCGCATCCAGCAAGCCGACAAGGGCCTGGCCACCATCGAGCCGCCGTTGCAAGACGGCCTGGCGCAGGGCGCGATCGTGCAGAAGGTCGCCAGCTTCTCGCCGTTCGATGGGCTGTGGAACGACGCGCAACTGCATGCGCTGTACTTCGGCAGCACGGATCTGTTCGACATCACCGCGGCGGCGACGCTCGACATCCTCGGCGCGCAAGGCCTGGTGGGCGTGGCATGGGAATACTGGGGCAAGCGCGCCGCGGCCGAAGATCCCGATGCGGTGGCGTGGCAGCCCTTGGCGAAGGCCGCCACGCAGCCCTACGCGACGGCATTGACGCTCGAGAAACCCGAAGGCGCCGTCGAACCGCGCGAAATCCTCCCGGGCATGGGCGCACGCTGGATCCGCGCGGTCGCGACGCAGGTCGACAAGGTGTTGCTGGGCGTCGACCAGCTCAGCGTGCGCATCAACTACACGCCCATCGCCGCCACGTGCCAGAGCGCCGCCGCGAAGCCTTCGGTCGGTTTCGAAGCGATGTCCAACACCACGCCTCTGGTCGTCGACAGCGCGTTCTATCCGCTGGGGCGCGCGCCGCGGCAGTTCGATGCGTTCTATGTCGGCAGCGCGGAGGCCTTCTCGAAGAAGGACGCGGACGTGCAACTGTGCGTCCAGCTGGCCGACCTGAGTTTTCGTGACTTCGCGTGCCTGCGCACCGGCCCCAAGGCCGATACGGTGCTGGCGGGCGTCACGCGCGACGGGGGATTGCAGCTCCTGGAATTCAGCGGGACGCCGCAACGCCTCTCGCGGTACCACGGTCGCCCCGCGCTGCATCCGCCATCGCCCGGATTGTTCGGTGCTCGGGTGGACGCTGCCCCCGTTGCGTTGCGCCAGGACGCAATCGCCGTCTGGAACCGCAGCACCGATGTCCTCGCCGCCGCGGCCGCCGACGATGCGGTCTGGGTGTGGCGCGAAAGCGACGACGTGCTGTTCGGCGCCCTGTTCAGCGGTTGGAAGAAGCTCCCCGACGTGCCCGTGGTGCCGCCGGCCGCGGGACCAACGCCCGGCGTCGACGGCCTCGTGTACGTCTCGCCGAACCTGGTCGCCTTGCGCGACAAGACGCTGTACCAGTGCAATCCGGATGACGCGACGCCGGCGTGGACCAAGCTCGTCGCGAGGATCGGTGGCGTCGATATCGAGTTCACGCGCATCGCCCCCATCGTGGTCGCGGGTGCGCTGCCGACCAACCCGCGGGCGGTGGGCGTCGCGATGGACCAGACGCTCTATGCGCTGGCGTTCGCAGGTACCACCGCGACCTGCACGGCACTGCGCACGGCAGTCGATGCGCGCGTCACGCCCGCGGCGATCCTGCGCAGCGACAACACGCTGGCCGCGGTGGCTGTCGGCCCGGGCCCGGGCGCCACGGAGCGACGCCTGCTCGGATTCCGTTCGAACCCGAACGCATTGACGACGCAGGCGCTCGTCGAAGCGTCCATCGGCGACGCCGACGTGTTGGGAAATGCGCTCGACGGCGGCATCGCGAATGCGCGGAGCGTCTTCGCAGCATGCCTCGGCGAGCCGGATGGCACGACGAAGCTTGCGCACTGGTCGCCGTTCGACGCGCCGTTCAATGCGGCGGCGCTGTCGGGCTTGTTGTTCGACGCGCCGATTCCGCCGGGCCTGGGGCCCGCTGCCGGCGCGCCGACGGTGTTGCCGGCGCACCTGGTCGTGCCGGCGTTGTCCAGCCAGGTCCTCGTGGCGGCCTTCGATCCGACGCAGTGCGTGCCGCGACAGGGCCCGCTGCGCACCGCGATCATCACCAAGCCCCTCGATCCGCTGCAGGCCGCCGACCGCGTGGCCTTCCCCATCACGAGCGCGCCGGGGTTCCAGGTCGCGACCGCCATGGCCACGTCGGTGCAAGGCGGGGAAGTGTTGTTCGAATACGACGTGCGCGCGGTCGCAGACCCGATCTTCGTCTATCCCCCGGCCGCGACCGCGGCGACGCCATCGGTCGTCGTGCCCACCAAGTTGGACACCGTGGTGATCGCCGCCGCGCACACGGTGACGTCCAACGCGACGCGGCTGCTCATCGCCACGCCAATTTCGACGCAGGTCTACCTCGTGAAGGGGTTCAACACGACGACGCGCGTGGCGACGCTGGATCGCAAGCTCGACGTGCCGACGACGCCCCCGGCCAGTGTCGACTACTGGATGCCGGTGCCCAGCCCGATCCCCGGCGACCGACGCGTCGTCCCGCTGCTGCACCTGGACCCCAACACCGATGGCGACTGGGACGCCGCGTTGCTCGATCGCATCCTGCTCGCGTTCCCCGGTGCCAATCCCGCGTGGCAGAAGGGCCACGCATTCCAGGCGGACGTCAACGGGCATCCCATCCTCGTGGACCTGGCAACATCGTGGACGATTCCGCCAGCGGTCTCGCTCGGCAAGGCGGATTTCGTCGTCGACGCCGCCGTGCAAGCCTGGATCGGCCAGCTCGCCGACACCACGTCCAACCCCGCGTTGTCGTGGGAATACTGGAATGGCACCGGCTGGTGGAACCTCAACGCCACCGACACCACGCAGCACCTCAAGCGTAGCGGCGCGATCACGTTCAAGGTGCCGGCCGACCTCAAGCCGACCGACTGGTCCGGCAAGACGAGCCACTGGATCCGCGCGCGCCTGATCGGCGGCGATTACGGGCAGGAAGAAGTCAAAGTGGTCAACACGCCGACGTCGGGCGGCGGATCGGAACAGACGATCGAACGCAATGCCGACAACATCCGCGCGCCCTACGTCGCGCAGCTGCACCTGTCGTACGCGATGAAGGACGGCGTGCTGCCGACCTACGTGCTGGCGCAGGACAGCGGCTCGATCCGCGACCAGAGCGATGCGAACCGCACGCCGAATGCGATCGTCGAAGCGTTCGTGCCCTTGCCGGTGTTGCTTGGGCGGATGTCGGGGCCGGCGGTGCACGCGGACGCCGACGACTGCGCGCCGCCCTGCCATTGCGACAACACGAAGGCGACCAGCGCCGCCGCCGCCGGCGCGCGCGTGGCCGGGCCGGTCGTCGAATCCGCGGGCCGTGCGTTGTTCCTCGGCTTCAAGGGTCCCGTCTCCGGCGGTCCCGTGCGCCTGTACCTGCGCGCGGTCGAACACGCAGGACAGGGCGCGCGCGATGCCTTGCACGTGGACGCGCTCGTGGCCGATCGCTTCGTGCCGCTGGTGGTCGAAGACGACACGCGCGGCCTGGGCGAGAGCGGCATGCTCACGCTGGTGTTCGACGCCGAGCCCACGCCGCGCGAGTTGTTCGGCACGACGCTGCGCTGGTTGCGCGTCACCGCGTCGAACGACGCAAGCGCGTGGGCGCCGATACTGCAGGGCGCATACCTCAACGCCGCATGGGCGAGCGCGACCGAAACGATGCGCTACGAACGCCTGGGCTCGTCCGAAGGCGCGCCGAACCTCACGCTCACGCTCGCGCGTCCGCCCGTGCTGCGCAACACGCTGGAGCTGCGCGTGCGCGAACCGCTCGGCGACGAGGAGCGCGCGACGTTGCTCGCCGACGATCCCGCGCGCGTCGTGCGCAACGTGCCCGACCTGCCGGGCGACTGGGTGCGGTGGGACCAAGTGTTCGATCCGGCGGACGAAGCACCGGACAAGCGCGCATACGCGCTGGACGAAGCGACGGGCGCGATCCTGTTCGGCGATGGCGAGCACGGGATGATCCCGCCGATCGGCCGCGATTCGATCGTCGCGTTCCGATACCAGCGCACCGAACCCGCGGCGGATGGCAGCGATCGCGTACCGGCGAACGCGGTGGCGGCGCGGACGAAACTCAACCTCGGTTCGCCGGTCGCGGGCGTGGAAGCGGTGTTCGCCGCCGACCAGGCCGCCGGTGGCGCGCCGCCGGAGGATGCACCGCGCATCCTCCGGTTCGGTGGCGCGCGCTTGCGCCATCGCAACCGGGCCGTGAGCGGCACCGACCTCGAAGACCTCGCGCTGCAAAGTTCGCCCGACATCGCGCAGGCGCGCGTGTTCACCGCGCGCAGCGGCGTGCGCCTGGTCGTGGCGATGCGCGGCGCGGACCCGACGCCGAACGCAGCGCAGCGACGCGAACTGGAACGCCTGCTGCTGGGCGTGTCGCCGGTGACGCTCGGTGCGTTGCGAATCGCAGGCCCGACGTTGCGCTCCCTCGGCGCGCAGCTGCAACTGCGCGTGCAGGACCTCGACGACGCCGGTGCCGTCGCACGTGACGTGCGCGCCCGCATCGCGGCGTGGTTCAACGTGGTCAGCGGTGGCGCCGATGGCCAGGGCTGGCCGCTCGGCCGCAGCCCGGACGCCACGGACCTCGCACTCGCCCTCGTCGATGTGCCGCGCCTGGCCAGCGTGGACGACGTGGTGCTGCACGAAATCGTCGACGGCGTCCTCGAACGTCCGTGGCCCAATTCGTTGCGCGGCTCCGACCTGGTGGTCCTGCGCGACGACGCCCTGCACCTGGGCTTCAGCACGGCCGAGGCGGCCGCATGAGCCGCCTGGTCAACGAACGCTTCGATCGCCGCTTCGCGGACCTGATGGCGATGGGCCGCGCGCAATTGCCCGCGCTCGCGCCGCAATGGACGGACCACAACGCGCACGATCCGGGCATCACCTTGATGGAATTGCTCGCGTGGGTGGCCGAAGCGCAGCTCTACGCGGTGGGTCACACGCGGCGCGACGAGCGCGCGGCGTATGCGGCATTGCTGTCGCTCGTGCCGGGCGGCACGCAACCCGCGCGCGGCCTGCTGTGGCCCGATGCGCAGGATCCGCGCTCGCCGGCAGCGACGTTCGCGCAATCCGTCGTGATTCCCGCCGATGCGGTGATCCATGTCGTGAACGCGGACGCGCCGGCGTTCCATCCCGATGGCAAGGTGTTGTGGATCCCGGGCGACGTCCAATCGATCACCACGCGCCTGGCCGAGGGCCGCGTGCTCGACCACACGCGCGTGAACGCGCGCGAAGGCCCGGCGTTCCAGCCGTTCGGCGAACGCGCGCGTCCGCGCGACGTGCTCGCGATCGACTTCGAATGCCGGGGCGACGGCGGCGTGTTCCCGCCGAAGCGCGACGATGCGCAAGGGGCGTACTGGACGCTCGGCGTGCGCGCCTCTACGCCGTTGGTGGCCGGTGACACGCGCAATGCCCCGCTCGCTGCCACGCTGGTGACCGACACGGGCCGTTATCCCATCGCCATCGTGTCCGACACCACCGACGGATTGCTGCGCACCGGCGCGCTGACGCTCGACCTCTCGGCGGTGCCCGCATCGCCGAAGCGGTTCACGCTCGAACTCGTCGCACCGCGCGGCCTGGCACGCGCACCGCGCGTATTGCGGATCGCGCCGAACGTCCTGCCGATCGTGCAGGGCCGGGAGATCGCACGCGAAGTGCACACGGTGAATGCGACGACGGACTGGCGTTTCCAGCTCGACGTGCCCGGGTTGCGGTTCAACTCCGGGGACGCACTGGTGCGGATCGATGTGGTCGAACCCAGCGGCCAATCCACCTGGCAACGCTGCGACGACCTCGCGACGCAAGGGCCCGCCGACAAGGTGTACGCCCTCGACCTCGCCGCCGACCGGATCACCTTCGGCAACGGCGTCAACGGGCGCGCGCCGCCGGAACAGGCGCAGGTGCTCGCGTGGTATTCGGTGAGCGACGGCGCGCAAGGCAGCGTGGCGCGCAACCGCAAATGGCACGTGCAGGGATTCGGCGAGGTGTTCGGCGTGAACCCGGATGCCGTCGCCGGCGGTGCAGGGCCGGACGACTGGCGCGCGCAGCGCCGCGAATCCCGCCGTCGCGCGCGCGAGGACCACGCGCTGGTCAGCGCCGACGACATCCTCGGCGCCGCGTTGAAGCTGCCATTGCTCGACGTCGCGCGCGCCTGGATCGTGCCGCCGAACGCCACCGGTCCGCGCACCGGCACCGTCACCCTCGTTGCGATGCGCGGGTTGCGCGCCGGCGAAGAGGCAGCACGCCTGCCGGAATCGCGTCGTTGGCTCGACGCAATCCGTCGCCGCCTGCTGGCGCGCATGCCGCTGGGCACGCGCCTGATGGTGGTCGGCCCGCGCTATGCCACGTTCGTCGTGCAGGCAACGCTCGAAGCCGACGCGGGGCGCAATGTCGACGACCTCCAGCGCAACGTGATGGAGATCCTGCGCAAGCGGTTGGCGACGACGGGACCGTCGGCGCGGCCACCCGGCGTGCCGGTTTCGCGCAGCGACATCGCGGGCTGGATGCGCGCGGTCGATGGCGTCGCGCGTGTCGTCGCGCTGCAGTTGGTGCGCGACCCGGGTGGGAACGTCGCCAGCGTCGCCGTCGCGCGCGACGGCCTGCCGCGACTCGACGCAGCGAACAGCACGATCGACGTGCGACGGCCCGGGCAGGGAGGTGCGCCATGAGCGCCGACCCGCAGCGCGGTTATCGCTTCGCGAATGCAGCCCAGTGGGGCGCGTGCCTGTTCGCGGGCATCGATGCCGGTGCGCTGGCCGCGTTGGATACGGTGCAACCTTTCGCACCGTTCGCCACGACCGCGCAGCGCTTCCCGACCCAGGGCGCGGCGGCCCTCGCCGTTGCAGCGACGGGCGAAACGTTCTGGCACGACGCCGCGACCGACACGCTGTATCGCCTGGCACCGGGCGACGACACCCCCGAACTGCTGCGCGCGCCCGCCGCGATCGTGCGTGCGACGCGACTGCTCGCCACGCACTGGGGCTTGTGGTCGTTCGGCGACGGCGCGGTGCAACGCTTCGAAACCGACACGCTCACGCGACTTGCGATCCTCGACCTCGACGGCTGGCGCGCCGTCGACATCGCCGAAGCCTGCAACGGCCTCTACATCCTCGCCGAGCACGACGGCCACTGGCATGCCCTCCATGTCGATTGCGCGGGGCGCATCCAGCAAACGGTCGCGTTCACCGACGTCACGCACGCGCAGGCGTTCGTCTACCTGCGCACGCGCAAGCGCTTCGTCCTCCTCACGGACGACGGCGATCCGCAGCTGCGCTGGTATGCCGAGGCCGGCGGAAACGCGCTGGTCCGGAAATCTGTCGCCGGCCTGGGCCATTGCTTCCGCGCCACCGCGCTCGGCAGCGACGGCCGCGATCGCGCGTGCGTCGCGGGCGTCGATCGGGAAGGCGCGGCCCATGTCTTCACGTTCGATGGCGACGGCAACGCGCTCGGCGACGTGCAGCTCGACGCGCGTGACGCACCGGCGACGGGCGTCGCGGCGTCCCGCGACGCGTTGCATGTCACCGGCCCGCGCGGCCTCCTGCGTTTCGCCGCCGTGCCATCCGTGCCCGACGACGCATCCGAAATCCAGGGCCAGCTCATCACCCCGATGCTGCATTCGCCCGACCGCGAAGACGGCCGCCGCTGGTTGCGCATCGAAGCCACCGCGACGCTCCCGCGCGGCGCGACCCTCGAACTGGCGTACGCCTCCACCAGCGACCCCGCGATCCGCGACCGCATGGTGAAGCTCGCCGCCGACCCGACGCTGACCGCCACCCAGCGCACGCAACGCCTCCTCGCCGAGCTTGGCCTCTGGCATGCGCCGGTCGCCTTCCATGGCGAAGGCAACGACACCGCGCGTTTCGCCGCGCCGCTGTTCACGCTGCGCGATCCGTATCTGTGGGTGCACCTGCGCCTGATCGCCGCACCCGGCGCGCCATCGCTTCCCGCGCTGCAGGCGCTGTCGGTGCTGTACCCCGGCCACACGCTGATGGAGTACCTGCCGTCGATCTACCAGCGCGAGGAAGCCAACCCGGACAGCTTCCTGCGCGCCCTCGTCGGCGTGTTCGAAACCACCACGCAGGGCCTCGACGAACGCATCGCCGCGCTCGGCAGCCACGTGCATCCGAAGACCGCGTCGCCGGAATGGCTCGACGCCATCGCGCGCTGGCTCGGCTTGCCCTGGGACGACACGCTGGCGCTCGCGCAGAAGCGCTGCATCGTCGCGCACGCGCATGCGCTCGCGACGACCCGCGGCACGCGCAGCGGCCTGCAGACCTTCCTCGCCTGCCTGATGCCGGAAACGCCACGACGTTTCCGCATCGTCGACGGCATCGCGGACTTCGGTTTCGCGACCGTGGGCGGCGCCGGATGCACCGGGAGCGCCTTGCCCGCGATGCTCGGCGGCCGCCCGCGCTGGCACACCGAACTCGACGCAGGTGCGCGCCTTGGCCGCATGCGCCTGCCGTGCGCAGGCGACAACGACGATCCCTGGCAACTCGCCGCGGGCGTGCGCATCGACATCGCCGCCACCGCGGCCGAGCGTCGCGCATGGTCGCCGTGGTTGCCCGATGCGATCACCGCACTCGTCCCGTTCACCACCCGCGCGCGCGTGCGCTGGATCGACGCGCGCGCACTGCAGGGCCAGCGACTCGACGGCGCGCTGGTGCTGGAAGGCGACCCCACGCCGCACCTCGGCGACGACGCCATCACCGGCGTGGCCCGGTTGCCCGCACGCGGAACGCGCCTGGGCGCGACCGGTGCGGACATCGGCACGCGCCTGCTCTGAAGGAATGCCAGGAGGAATCGCCATGCAACACAAGGCAGACGCACATCGGGAATGCTGCAGCGACGCAGGCTGCGACTCCGGCCTGCGCAACAACTACTTCGAGGGCAAGCGGCTCACCGCCGATGCCTTCCGCGTCGAACAGGATTACCTGATCGACCGTCGTCGCCTGCTCAACCGCGCGATCCACGGCTGGGGCGTGGTGTACGGCTTCAAGATGGCGATGGCGCCGCCGGACGAAAGAGGCGTCGGCGGCCGCTTCCAGCTGGGCGCCGGCCTCGCGCTGGATGCCTGCGGTCGCGAACTGGTGCGCGTGCGCGGCGCGCCCGTGGGCCTGCGCGAGGTCGTGCTGATCGACGACAAGGGCCGGCGCCTGTCGCGCGAGGACGCGGGCCTGGGCGATGCGGACGCGCGTAATCCATCGCGCATCGATCCGACGCGCGAATGCTGGCTGCTCAGCGTGCACTACGCCGAACAGGCGATGGACCCGGTGCCGGTCACCGACCCGTGCAGCTGCGAACGCAACGAATGGGACCACGTGTGCGAGACCGTGCGCTTCTCGTTGCAGCGCGTGAACTGCCGCACCTGCTGCGACCAGCACGACTGCACGCTGGACTGCGAATGCGGCACCGGCCCGTGCTGCGACGAACACCGCACGGGCAAGGATCCGATCGAGCAGGGCGCCGTCGTCGCGCAGCGCCTGCGCAAGCACCCCGTGCAACGCGGTGGCTGCCGCTGCCTGTGCGAACACCTCACCGGCCTGCGCTTCCACGACGACTGCGATTGCCTGACGGAGATCGAGGAACCCTGCGCCCGCGTGCGCGTGGACCTGCGCCATGGCGTGCCGCTGGCCTGCGTGGTGCTGCGCCACGACGCCGAATGCGACTGCTGGGGCTTCGACGACACCTTCGAAGCCTGCGGCCCGCGCCGCCTCGTGAAGCGCAACGACCTGCTGTTCGACCTGATCCGCGGCTGCGACCTCACGCGCATCAGCGCGATCGGCTGGAAGCCGTGGCACCGGCTGGACACGCTGGTGCCGTACAAGGACTTCCAGGCATCGTTCGGCGACGAGGATCCCGCCGACAACACGCGCAACCTCACGCGCGACTACTGGGTGGAGTTCTCGCGCCCCGTGCGCGCGGACACGGTGCGCCCCGACTGCTTCTCCATGACGATCACCATCGCCGAGGACGAGGCCGGCTGGTACGAATCGCGCCGCGTCCCGATCATCGACGTCATCAAGAGCGGCGGCCCGGATCCGCAGCACATCACGCGCGCCACGCTGGTGGTCGAAGCCGGCTGGGCCACCGACGCGGTGACGGTGAAGAAACACAAGATCTTCAACAAGGACGAAGCCCTGGTGGAGATCGCGGTGTTCGGCGACTACATCGTCGACTGCAACGGGCAGACCGTGGACGCCAATGCCGTCGGCCTCTCGCCGGCCCCGACCGGGAACGGCACCCCGGGCGGCACCTTCCATTCGAACTTCCGCGTCGCGCAGAGCGACGCCTAAGGAGTTGCGCCATGACCAACACTCCCAAGCCCCTGGCGATCCACAAGGCCATGTCGACGCTCGTCTGGCCGAAGTTCGGACCCGGCATGCTGCTCGAGCACGGCGACCTGGAATTGCTGCCCGCGTACACGCGCGAAATCAACCGCCTGATGTTCCGCAGCCTGTTCGGATGCGGCGTCGTGTGCGGATTGAAGGTCGACGTGGCCGTGCACTGCGGCAAGCCGCGCATCACCGTGGAATGCGGCCTGGCCATCGACTGCGAAGGCGACCCGGTGTACGTGCCGAAGACGCAGGTGTTCGACCTGGACGGCGAATGCGACACGAAGTTCGAATTCCCGCTGTGGGTCGTGCTGTGCGGCACCAGCAAGTGCTGCGCACCGCGCACCGCCGCCTGCAGTTGCGACGACGACGAAACGCCGGCCGTCTGCACGCGCGAACGCGACGCCTTCGAGATCCGCGTGCTGGATGCCGCGCTCGGCTGCGGCTGCCAGGACTCGCCGACGACCGGCATCTGGGATACGCCGTGCAAGTGCGCCGACCCGTCGATGCTCTGTCATCAGAACCACTACAACGGCGTGTGCGGCTGCAAGGACGGCGATTGCGACTGCTGCGACTGCGATTGCGTCGTGCTGGCGCGCATCGACGAAACCAACGATGCGGAAAAACCATGGGAGGCCGACCACAGCGTGCGGCGTTTCATCCGCCCCGTGCTGATGCGCGATCCCCTGGTGGCGCCGCCGCAGGCGCAGGCCGTCGGGACGCTGACCAACACGATGGTGGCGAAGAAGGTCGTGCGTCCGCGCGGGACGATCGCGACCATCACGCCGCCGAATACCTGACGCGCGCGTTGCAGGCACGCCATGGGGCCGGAGCGTAGTGCGTCGCGGAAGCCGGCCGTGGCGGAACGGCGGCCGGGGGTGGTGCGTGCGCCTGCGATCGCGTCGGAACGCGCAACGCCGATGGGCGCGGCGTTGCAGCAGAAGTTGGGAAACCAGGGCGCGCAGGCATTTGCGACTCAGATGATGTCCCGCGCCAGCGGACCCGCCAGCGTGTTCGGCGATGGGGCCGCGTTGGGCGAATTCGCCGTCAGCCACCCCGATGACGCGCACGAACAGGAAGCGGAGCGCGTCGCCGACCACGTGATGCGATCGGCCGAACCGGGGAACGTCTCGCGCAATGCCCCGTCGCCTGCGGTCCATCGTGTCTGCGCCGAATGCGAAGAGGAGATGGCGGGCGAGCAGATCGACCGCGCGACGGCATCCGGTGGTGCCTCCGAAGCACCGGTGCCGGTCGCAGCGAACATCCACGACATGCAAGGCGGCGGTTCACCGCTGCCGCCCGCCACGCGCGCGTTCTTCGAGCCGCGCTTCGGCGCCGACTTCAGCCACGTGCGCGTGCACACCGGCGGCCGCGCGGACGCCACCGCCAGGGCGGTGAGCGCGAAGGCCTTCACCGTGGGGTCGGACATCGTTTTCGCGGGCGGGCAGTTCGCACCGGAATCGCAGGAAGGACAGCACCTGCTGGCGCACGAGCTGACGCACGTGGTGCAGCAGGATGGGGGCGCCAGTCGCGTCAGCCGGAAGGCGGCGACGGCCAGGCCCAGCATCGCAACGCACGCGGTCACGCCCACGATCCAGCGTTTCGACCTGCCGTTCGGCTACGAAACGGACTTCTCGTGGGAGGGCGTCAAGACCGCGGCCGGCGTGGTGCGCGACAAGGCCGAGGACGCGATCAACTGGGTCGTCGAACAGATCACCGAACTCGCGCACGAGGCGATGGCGTGGCTGGGCGACCAGTGGGACAAGCTCGAGGGCTTGATGAACGCCGCCTTCGAAGCGGCGAAGGACGCCTTCGGCAACATCACCGCGTTCTTCCTCAGTCCGCTGAAGTTGGTGGCGGATGCCTTCATGAAGCTCGATCCGGCGGCGCTGTCCCGCACGTGGGCCGCGTTCTCCGGCGTCGTCAAGCGGGTGGGCGAGGGATTCAAGACTTTGGCGGCCGGCCTCTTGCGGCCGTTCGAGTTCACGTGGGGGATCATCAACCGTTACGCGACCTGGGTTCTCGACAAGTTGTCCGGACTGCTCGGCAACTTCCTCTTCCGGAAGTTGCCCGATTTCGTGCAGCGAGGTGCGCGCGCGCTTGTCGATGCGCTCAAGGCGCTGTGGAAGAAGATCCACGACGGGTGGACGGCGCTCTTCGGCCAGATCAAGGCGTGGGTCAACACGGCGATCGACGCCATCGTCGGCTTCATGCAGAAGGTCTTGAACTTCGCGATCGACGTCGTGATCGCAACGCTCGTCAAGATTGGCCAGATGGTGGCGTTCCTCACGGATTTCTTCGCGGATCCGATGAAGTACATCGCGATCCTTGCCAAGCGTTGCGTGCAGGCGCTCGAAGGGGTGGAAAACCGGTTTGCCGGTGTGGTCAGCCAATACTTCGGCAGCGGCACGGACCCTGCGGCCGCCGCACCCGCCGGGGCGCCACCAGTGAAGATCCATCGCACGCCGGATGCGAACGCCCCGGAGGCACGCACCGCGGCAGACTGGGGCGAGATCGGCACCGGCATCCTGGGTGCGATGGGTGACAAGTGGGAGGCCTTCAAGGCCAGCCCGATGACCGTGGTGGTCGGGTTGCTGAGGGACCTCTTCGTGCCAGTGATCGGCGATATCGAAGACCTCATCAAGTTGTACTACGACATCAAGAAGGTCGTGCTGGGGTTGAATTTCGATTCGCTGCATGACCTCTGGACCAGCATCCTGCAGATCCTCGACATCCCGATTCTTCTCTGGAACACCGGGGTCAGCATCCTGATGCGGACGCTGATGCTGCCACTGCTCGTCGCTTCATTCATCCCCGTGGCGCACGAAGCCGCATTGGCGATCGGGTACGAGTTGCTGCTCGCGTTCCTCGGCGGCGTAGGCGCAAACCTGGCCCAGAAGTTGCTGTTGCTGAACACCGGTGCGACGGTCAAGAGCCAGAAGAAGGATGCCTACAACAGCATCGCCGACAACCTGATCGCGGTTGCGATCACGGCAGTGATCGCGCTGCTGATGATCCTGCTGCCGGCGCTCTACGGCGTGATGAAGGGCATCTTCAACTTCGTCAAGGGGAAAGTGTTCCCCATCAAGGCGCCGCCGATCGAAGCAAAAGCGCCGCCGTTGCCCGAAAGCAAACCGGCGCCGCCCGAACAGAAGCCGCCGCCGGGCAAGGACGAACCTGCGCCGGCACCCGAGCCGGACCTGGGCTTCGAAAACGGGAAGCGCGTAGTCGCCGAAGAGCCGACCGCGGATGGGAAGCACAAGATCAAGGTCACCGAAGACGGTGTGTGCCTGCGTTGCTCGGATTGCGGAACGCTGGTCAAGGATTACGCAATCGAATTGAACGATCCGAAGAACGCCGCCTTGCTGGCGGAACTGGAGGCCGCCGAGACCACCGCCAATCCGAAGCTGAAGGCCTGGAAGATGGCCAAGATCGAAGAAAAGCTGGCCGACATCCGGAAGAACAACCCACATCCAAACGATCCGATCGTGTCGCGAAAGGCGCGGATCGACATCCTCGGCAAGGATCCGGCGCAGGGCGGAAAGGTCACGCCCAGCACGCTCCGCGAAGCCGAAGTCGCCGTCTCGCTGGAAGAAGCCGGCCAGGTCAAGGGTCCGGTCCGACGCGATCCAACGGGCGGCGCCGATTTCATCGATGGAGATGGCAAGCCTTGGGACGTGAAAGGATTCGACTCGGGGCATAGCCCAGCGCAAGGCGGATTCGACCTTGCAACGGACGCTGCCAAGGTCGACAAGTCGCTCTCGCTCGGCGAGGACGTAATGATGGACACCGGCAAGATGACGGCAGCGGACACTGCAGCGCTGAAAGCGGAAGGGGTCAAGCGCGGGTGGGGCGACCGGGTAAAGTTCTTCCCCTGAGAGGAAATTCGAGCGATGCCTTCAATTCCCGAAAGTGAACTGATCGCCAGGATTGCACTGCATGCGCAGTGGTTGGCGAGCCTTGGCGCATCCGGCACGCAGCTTGTCCTGCACGACGCCGACCTGTCCTCGGTGGAACTCCCGGGCGTCGACCTCACCGATGCAACGCTTGCCTCGGTCTGTTTCGACCGGGCCAACCTGCGTGGCGCCACTTTTGGCGGTGCAAATCTTGCATCGTCCTCGTTCGTGGATGCCGATCTGGCGGGTGCCGATTTCACCAAGGCGAATCTTGACCACGCAGTCTTCCGCAACGCCTCCATGCTGGAGCTTCGCGGATTTCGAACCAGTTTTCGCCAGGCGGATTTCCGCGGCGCCGACTTGTCGGGCGCGAACTTGTTCCGCGCGTACCTGAGGGAGGCACGGCTGGAAGGCGCGACGCTGCGCAACGTCAACCTGACCCAGGCGGAGCTGAGTGGCGCCTGGATCGAAGGCGCGGATTTCCGCGGCGCGGAGGCGGCGGACACGGTCTTTGTCGAGCGCCTGCACGACAGCGCCGCGTCGGTCATCGAAGGCGAAATGGCGCTGCAGTGCCTTGTCGCGGCGGCTGCCGACGGATGAGGGTGCAGCATGGCCCGGAAGCGCAAGTTCGAAAGCAGCGTGGATCGCGGACCCATCCACGCCGTGGTGGCGCGCAGGCCCATCGTGTCGGTGAAAGCGGGCGGTGAATTCCGGCAGCGCATGGGGAATATCGGGCTGCAGCGCTTGATCGAGGATCGGCTCGCATCACCGCGCGCGCCGTTGCTTCTGTACCGGCAACCCGATCCCAAATCACCGTTGCCGCCGGGTCCCGCACCTGGTGTCCCTGCGAATGCACCCCCCGACCCCGTCGACGACCTGATCGACGCGATCGGCGCCGCCGTCGAAACGCCGCTTTCCGAGATCCCGTTGACCTCCACGGTGAATCCCAAGTTGACGCTCACCCCGGAACTCGTCCTCAAGCAGCAATGGCCCGCGATCCGCAAATGGATCATCGCCTTGGGCACGAAGGGCGCGCCGCGCGTGCCGTCGGGGTTCGCCGCACTCGACACGCCCGGCATCACCGACCCGCTGCGCGCATTGCCCAAGGCCGATCGCATCCGCGTCGCCGACGGCGTGCTCGATCGCTTGATCCTCGGCGTCGGAACCGAAGCCCCGCAAACCTATCGCGACGAGTTCGCGCGCCTGACCACGAAAGCGAAGGGCGCGATGGAACCGGACGCGGATCCGCTCGTCGGATACGTCGCGATGCGCGACGGGCTGAAGGCGACGTTCGGCAGCATCGATGCGATGAATGCCTTCTTCGCGACGCTGGAACCCGCAGAATTTCCGCCGGCGTCGGGCACGACGAAGGTGTTCGGCCGCCAGAGCCTCGTGCACCCGGAGCTGAAGAAGGCGCTCAAGAAAGCCACCGATCTCCTCCAGTCCAGCAAGGTGCCCGCCGGTACTTTCGACCGCGTGATCGCCAGCATGGCCGACATCACCACGCTGGCCGGCAAGGTGCACCACCGCGGCTCGTGGGCCATCAGCATCCGCGAAAACCGCAACAACCCGAGCGAGATCGGCAACCACTCCTTCGGCTTCGCAATCGACATCGACGCCAACGCGAATCCCAACCTGCCGAAGTTCCGCTGGGACATCGTGAAGCAACTGACGGGGTTCGATGTCTACGGGCCGGACATGGCGGGCGCGAAGGCGGGGCAGCCGTTCGCCACCGCGCTGCCGGCGGCGAAGCACTTTCGCGAGGCGAGCGACAAGTTCCGCAGCATGTTCGACTCGCCGGCGCATTTCGAAGCGGCGCTGGCGGCGGAGGCGGCGAAGCACCAGATCCCGATTCCGGCCGCGGCGTTGGCCAAGGCCGTGGCGGCGGCCGCGCAACGCGGCAAGCCGGGCGCCGAGGGGCTGGCGGCTTTGAAGCGGACGCTGCGCGACGCAATGGACAAGGAGGAAGCACGCGTCGCCGTGCCCGACAGCAGCGGCGGCGAGGGCAGTTACAGCGCGCACGACGATCCACGCGTCCTCGACACGCTGGTGGCCGCGCTGCAGCCGAAGATCAAGAACCGCGCGGACCTCACCCGGCTCATGCCCTTCATCCTCGCGCAGGTGATCGATCCGCGCGACACGCCGGCGTTCCCGAAGACGGCCGAACTCGCGATCCTGTTCGACCGCAAGGTCATCGCCGAGCTCAAGCGCATCCGCGAGGACGTGCGTCGCTACGAAATGCCGATCAACCTGCGATTTCGGCTGGCACCCCGCGCAAAGGAATCCGAGGTCGCAACGCTCGCGGCCTCGCTCGTCGAACTGCACGGCATCTTCGCCGGCACGCGCGACAAGGCCGGGCAACCGATCGGGCAGGGCACGAGCCTGTCGGCCGTCGCCGTGCACGGTTTCATGAACATGGAGCCGGAACTGGTGGCCGCGCTGACGTCGAGCGAAGGCGGCAACCTGGTGTGGCTGGGGACGACCACCGGCACGAAGGACTGGATGCATTTCCAGCTGAAATCACCGCCGAAGATCACGCCGCAGGGGACGTGGCCCTAGTGGTTGGCTTGCGTGGGCGACGCAATCCACGGCGCTTCCCGCGCCCGATACATCGCCTGCGTCCTGCGCGACAACGCCAGCTTCTCCAGGATGTGGTGCACGTGGTGCTTCACGGTCGACACGCTCAGGCTCAGCTCCCGCGCGATCTCCTTGTTCGACAGCCCGCGCTCGATCAAATGCATCACTTCGCATTCGCGGCGACTCAACGGCTGGCCCGGGGCGGGGCCCGTCGCCGGCTGTTCCATGCGGAACAACGCGCGCAGCAATTCGCACGAGATCTCGGCGGAGCAGGCGAGGCGGCCATGCACGACGTCCGACAGGGCTTCGCACAAACCATCGATCGATGCATCGCGCGGCACGTAGCCGGTGAAGCCGGCGTGCCCGCAGCGGATGACGTTCTGGCGTTGTTCGTCCAGGCCCAGGGCGACCAGCAACACGTCGGGATACGCCTGCGCGATGGCGCGCACGTCCGACAGGTCGATGCCCTGGGTGACGTCGATCAGGACCAGGTCGACCTCGGTGTTCGCGAGCGCCCCGTGCAGGTCCGCGAAGGCGTTGACCACCGCGCGCACGACCATGCCGGGGCGGTTGGCAAGCGAGGCTGCCAATCCATCACCGAGCAATCGCACCGGGGTGAACACGATCAGGTGCATGGCCTCGCCTTGCACGCGGCGCGCAAGCTGCGCTTCCATGGCAACGCGCGCATGCCATTTCGACGGTCACCGCCTGCACGAATGGCGTGGTGAGCATCGCTTCCCGGTGGGTCCGCGCGCCCCCCATCCGGGGCATGCGGTGCCCGGGGGCAGCGCGCACGGACCAGTTGCCGCAAGAATCGCTGCCCCGGTAGCGGCACGGCGATGAATGCGGGAAATCCCGGTCACGGGGTGAATCCGTGTGCCGTTTGATGAGGGGGTGGCAGCCTCGCTACCCGGTTCGCGTTACGAACATCAACGGAGCTTCGACAGGCGCGCCCGTGTTCTCCATCTCCACCCGCATCCGCCGTGCCCGCACGCAGGCCGGATTGACGCAGACCGAAGTGGCCCGCCGCCTCGCCGTGCAGCGCAGCGCCGTCACGCAATGGGAACGCGAAGGCGGCACCACGCCGAGCGTGGGCCACCTGGCGCAGATCGCGTGCGAGACGCGCGTGTGTTTCGAATGGTTGGCGACCGGGCGAGGACCGAGCAATCCGGACGCGGGCGCGTTCGATGCCGCGGTGGTCGTCGACGATTTCGCGCGCGACGAACTGGAGAGCCGGATCCTGCAGGGATTGCGGCGCGTGTCGGATCGCAGGCGCGAAGCGGTGGTCCGCGTGGTGGAGATGTTGTCGGGGTAGTTGCTCGCGTGAATCACGTGAACCTTTTCCCGCGCGCCGTGCATCCACGAATCCATCACCTGCCGAATGAAAGACTGCCTTCAGCCCCAAGGACGGGGCCGGGTATCCCCTAGATCCCTGAAGACCCCGCGCTCCCCTCGCGGGGTTTTCCTTTGTTACAGGGGCGCCGAATCTCAGCGAATCGTTATTTCGGCGGAGGGCGGCAGGCGTATGTTGCCCACTGCGCGCGGCGGCTCGCGCGCCGAACTTCGAGCATTCCCCATGCCCCAAGTGTCCGATTGCCACGCACCCCTGATCGCCTACCGCTGTCGCGACGGCAGCTATCTCCTCGCGCCTGCGAATGCGCCGTTCCTCGAAGACGACCAAGACGACGCGCTCACGTTCCTGGGCGAGATGGCGTGCGACAGCTTCGACGACGACCTCCGGCGCAGCCTGCAACAGCAGTTCGCCACGCAGGCCTATGCGTCCCTGTCGCGCGAACAGTTCTTCGCGATCGGCGGGGCGGACGCTCAGGCCGGGAGCTGATCGGTCCCGACGACCTGCGCCAGGCGCCGCGTTTCCTGCAGGGCGTGCGCATCCGGGAAGTCCCGGAGCGGCAACGCGTACGCGCAGCCGCCGAAATACACCAGCAGGAAGCCACCGCGTTCGCGCACGCGGGTCATGCCGCGCCATGCGTGCTTGCGGTCGACCTTCGGGGTGAAGACGCGCAGGCCCGCTTCGCTGAACTCGTAGGAGAACCGCCCGCCGTACGAACGCGCGGCGCGATAACCAGTCCATGCACCGGACGCGACGGCGATCGGCAGGAACCCCAGCAAGTACAGGCCCACCAGCCAGTCGATCCAGGACGGCGGCTTGTGCATCACGGCCGGGAACAGGACCAGCACGCACAACCCCAGTGCGGCGAAGACGGCCCCGAAGCGCAGGCTCTTCGTCTGGTTGGGAAGGGCGGCGAAACCCGCGCGCAGGCGATCGAAGAACGAGAGGCGGACTTCCAGCCGCACCACGGGCTCGGTCGATGGCGTGTAGACCGGCATCACGCCGTTGCCGGAAGGCAGGGCGTCCGGCGTCATGCGCCTTCCACCCCGGCATCGCGCGCCAGTGCGCGCACCGCGCCGACTTCCGTCGGGCCGAACAGTCGCCGCGGCATGCAGAGCACGCACTGTTCGCCGATGCGGAGCATGAGGAACCCGCCGCGCTCGCGCATGTTGCGGATGTTCGTCCAGGACATCTGCGTCTGACTGTGTTGGGTGCTGATATGCAGGCCTTCGGCCGTGAAGCGATAGGCGACCGCGGACTTCTGCGCACGACGGCTGTTCCAGGCGGCGGCAACCAGCAACCCCGGCACGAAGGCGATGCCGGCCAGGCCGGCCGCGAGCGCGCCGGCGTCGAGCTGGCCGGCGCGCGAGGACAGGATCAGCACCGCCAGGCCCCCGGCGCAGAACAGTGCCATGCATGCCCAGAGTTTCGGCACGCGCACCGAGACCAGTGCGAGCGCCTTCACGCACTCGGCGAACGTCATCCGGACGTCGGGCAGGTGGATCGCGGTGGGCGTCATGCGGCGGGCGTGGGTGGTGGGCTGCGTGCGGGCAAGGCTACGCGAGCGCCGGGACCTTGTCCCGTGGGCGGGGTTCGCGTGGCGAGGCTATGCTCCCCGGGGCCGCGCGGGGCGGCATGCCGGGGACGATCCGACGCGATGCGCCTGCTCACTTACGTCCAGGATCGGACGCTCGCGAACGAGATCACCTTGCGGCTCTACCACAAGGGCATTCCCACGTTCGTCCGGGGCGCGGGGATCCGGAACGTGTTCAACGACGCGATCTTCGTCTGCATCAACGCCCAGTACGACGATGCGCGGGCCTTGCTCGACAACCCGGACCACGACGTCGCCGAGCCCGTCGATGTCGATGCCTTCGAGCGTGATGTCGCGAGCCTCGATCCGCGTTTGCTCAAGTGGGGGTTCATCGCGCTGCTGGTGGTGTTCGCGCTGGTGGCGTGCGTGGTGTATGCACGAATGCAGTAGGGCGCGGACGTTGCGCGGCATGCGCCAACGAGGAGCGAGCAATGCGGAACGTGATGATGGGTGCGTGCGTCGTCGCCTGGTTGACGGGATGCGGCTGGACCGATGACGTCGACAGGCTCACGAAGGCGCAGGTCGCATTGTTGTGCCACCAGATCGAAGCGTACGAGCGCGACCAGCACCAGCCGCTCACCGCGGCGCAAGGCTTGCGCGGACTGTTCCAGGCGCCTGACGGGACGCGGTACGCGGGACCCGGGTCGCTCCTTGATGGTCGACGCTTGCCATTCGAGCCGATCGTCGAACGCGGGGTCATCGTGGGCGTGCGTTCCATCGGGGCCGACAAGCGATCGAGCGCCGACGACATGCAGTGCCGCGTGACGCCATCGGCGTCAAAGGCCGAAGCCGCAACGCACTGACTCAGGCGCCTGCAACACCCCCCGAGCGCGCGAGGGCCCGGGCTGCGTCCGCCTCTTCGCGGGAAGCGAAGGCGCGCAACGGAAAGCACATCGCCTGCTGGCGCGCGAAGTAATACATCTGGAAGCCGGCGCGTTCGCGGAATTTCCGGATGGCCTGCCAGGCGAGGCGCTGGTCCACGCGATCGGTGACGATGTGCAGGCCCGCGTCGGCGATTTCGAACGCGGCGCGGCCCAGGTCGCGTTCCGCCCGCGCGTACCTGATCGCCGTCAGCCACCAGCCCAAGGGCAGCATCGCCAGCACGGAAATCGGCACGGCGATGAACGGGAACTCGAACGGGAACCACGGCGCGTCCGCGAACAGGCAGAACGCCAGGATCGCGAGCACATCGACGACGATCGACACCCACGTGGCCACCGACGTGAGCGAAATCGTCGCGCTGGCTTTCAGCCGCTCGCGGAACGTGAGGCGGAAGGCGATGGCGATCGGAGACGGGGACATGCGATTCCTTTCGGGCGTGTGCGGGGATCAGGGTTGGCCGGGCGCGACGACGGCGGAGCCATCCGCAGCGATGTCGCGCCCCGCAGGTCGATCGGGTGACCGGAACCACCGTTCGATCGTCTGGAACGACACCGCCGCGCACGCGATCGTCGTCGCCACGATGAGCAACAACTGCGGCAGCCCGTCCAGCGTATTGCGCAGCGCCCAGGCGATCGGCCAGTGGTACAGGTACATCCCGTATGAAATGCGGCCGAGGTAGACCAGCGGCGCGCGCGTCAGGAACGGCAGCGTCGTGCGATACGACAGCACGATGATGCACGCCGTGGCGGCTTCGGCGAACGGACGATGGTTGGTGTAGCCAGCTATCACCAGCGCGGAGCCCACGGCCAGCGCTGCGAGCGGCAATGTCATGCCGCGCGGGCGGAACGCGAGCAATGAACCCAGCACCAGTCCCGTCATCCGGGTATCGAAGCGCACCCCCGCGCGCCACTCGAAGGGTTGCAGCGCGGTCCAAGCCGTGGCGACGACATAGATCGCGCCCAGCAGCACCACCGCGCGCCCGCGCGGCATGCGCGCCACGAACGGCAGCAACAGCGGCCACAACAAGTAATAGTGCTCTTCGACCGACAGCGACCACGTGTGGCCGAGGATCTCCGAGGGCCGCACGTAATCGGTCACGTAGACGAGGGCATGCAGCGCCGCGCCCAGGCTGGTCCACCCCACCAGCACCGTCGCCGCGACCAGCATCACCAGCGCGGGATACAGGCGCCGCGCACGCCGCAGGTAGAACGCGCCCAGGCGAATCCCACCGCCGGCGTCTTCCTGCAGCAACAACGAGGTGATCAGGAAGCCCGACAAGACGAAAAACACATCGACGCCCAGCGCGCCTTCCAGGCCGAGCCAGTGCCAGTGCGCGTGGTACTCGATGACGGCGAGCACCGCGATCGCGCGCAGGCCGTCGAGTGCCGGGTTGTAACGGATCCCCATGGGCCGGGAAGATACCGTGGATTGCGGTCAGGGCCCGCCCATCGCGTTGACGTAGAGCGCCATCGCCGCGGTCAGCGCCAACCCGAAGCGCGCGAGCACGGTGCGCCACCGGCGGCGCACGCGGCGCGGCATCGCATGCCCGCAGACGTCGCAATGCAGGCGGCATCGCAACAACACGTGGTGGCAACGGGTGCAGGCGATCCTGGCGTCGGTGGGCATGGGAGGCGCATCGCGGAACGGGGTGCGCAACATCCGATGGGCGCGTCCCACGGGATGAGATCGGCGGCGCGACGCGCGCGGTGACTGATCCTCACCCCGAGACCGACGACCGTCCGTCCGCATCGCCTGCGAAGCACCGTTAACCCGGAACAGCCGTCGCCGAATCTGCGACGCACGGGGTGGACGATGTCCACCCACGGGATGAGGTGCTTCGATGGCCAAGGGTCCGCGCAAGTCCGTCGGCAGGAAGTCCGCGCGCAAGGCCGCGCCGAAGAAGGCTGCGCGCAAGACGCCGGCGAAGAAAGTCGCGAAGTCCGTCGCCTCCGGTCCGCCGCTCACGCTCGAGGAAGCGCAGGCGCTCGCCCGTGCGCGCCGCCCGGTGCGCACGACGCGCCGCGCACTCGCGGCCGCGACGACCACGCCCGCCGCCGTCGGTGCGGAACGCAAGCGCCTGCAGCAATCGCACGACGAGGAACGCGCCCGCCGCCTGCAGGAATACGAAGACACGATGGCGCTGCTCAAGCAGCGCGGCGTGCGTCGCACCACGACGGCGCGCAAGACGACGAAAGCGACGAAGGCCCGCAGGACGCTCGCGAAGAACGCCGGCGGCAGCGCATCGTTCAAGCCGTTGCAGGTGCTGGCCGAAGGCGATTCCTGGTTCGACTATCCGATCCCGCTGTTCGGCGGCGGCATCATCCCGCGCCTGCAGAAGCGCCTGGGCGTGCCGATCCTCAACATGGCCGACGCGGGCGACGAAGTGCGCTTCATGCTCGGCGTCGCGCAGCGCAAGCGCATGGTGCAGATGCTGCTGAACGGGTGTCCGGCGGGCGGGCCGTGGGACGTGCTGCTGTTCTCCGGCGGCGGCAACGACATCGTCGACAACCCGATGGCGCTGTGGGTGCGCAACTTCACGGCGGGCGGATCGGCGGCGTCGCAACTGCACCAGCCGCGGTTCGACACGGCACTGGCGCTCGTGCGCGCGGGCTACGAAGACCTGATCGAACTGCGCGACGGCCTCAGCCCCACCACGCACCTGGTCTTCCACGGGTACGACTTCGCGATCCCCGACGGGCGTGGCGTGTGCAACTACGGCCCGTGGCTGAAACCCACGTTCGACCTGCGCGGCTTCCCGTCGCAGGCCGCGGGGCAGGCCGTCGTGAAGGTCATGCTGCAGCAGTTCCAGGCGATGCTCACGCAACTGGCGGGCGCGCATCCGAAGGTGACGTGCGTGGCGACGCAAGGCACGCTCGCGCCGCAGGCGAGTTCCTGGCACAACGAGCTGCACCCGGCGAAGACGGGGTTCGAAACGTTCGCCACCAAGTTCCAGCAGCACCTCAAGACCCTGTTCCCCACGCGGGTGCAATGAGCATGGCGACGAAGAAACAGGCGCCGAAGAAGGACGTCGTCCACGTCAAGTTCCTGCCCAAGGATCCGCTGGTCGCGCGCCGCGACGGGCTCTGGCCGCTGGACCGCGCGATGGTGTATCCGACGGCGGGCTCGGGCCCGTGCGGGCCGCACGCGGTGGTGGTGGATTACAACGCGGACCTGGACGTGCGCTTCGCGCCGGCGCGCTTGCAGCGCAACGGCAGCTTCGCGGGGCTGGCGCGCCTCTCGCGCGAGAAGCTGCTGGCGGATTTCCATTTCCACCAGGTCAACGTGTGGGCGATCGTCGAGCGCACGCTGGAGAAGATCGAACACATCCACCTGCTGGGCCGCGCGATCCCGTGGGCCAACCGCGATGGCCGCCTGTTGCTGCTGCCGCACGCGGGCTACTCGGAGAACGCGTTCTACGACCGCGGTACCGGCGGCATCCATTTCTTCTATTTCGAAGGCTTCGAAGGCAAGCCGGTCTTTACCTGCCTGTCGCACGACATCATCACGCACGAACTCGGGCACGCGGTGCTCGACGGGCTCAAGCCCGGCTACAACGAGGTGAGTTCGCCGGAGACCGCGGGCTTCCACGAGTACTTCGGTGATGCGGTCGCAATGATGGCGAGCCTGTCGACGCGCGAGACCGCCTTCCAGGTGGTCAAGGACGCGCCGGAGAAACTGGACGCGCACAACGTCGTCTCCGCGATCGCCAGCGAATTCGGTGCCGCCTTGCGCGGCCTGCCGGACGAGGACTACCTGCGCGGCGCCTGGAACCAGCGCACGATGGAGTCGCTGGTCGGCACGTTCGAGGAACACGACTGGTCCGAGGTGCTCACCGGCATCTACTACGACCTGCTGCAGTACCTGTATCGCCGGTTCTACAAGGACAACCTGCAGCGTGGCGGCGAAACCGCGCTCAACAAGCGCCAGGGCTATGCGATGGGCGCGCTGATGCAGGCGGCCACGTCCACCGCCGGCGTGATGTTCCGCGCGATCGATTATTGCCCGCCGGTGGACCTGCGCTACGCCGATTACGCCGAAGCGGTGCTGCGCGCGCAGGAAGTGGCGTATCCGGTCGATGACCTGGGGATCCGCGCGCAGCTCGTGAAATTGTTCACGGCCCGCGGCATCCCCTTGCGCAAGCCCGACGAAAAGACGCGCGACGCCATCCAGCGCGCGTTGCGTGCCGAGAGCGTGGCCGAAACCGCGACGACGCCAGCCGATGCGTACCGCTTCCTCGATTTGCATCGCGCGGTGTTCGGCATCCCGTACGAAGCCAACCTCGCGGTCAACGCGGTCTATCGCACCAACAAGCACACGCCCAGCGGCTATCGCCCGCCGAAGGAACACATCGTCGAGTTCACCTGGAGCGAGGACGTGGCCCTGGAAGGCAAGCGCTTCGGCGCGCTCGACGGCACCATGCTGCCGCTGTGGTGCGGCGGGACGCTGGTGTTTGACACCAATTCCAATTTCCTGCACCGCGCGATGGTGCTGCCCACCGAGCAGCGCAAACGCGAACTGAAGGCGTACGCCGCGTACCTGGTCGAAGCGGGCGAGCTGGCGATGGCGCCCGACATCAATGGCAACGGCGCGCCCTCGACGGGCCATGCGCGCGTGCGCGCGACGGTGGCGAACGGGCGCGTGTCGCTGTGCCGCATCGCGGCCATGCGGCATGCGCGCGGGGAAGGGGAGGCATGAGCGCCGGGATCACCGTCCGCGCCTACGTCGTCGGCTTCGGCGACTGCATCCTGCTGCGCCTGCCCGATGGCAACGCCACGCGCCACGTGCTGATCGATTTCGGGCGCGCGCCGAACGACCCCGGCAGCGTGGGGCGTTTCCCCGACATCGCGCGCGACATCGAGAAGCAGTGCGACGGGCACCTGGACCTGGTGGTCGTCACGCACGAACACCTGGACCACATGGAAGGCTTCTACCGCGAGCGCGAAGTGTTCGACCGCATGGACGTCGACCGCGTGTGGATGAGCCTGCCGAGCAGCCCCACGTACTACCACGATTATCCGAACGCGCGCCTGCAGAAGATCGTGCGCGACAACCTGGCCGAGTTCGCCGGCAACGCCGCACGCAAGGGCATCGCATTCCACCCCGCGTTCCTCTCGCTGCTGCAGAACAACCTGGCCAACAAGCAACGTATGGATTACGTGCGCAAGCTCGGCGCGCAGCCGCCGCTGTACCTGGCGCGCGGGACGAAGGGCAAGGCCGCGGAGAAGTGGTCGAAGCACATCCACGTGCGCGTGCTCGCGCCGGAAGCCGACACCAGCAAGTACTACGGGCGCACGGCGAAGTCGCGGGCGTTGATCGGGGCGTTGCGATTGACGGCGGCCGGGGATCGGCAGGCTGCGAGCGCGGGCGATCCGTGGGAATTCGCCACCGTGCCGCGCGCCGCCGACGACGACCTGCCGGGCCTGACCGCCAGCGACTTCGCCCGCCTGCGCCGCGCGATCCGCGAAGACGGCGTGGCCGCCGCGCGCTTCATCGACCGCGCGCAGAACAACACCTCGCTCGCGCTGCTGGTCGAATGCGCCGGCAAGCGCCTGCTGCTGCCGGGCGATGCGGAGATCGAGAGCTGGCGCATGATCGAGGAACACGCGCCGGACGCGATCGCGCCGGTGGATTTCCTGAAGGTGGCCCACCACGGCAGCCACAACGGCACGCCGATGCACTTGCTCGACAAGCTGTTGCCGAAGGCGCGCAAGGCGAAGGCGAAGGTGCTGGTGTCGACGAAGCGCAACGTCTACGGCACGCAGAACCCGGTGCCGGATCGTTCGACGCTGGATGAATTGCGCACGCGCTGCAGCGAGCTGACCACCACCGATGGCGTCAAGGCGTTGGCAGTGGACGTGAAGCTCTGAGGCCGGCGGCGCGCAGTTCGCCCAGCACCGTGGAGACGTCGTAGGGCTTGAGGATCAGCGGATCGGCGCGGAAGCGTTCCGGGATGTCGCGCTTGCGGCGCGCGGTGGCGAAGATCACCGGCGTGCCGTGCGCGACCAGGTAGTCGGCGAGGGGATACACCGATTCCTCGCCGAGGTTGATGTCGAGCAGGGCGGCGTCGAAGGCTTCGTCGTTCGCCACGCGCAAGGCTTCGTCGAGCAGGTGCGCGCAGGTCACCGCGTAACCCTGGCCGGACAGGAACTCGCCCATCGCGCAGGCGAGGCTCTTTTCATCGTCGACCACCAGCACGCGCACGTTCGGTTCCCCACCCCCTGCAATGTGCAAATTGCACACCCGGGACCGTGACGATTGCGTGGCGAAGTCGCGTCAGTTCGTGCGCGGGTTGCCCAGCCAGCGCCCGACCACGCCGCCCAGCAAACCGCCCACGATCGGAACCACCCAGAAGAACCACAGTTGCGACAGCGCCGCACCGCCGACGAAGATCGCCACGCCCGTGGAACGTGCCGGATTCACGGAGGTGTTGGTCACCGGGATGCTGACCAGGTGGATCAGCGTGAGCGCCAGGCCGATCGCCAGTGGCGCCATGCCGGCGGGCGCGGACGGATGCGTCGCGCCCATGATCACGATGACGAACATTGCGGTGAGCACCAGTTCGCTCAGGAACGCCGCGTTCATCGAGAAGCCGCCGGGCGACATCGCGTCGAACCCGTTGGTGGCGAACGCGCCGGCCGTGCTGGCATCGACCACGAAATCCGCGCGTCCATGCGCGATGTGCCACAGCACGGCCGCGGCGAGGATCGCGCCGATCGTCTGCGCGAGGATGTACGGCAACAGCAACGTGGTGGGGAAGCGCCCGCCGGCCCACAGGCCCGCGCTCACCGCCGGATTGAAATGGCCGCCGGAGATATGTCCCAGCGCATAGGCGCCGGTGACCACGGTCAGGCCGAACGCGAGCGACACGCCCACCAGCCCGATGCCGAGCGGATTGCCGTCGCCGCCGAAGTTCGCGGCCAGCACCGCGCTGCCGCAACCGCCGAGGACCAGCCAGAAGGTACCGATGGTTTCGGCGACGAGTTTCCTGAGCATGGGGATCTCCGCGGTGAAGGCCGTCTTGGGGGACAGCGGAAGAAACAGGCCGGATCGGCCAACTTCCGTGCCAGCGGCCTTAAGATCGCCGCGGGGAACCGGAGTACTGCATGCAAGCTTGGGTGGCGCGCGCCCTCGTGGCGCTGGTCGGGGTGGCGGGATGGAGCGGGGCGTGCGCGCAGGCGCCGACGCCGGAGCAGCAGTTCGCACAGGTACGCGCGGAGAAGAGCGCCGCGTACCAGCGGGTGGTCGCCGACTACGACGCGCGGATCGCCGCGGCGCCGGAGGATCGCGCGTTGCAGATTGCGCGGTGCCAGTTCATGGCGGTGGCCTCCCGCGATGAAGAGGACTACATGGAGTCGGCCTACGACGACGAAGTCGCGTGCGAGACCGCGTTGGCCAAACGCTGGCCCGGCGCGCCCGAAGTCGACCTGTTCGTCTTGCAACATCTCTACGGCGACGAATCCGTCAAGAAAGGCGAGGCTTTGCTGAAGACCGCACAGGATTGGCCGGACGCCTTGCGCCGCGAGTTGCTGGTGGCCGTCTCGGACGCCAACAGCAACAACGACCTGGACCATCGCGCCGGTGAACTCGCCCTGCAAGCCACGCACATGGGCGATGCGCGTGTCGTTTCGCGCGCGGTGTCGTACCTGCAAGGAAAGGGGAAGTCCGGGGAGGCGGTTGCGCTGCTGCGCACTGCGGCCGTTCCGGAGAGCGACTTCGAAAAAGGCCGGCGCATCGACGCCGCACTCGCGCTGCCGGACAAGCAGGCCGCGGCGCGCGAACTGCGTCGCTGGAAAGCGACCGGCTACGCGCCGGATCCCGAACAGCTCGTGCGGGTGTCGCTGCGCGCCGGTGACGTGGCGACGGCGCGCATGGCGAGCCGCGGTATTCCCGCAGGACGCTATGGCCAGGGGGCCGAGCCCCTGCGCTTCGACGTCGCATTGGCGGCGCGCGACTACACGAGGGCCGCATCGCTGATCGAGCCGGCGAAGACCGATCAGCTGCGGGAAACCTTCCGCCGCTTCGTCGCGCTGCTCAAGGCATCGCCCGCCTCGATCTTCCAGCCCCGCATGCTGATCGTCGCCACGATGTTCTCCATGCTGTTCGTGCCGTTGCTGCTGGTGCCGGGCCTGATGCTGCTGCCCGTGCACTACCGCGGCCTGGTGCGTCGCATGGACGGGCGCGCGAGCACGCCGCTGTTCGCGCCGATCGGCCTGTGGCATTCGTGGTACGCCGGTGCGGTGCTGATCGTGTTCTCGTTCGTCGGTGCGTTCGCCGCCGTGAACAGCGATGGGCGCCTGGTGGTGGACGGGCAGCTCGATTCGACGGCCGTGTTCCGCATGGCGGCGTGGGGCACGGGCTTCGGCCTGCTGTGCATGTTGTTCGTCGCGCGCCTGTTGTGGCGGCGCGCGCTGGTGGGCGATGCCGCGATGTGGCGCGCCACGTGGACACGCATCGTCGGTGCGTGGGCGGTGCTGCTCGTGATCGGCGTGCTGATCGGCGTGTTCAACCACGCGGTCGGTTTCGACGTGGACACCGAGCAGACGAAGATGGTGCGTGCGCTCGCGGGCGCGGGGCACAGCGTGGGGCAGTGGGCGGTGCTGGTGGTGGTCGCGATGCTCGCGCCGGTCTTCGAGGAACTCGTGTTCCGCGGCGCGCTGCTCGGGGGCCTGTCGCGCCACATTTCGTTCGGGTGGGCCAACGTGTGGCAGGCGGCGTTGTTCGCGGCGATCCACGGCGATCCGCCGCGCCTGCCGTATTACTTCGCGATGGGGCTGTTCGGCGGCTGGCTGGTGAAGCGCACCGGGTCGCTCGCGCCGGCGATCGCGCTGCACATGCTCAACAATGCGGTGGCGATGGGGTTGATGCTGGCATTCACGGCCTGAGCGCGTCGCGCCGGGCCACGATGCGGCCATGCGCCGCTTCGTCCAGTCGTTTTCGGAAGGCAACCTGCCCACGGGCCGCGCCGCGCGCGACGTGCCCGCGGCGCTGGGCGAATTTCCCGATCGCTACAACATCGCGGTGCGCAAGCCGGCCGCGGTGATCTTCGATCGCGGCGAGGGCGTGCGCGTGGAGGATTTCGACTGGGGCCTGATCCCCGGTTGGTCCGCGCAACCGGAAACGAAATACACCACGGTCACCGCGCGCCTGGATCGCGCGCCGCGCAGCCGCATCTTCAGGCGCCCGTGGGAACAGCGCCGCTGCGTGGTGCCGATGAACGGGTACTACAAGTGGGATCGCCACGCGAAACCGCCGCAGCCGTACTTCATCCAGGCGCAATCGGGACGCGTGCTGTTCGCGGCGGGTCTGTGGGACTGGTGGCATCGCGACGAGCCGCACGTGTATTCCTTCGCGATCCTGACGCACGCCAACGCCGCGATCCCGCCGCCGCTCACGCCCGACGGCCCGATCTTCCTGCCGCCGGACAAACTGGTGGCGTGGATCGACGGGCCGTGGTTCCCGCAGCGGTTCCTCGCGACGATGCCGCAGCCCGCGCTGGAGGCCTACCCCGTGTCGCGCAGGATCCGCGATCGCGACGCGGACGATTACACGCTGCTCGATCCGGTGGATCCGATGGAGGACGCGGTGGCGAGCGCGGGGTTCGATGACGAGATCGAAGACGAGGACGACTGAGGCGCGCCAAAAGAAAACGCCCGGCTCTCGCCGGGCGTCGTGGATCCCCGCCTTCGCGGGGATGACGCGACTACCGTCGCGTCAGTTGTACGACTGCAACCCCAGGATCGACTGCAGCACGGTGGCCAGGATGGTGGCCGTGTCGTTGCTGCCCGTGCGGGTGCCGTACTGGTACTGGTCGCCGTAGGCGTCGCCGTACCCGCGCTGGAAGCCCTGGCGGAAGTAGTAGTTGTAGTCCGCCTGGTCGACGTAGGCGCCGGTGTAACCGTAGTTGGCGTCCTGGTAGGCGTAGTTGTTGCGCCAGTCGTTCTGCCAGCGATCCTGGCGGTCGGCGTTGCCGGCGCGCACGCCCATCTCGTAACCGTTGCGCACGGCCTG
Source organism: Noviluteimonas caseinilytica (assembly GCF_018406605.1). Lineage (GTDB taxonomy): Bacteria > Pseudomonadota > Gammaproteobacteria > Xanthomonadales > Xanthomonadaceae > Noviluteimonas > Noviluteimonas caseinilytica. The sequence continues at coordinate 11,417 of NZ_AP024545.1, read as the reverse complement.
GCGCAGGACGTCGGCGGCGTACTGGTTCACCTCGTAGGCGCGGCCATCGCGGATGTAGCGATACTGCGGCGCGGTATTGAAGTACGGGTCGCGGTCGTAGTCGCGCGGCGACCAGCGGGCGGCCATCGCCTGCTGCTGCTGCCAGTACCACTGCTGGTAACGGTACTGCTGCGCACGGCGCTGGGCGTTGATCGAGGCGATGCGGCGCGACTCGGCGGCGCGCATGGCCTCCAGGTGGCGACGATAGTCGGCCTCGCGGCTGCGCTGCAGCGAGATCATGCGCTCGCGCTCGATGCTCGAGACGCGACGGTCGTACGCGCGCTGCGCATTGCGGGCGTGCGCTTCGTCGTCGCGGCGCACTTCCGAAGCGCGCGGCGTGGCGTGCTGCGGCACGTAGGCATCGCGACGGTCGCGATCGTGGTCGCTGTGCTGCGGCGGGCGATACGAATCGTGCCTCGGCGCGTCGCGATGCTCGACGTGGTCGCGATGCTCCACGTGCGAGGCCTCGCGGCGGTCGTTGCCGGACTTGCCGTGGTCGGCCTTCGCGCCCTTGTTGCCGTGCTCGGCCTTGTCGTGCTTGTTGCCCTTGTCGTCGTGGCCGTGCTGCTGGGACTTCTGGTCCTTGTCCTTCGCAGCGGCGTCGAGCGGCGCGACACCGGCGGCGAGGGCGAGGCCGATGGCACCGGCCAGGAGTGCGTTGCGATGGAAAGTCATTGCGAGCCACCTTGGGTGGGTTGGAGACCGCGTGCAGTAAGGCCTTGCGCGCATGAATGGGTTCTGAGAAAACGCGTGAAGCCATGGAAGCGTTCAGGCGCCCGTCGTGCATGTGCATGCGCACTCACATGGCCTCGCTGTCCGCGCACGGGCGTGCCGTGCGTTCGATGTGAAGTCCACCGGTGGAGGTGCCATGTCGCTGCAGCCCTGTGATGCCTTGCTCACGCGTGCCCATGCGCATGCCCTCGAACACCTCCATGGCCTCGACGCGCGCGACGTGGGCGCACGCGCGACGCGCGACGAACTGCTCGCCGCGTTGCGCGCACCCTTGTCGCAGCCGGGCGAAGACGACGCGGCGGTGATCGACCTGCTCGCGTCGCAGGCACCGCGCGGCACGGTGGCGTGCAACGGGCCGCGGTACTTCGGGTTCGTGGTGGGCGGGACCTTGCCGGTGTCGCTGGCCGCGGACTGGCTGGTGTCGGCGTGGGACCAGAACGCGGGCATCTACGTGATCTCGCCACTCGTGTCGGTGGTCGAGGAAATCGCGGCGGACTGGTTGCTCGACCTGTTCGGCCTGCCGCCGGACTGCGGCGTGGGCTTCGTCACGGGCTGCCAGATGGCGAACCTGACGGGCCTGGCCGCCGCGCGCCACGGCGTGTTGCGGCGCGTGGGCTGGGACGTCGAGGTCGACGGCCTGCAGGGCGCACCGCGCATCCACGTGGTCGCGTCCGCCGAATCGCACATCACCATCGATGTCGCGTTGCGTTACCTGGGGCTGGGCACGTCCTGCGTGCGTCGCGTCGAGGCCGATGCGCAGGGACGGATGCGCCCGGACGCGTTGCGCGCGATGCTCGCGACGCTCGAAGGCCCGACCATCGTCTGCGCGCAGGCCGGCAACGTGAACACCGGATCGTTCGATCCGCTCGGCGAGATCGCCGACGCCTGCCAGGCACACGGCGCGTGGCTGCACGTCGATGGCGCCTTCGGCCTGTGGGCGCGCGCCAGCGCCGATGCCCGGATCCGTGCGCTGGCCGACGGCATCGAGCGCGTCGATTCGTGGGCGACGGATGCGCACAAGTGGCTCAACGTGCCGTACGACTGCGGTGTCGCGATCGTGCGTTCGCGCGAAGACCACCGCGCGGCGATGACCAGCACGGCCGCGTACCTGGTGCAGACGAAAGGCGCGGAGCGCGACGCCGTGGACTGGGTGCCGGATTTCTCGCGGCGCGCGCGCGGCGTGCCGGTGTACGCGGCGTTGCGTGCGCTCGGGCGCGACGGCATCGCCGATCTCGTGGATCGCCTGTGCGCCCGTGCGCGGCAGATGGCCGACGCGCTCGCGCGCGAGCCCGGCGTCGCCATCCTCGCCGACGTGGTGCTCAACCAGGTGCTGGTGCGGTTCGGCGACGAGGATGACGCGACGCGCCGCGTGATCGCGGCGGTGCAGGCGGACGGGACGTGCTGGCTGGGCGGCACCACCTGGCAGGGCCGGGCGGCGATGCGCATTTCCGTGTCGAATTACGGCACCAGCGCGGAGGATGCGGCGCGCAGCGTGGACGCCATCGTCCGCGCATGGCGGCAGGTCAGTCGAACAACTCGCTGAGCCAGGACGACTTGCGCTTGCCCGGGTGCGGGTAGGGGGCGTGGTGCTGGCGCGAGGCCGACGGCATCGCCGGCGCCGCCTGCGACACCGATCGTTCGATCAGCTTGTCCAGTTCGCCGCGGTCCAGCCAGACGCCGCGGCACCGGGGGCAATAGTCGATCTCGATGCCCTGGCGGTCGGTCATCTGCAGGGCGGTATCGGTGCAATGGGGGCAGTGCATGGGCGGGCTCCGGGCGAGGGGGCTCCTTGATAGGCGGCCGGCCCGGGCGCTACAAGCCGATCCTTCGTGCATCCGCCGCGAAAAAAAGATTTCCGCGGATGTCGATCCCCGCCATCCCCGTTCGTCGGTCAGGGGGAAGGCGGCATTCGCGGCCTCATCCCCAACCAACAGGAGATCCACCATGCGCTTCCTTTCCCTCGTCCGCGTCAAGGAAACCGGCCAGCGTCCCAGCGAAAAGCTCATGCAGGACATGGGTGCGCTCATGCAGGAGATGACCGCCAAGGGCGCGCTCATCGACACCGCGGGCCTGCGCGCGTCGTCCGAAGGCTTCCGCATGCGCAACAACCACGGCAAGTTCAGCCGCACCGACGGTCCGTTCACCGAAACCAAGGAAGTCGTGGGCGGCTACGCGATCCTGGAAGCGGCGTCGATGGACGAGATCAACGCGATGACCAAGCGCTTCCTCGACGTCCACGGCGACGAGTGGGACGTGGAATGCGAAGTGCGCCAGATCGCCGACATGTCCGAAGGCTGCTGAGCCGCGTCAGAACTTCCCGCTCACCGTGAGCGAGTAGATCGGCCCGATGCGGCGGTTGCGCATCTCGTGGAAGTCGACCGGCCCGGTGCGCCGGTCGACGTACACGGTGCGGTCCCACATCGACATCGCATCGCCGAGGTTGCCCGCGGTGAAGCGCACGGTCATGCCGAAGACGTCCTTGTTCTCGATGAAGAGGTTCCCCCAGACGGGGCCTTCCCACTGCCGGCCCACTTCGGTGAGCCGGTAGTCGAGTTCGTAGTAGGAATAGTTGACGTCGCCGCCCCAGGCCCACTGCGTGCCGGGGATGTCGTGGCGCAGCGAGACGTCGGCGAAGGATTGCAGGTTGTTGCTGATCGGGCGGTTCTCGCCGGTGAGCGGATCCTTGACCTCGCTTTCCTCCATCTGCCAGGTGGCGTCGATCTTCGCGCCCGTCCAGCCGATGGGATCGAGGTTGATCGTGCTCTTCCACTCGAAGCCGTAGATCGTGGCGCGGTCGATGTTGCCGGGGCTTTCGCCGAATTCGCCGATCGGGATCGTGTCGACGATGTCATCGATGCGCTGCGCGTACAGGCGCAACGTGGTCGAGCCCCACTTGCCGAGTTTCTCGTGGCCTTCGGCGGAGAGCTCCCACGTCTGCGGCGGCACGAGTTCGGCGTTGCCCGCGTTCGACTGGCCGTTGGTGAGGTTGACGTTGGCGAGGAAGTCGTAGAAATCCAGCTGGCCCACGCGGCGTTCGAGCTTGAAGTTCCAGTCCATCTTCGGCGAGGCCTGCCAGGCCAGCGACACCTGGCCCTTCGGCCGGCGGAACGACCGCGTCAGTCCGCCCGCGCCCACCTGCTCGATCTTCGAATACTCGCCGCCCACGTTGACCTGCAACGCCAGCGCCGGCGTGAGCGCGCGACCGTAGCTGCCCATCACTTCGTAGCGGTCTTCCTGCACCGTGGCCGTGCCGCCGGGCAGGGGCACGGCGAGGAACGCGCCGGTGGTGCCATCGAGCACGTACAGGTTGGCGACGCTGTCCAGGCTGTTGAACGCGTATTCGGTGGACACCTGCCAGTCGCCGTGCGCTTTCCAGCGATATTCGGCGCGCGCGATGCGCTCCTCCTGGTCGCCGGTGCGTGCGAAGCGGGCGCCGTCGCTGGGCGTGGCGTCGAAGTAATCGTCGACCACGGTGTCGGACGTCGGCGAATGCGTGAAGCTGTCGAGCCCGATGAACTTCAGGCGGCCCTTGCCGAAGCCGAACTCGTAGTCGCCGCTCAATTCGTAGTTGTGTCCGCCTTCTTCCGAATTGATGGTGCGGAAGCGATCGGGGATGAACGGATTGCCGGCGCGCACGCCTTCTTCGATGTAGTCGAAGTACACGTGCTGCACGCGGCCGTTGAAGTTGCCCTTCTGGCCTTCGGCGCCGTTGTAGCCGAGCTGCGTGCTGAAGGTGGGCGAATCCGATTCGCCGGTCCATTCTTCGTTGCGGCGTTCGCGCACGGTGCCGTCGGCGTTGTAGATCACGGTGGGGCCGCCGGCGCCGCTGTGGTTGCCGTTGTTGGTCAGGCCCACGGTCCAGTCGACGCGGCCCGCGGTGCCGCTGACCGACACGTTGCCGCGCGTGTATTGCGGGTCGGTGTAGTACTTGCGGACGTCGGGGCGCCATTCCCACTGGCCGCTGATGCCTTCGGCCTTGGTGATCACGTTGGCCACCTGGCCCGCGAGCCCGGGGATGTCCATCGTGGCGCCGTCGCGGATTTCGATGCGCACCACGTTGGCCGCGGGGATGCGCCCGAGTTGCCCGAGCACGTCGTTGGATTTGCCGGACAGGCGTTGTCCGTTGAGCAGCACGTTGCCGGTGGCCTGGCCGAGGCCGCGTTCCTGCACGGCTTCGCGGATCACGAAGCCGGGCACTTGTTCGAGCATGTCCAGCGCGTTGTTGGGGGAGAAGCGCGCGAAGTCGGCGGGCAGGTAGGTGCGCGCGCCTTCTTTCTCGCCGGGGACGTTCGGTTCCTGCGCGAGCGCGAGGGAGATGGACAACGGCAGCAGCGCTGCACTCAACACCAGGCGACGCACGGACGACGATTGCATTCGGTTTCCCCTCGAAGGACGCAAAGACTGCCAAAGCACGGGCGCGTGGTGCAGCCCGCGGACGAGGGAAGGATGTGAGGGTGTGGCGGAGGGTTTAAGCGGTAGGGTGGATTCGATGCAAAGAAATGCGTTGCATATGCCATTGGTCACGGATTTGGCACGGGCGTTGTCCCCGCGAAGGCGGGGACACCCAGACTGGCGCTCCGCCACGCCCCATCGCACAGTCTTTTCTGCCGCAAGAGCAACGCGGCAGAAAAGACTGTGCGACGTGACGCGTCGGATCTCGTCGCGGTTTTGTTTTCGCCAACACGCCTGCGTAGACCCATGCACCGCAGCGGACAGTTGCTGGCGAACACATCTGCTCCGATGGACGGCGCGCCGCCCACCTCGAGCCCTCGCATCTGAAATGCCTCACTGCTCTCTGGCAGGCGGGGCGCCTGTCCAAGTCTGTGCCTTCCACACATTAGGAAGGAAAGCAGCGACGTCGCGCTTTAGCTTTCGCAACCGAAGTTGCAGAAAGCAACGTATCGGTGAGGCGCACCGCACGCCGAGCCAATCCCGCCGCCCATGGATGGGCGGCGCCGATGCTCGCAGCCATGGATGGCGAGGCAGCGGAGCGGGATTGGCTGGGCGTGCAGTGCGCCGTCCGTCCGAGTGCAGCTGTTCGCCAGCAACCCACCGATGCGGTGCAAGGCGCTACCCCTACGCAGCGTCGCAACGCTCCGGTCGCGAAGCGCTTCGACGTGATGAGGGCGATAGGTCCTTGAAGTGCGCCATGGATGGCGCACGGCCGGTGCTTGGAGCAGGGACAGCGGAACGCGCCGGGCAAGGACCTATCGCCCTCATCGCGGCGGAGCGCCGTGCCGGAGGTGGTTGATGCGCTATTGCGACGAGGATCGCCGAAACGATCCAGCCGATCAGCTCGACGCCTTCAAGCGCGCGTCCCTGCGCGCGACGAGGCCATTACTGCGTCGCCCCGCCGCGCTTCTGCATGTCCTGCACCCACTGCTTGCCGCGGCGCTCCATCTCGTCCGGCGCCACGTCTTCCTTGTGCGTGCTGAACATCCACTTGTGCCCGAAGGGATCCTGCACCGCGCCGGTGCGATCGCCCCAGAACTGGTCTTCCGGCGGTTGCACGATCTTCGCGCCGGCCTTGGTCGCGCGATCGATCGACGCATCGACGTCGGGCACGTACACCATCATCGACCCCGTGGATCCGCCGCGCGAAGTCGGCGACAGCGCGCCCCAGTCCGGCATCTCGTCGGACAGCATGAAGCGCGAGCCTTCGATCTCCATCTCCGCGTGCGCGATCTTGTCGCCCATCGGCAGGCGATAGTTTTCCTTCGCGCCGAACGCGTCGGTGTAGAACTGCATTGCCTTGGCCGCGTCATTCACGACGACCGACGGCGTCAGCGTGTGGTAACCCTGGGGAATGAAATCCTTGGCGGCCATGCGCATGCTCCGGTGGGGGAAGCCGCGGAGGATGCGACGGCGCGCGTTATGCGGCGGTCATCGGTGGCCCCCTTTGAACACCGCCTGCACGGCCCCATCCTCAAGCTCTGCAAAGCAGGAACCGGAGGCATCCCATGGCGACCGGCTGGGCCAACGACAACGCCGTCAACGAACAGATCGATGCGACCGTGAAAGACGGCATCCAGCGCATCCGCAGCCGCTTGCCGAAGGGGCCGTCGCTGGAAGCGTGCGAGGAATGCGGCGCCACGATCCCCGAGGCGCGCCGCGAGGCCGTGCCCGGCGTGCGCCTGTGCGTGCCGTGCCAGGAAGCGGTGGATGCGGAAGAGGCCGGATTCGCGGGCTACAACCGGCGGGGCAGCAAGGACAGCCAGCTGCGTTGACTCAACCCGCCAGCAGCACGTTCAACCGATCCAGGAATTCCACCTGCGCCGGCAACAGCTTCGCGCGCGCTTCCAGCAACGTGCACCACGCGGCGCGGTCGACTTCCGGATAACGCTGCATGTGGCCCGTGCCCGGCGGCCATTCCAGGTCGAAAAGGTTGCTGTCCACCGTGTCGACGTCGAAGTCGCCTTCCAGCGCGAACGCCTCCACGTGCTTGCCGCCGCGCTGGCGGATGCTGCCGAGCGATTGCAGGCGGCCCGCCACCGGCGTGCCGAGTTCTTCGGCGAATTCGCGCAGCGCCGTGTCTTCCGCCGATTCGCCCGGTTGCGAGAGGCCTTTCGGGATCGACCATGCCCCCACGTCGCGCAGCCGCCAATACGGGCCGCCCGGATGCACGATGAGCACGCGCAAGGCGTCGGCGTCGCGCCGGTACAGCAACAACCCGCAGCTGGCCTGCGGCATGCGGCTCAGGCCGCGGCGTGCACGGCCGGGGCGATGTGCGCACGCTCCTTGTAGAGCAGGCGCACCTCGACCAGGTTGCGCACGCGCAGCAGCAGCTCTTCGGGATCGAAGGGCTTGCGCAGGAAATCCTTGGCGCCCACGCGCAGGGCGCGGGTGCGATGGCCCGGCTCGCCGGTCAACGCGATCACCGGCAGGTAGCCGTCGCGCTCGTAGGGCTTGAGCGCTTCCATCACTTCGAAGCCGTCCATGCCGGGCATCAGCACGTCGAGCAGGATCGCGTCGAAGTCGTGCTCGCGATGCAGCGCGACGACGGTGCGCGGATCGGTCGCGACCGTCACGCCGCGATGGCCCGCGGAGGTGAGCACGGCCTCCAATGCGTGCGCGGCGTCGGCGTCGTCGTCCACGACGAGGATGCGGGCGGAAAGGATGTCGGCGGCGCTGATCATGGTCGGTCCTTGACGGGGGCCGTTCGCGGGGCGGACGGCTATTCATCGGCCACGGTCGAGCCGGGGCGGTGAATTCGGGATGAAATCGCCGCGCGCGAGCGCGTACGCTGTGCAGGCCCGCCGCCGCCGTCCGAAGACCCCCATGCCCCGTACCCGCCAGGACGATCTCGACGCGATCGCCCGCTTGCCTGCCGTCGACAAGATCCTGCGCGTCGTCGCGCGCGCCACCGGCATGCGCTTCACGGCGGTCGCCCGGGTCACCGATACGGAGTGGATCGCGTGCGCGGTGCACGACGAGATCGACTTCGGCCTCAAGCCCGGCGGTGCGCTGGAACTCGGGACCACCATCTGCAACGAGATCCGCCAGCACCGCGAGCCGGTGATCTTCGGCCACGCCAGCGCGGACCCGCACTGGTCGCAGCACCACACGCCGCGCATCTACGGGCTGGAGAGTTACATCTCGGTGCCGATCTTCCGTCGCGACGGGACCTTCTTCGGCACGCTGTGCGCGATCGACCCGCAGCCGGCGAAGCTCGACGATCCGACGATCCTCGAAACCTTCCAGTTGTGCACCGACCTCATCGCAGCGCAACTGGAACAGGACGAGCGCATGCACGCCACCGAAGCCGCGCTGGTGGATGCCGAAGCGCTGGCGCACTGGCGCGAACAGTTCATCGCGATCCTGGGCCACGACCTGCGCAGCCCGCTGATGTCGCTCACCGTCGGCACGCACATGCTTTCGCTTGCGCCGCTGGATGCGCAATGGCAGGGCCAGGTGCAGCGCATGGCGCGCAGTTGCGAACGCATGACGGGATTGATCGACGACTTGCTGGACCTGGCGCGCAGCCGCCTCGGCGAAGGCATCCCGGTCGCGCTGGTGCGCGACGGCGAACTGGAGGCATCGTTCGCGCAGGTGGTCGAGGAAGTGCGCGGCGGCCATCCCTCGCACGCGATCCGCGCGGCGTTGACGCTGGACCAGGACGTGCTGTGCGATCGCCGGCGCCTGTCGCAGTTGCTCGCCAACCTGCTCGTCAACGCGGCCACGCACGGGGCGCAGGCCTCGCCGATCGACGTGGCGGCGGACATCGTCGAAAACGTCCTCGTCGTGTCGGTCGCCAACACGGGCACCCCGATCGCGGATGCCGATCGCGCGCGCCTGTTCCAGCCCTACGTGCGCGTGGCGCCCGGCGACGGGCAGGGCGGGTTGGGCCTCGGCCTGTACATCGCCGCGGAAATCGCGCGCGCACACGGCGGCACCTTGACCGTGCAATCCAGCGCGGACGACGGCACGCGGTTCGAGTTCCGCATGCCGATGGACGCCGCGGTGGTGACCGCGGCGACGTAACGCGCGGGCGTCAGGCGCCCGCGGCTGCGCGCAGCGTGGCCAGGTCGAGCTTCTTCATCTGCATCAGCGCCTGCATGGCGGCGCCGCCGTTCTTCGACAGCAGCGCGCCGAGTTCTGCGGGCACCACCTGCCACGACACGCCGAAGCGGTCCTTCAGCCAGCCGCACATCTGCGCGGCCGGATCGCCGCCGTCGGACAGGCCGTCCCAGAAGTGGTCGATCTCTTCCTGCGTCCTGCAGTTGATGACGAACGACACCGCTTCGGAGAACTTGAAGTGCGGCCCGCCGTTGATCGCGACGAACTTCTGCCCGTCCAGTTCGAACGCCACCGTCATCACCGAGCCCGCCGGCTTGCCGGAAGCCTGTTCGGCTTCCTTCGAATAGCGCTGGGTGTCCGTGATCTTCGAATTCGCGAACAGGGCCGTGTACTGCTGCGCGGCCTCCTCGGCTTGGGTGTCGAACCACAGGAAGGGCGAGATGCGCTGGAAACTGGCCTGCATGGGGGACGCTCCTGTCGGACCGCGCGGCTGCGCGACGAGGCGCCGATGATGCGCCCCCGGCGCCGGTGGATGAAGGCATGCGCAATGGGGCCAATCCCTTCAACGAACCCTTCACGACCCGGGCCGATATCCTTGATCGCGTTATGAAATCCCGTGACTTCGACATCGATACCCTCGTCGTCCTGGAAGCGCTGGAAGCGGGCGTGGTCCCCGGCGACGAACACGTGGCGCAACTGGAACGGATGGGCCTGGTGGAGCGCTGCGATGCAGGGCTGTCGCTCACCTTCGACGCCCGCCTGAAACTCGCGAACCTGCGCTCGATCCTGCGCGACTGATACCGCAGAGTTCGGCGTTCCCGTGCGCGCCATCGATCCGACGGCCGGTCGCAAGCGGCTGTCCTTCCCGCGCGTGCACGCGCGTTCAGCGATGTGCAAGCCGCCGTTCCCGGCGGCATCACCGGAGAGCCCCATGCATTCCCGCACCCGCTGGACCCTCGCGCTGTGCGCGTTGCTGTCGCTGTGCAGCCTGGCCGCGCCTGCCTTCGCGCAGGAACGTGCCTACACCGAAGGACCGGTGACCAACGTTTCATCGATCAAGGTCGTCGACGGCCAGTTCGAGAACTACATGGCGTACCTGCAGAAGAACTGGAAGGGCGTGATGGAGGAAGCGAAGAAGGCGGGCTACGTGCTCGACTACCGCGTGTACTCGGCGCAGGCGCACAACCCGAACGAAGCCGACCTGTACCTGGTGGTGACGTATCCGAACATGGCGATGCTCGACGACATGGCGAAGAAGATGGACCCCATCGCCGAGAAAGTGACGAAGATGAATCCGCGGCAGGCCGACGAAGCCAGCGGCAAGCGCACCGTGATGCGCACGCTGCTCGGGGACGAACTGCTGCGCGAGCTCGTCCTGAAGTAACCGGCATGCAGTAATCCGCAAGCTCTGCCGTGCGCGCCCATGATCGGGCGTGCACGGCCTTCGTGCGCACCATGCGGCTTCAATCGCACAGGAGCGCCCGAATGGCAACGAAGAAGGGGACGGGCAAGTCCGTCGCGAAGCAAGCGCCCTCGAAGGCGAAAAAGAACCCGAACGCACGCGCCGCCGGCACACCGCTGCCCGCGCAGCAGGACGCAGACGTCCAGGCCACCGCCGCTGCATTCCCCTTCAACCGCAACAAGCCGCTGGAATATGGACGCGACAACGCGACCGCACCGCCGGAAGGCGCGCACGTCGACGTGGCATCGCGCCTGGTCAGCGGCAGCACGCTCAGCGAACGCAACGCCAACGACAAGGTCGGCAACGCGCCGGCGCCCGGCGCCAATCCCACGGTGGATCCGCTGTCGCGCGTGCGCGTGGATGCCGAAGGCCAACGCCTCACCACCAACCACGGCGTGCCGATCGCCGACAACCAGCATTCGCTGAAGGCCGGCTTGCGCGGGCCCGCGTTGCTGAAGGACTTCATCCTCCGCGAGAAGATCACGCACTTCGACCACGAGCGCATCCCCGAACGCATCGTGCATGCGCGCGGCTCCGGTGCGCACGGCTTCTTCGAGTGCTACGACGCGTTGACCGACCTCACGCGCGCGGCGCCGTTCCAGGAAGCCGGCAAGATCACGCCGGTGTTCGTGCGGTTCTCCACCGTGGCGGGCGAGCGCGGGTCGAA